>NZ_JAYQPI010000072.1:0-1520 GCF_038145245.1 Candidatus Allofontibacter sp. | reverse complement strand
ATATCTTTTTTTAATGCTTCATCTAAAGAATTAGTAAATTGAATTTGATTAATTGTTGTTTCACTAAGACCACTATTTTTACAATTAGATTTTGCTTTCCCAATATTTATGTCAACGATTGCTGCAATTTTAATTTTTTGCAGTTGATTATATTGAGATAAAAACATGGAAATAAATTTTCCACATCCAATAAAACAAATAGAAATATCTTTATTTAAACTTTGAAGTTTAGAAAATAAAAACATTTTTTGTATTTATATTTCTTTTTTTGCAACTTCTAAAAATTCAGACATTTTTTTTCTGATTTCACTGTCCTGAATATTTTTTCCCTCTAAGTCTTTTTTTATTTTTCTAAAAACATCTTCATCACCAGACTCTTCAAAATCTGATTTTATAACTTCAGTAATATAATTTTTTTTATTTTCTTCGTTTAGTTTTAGGATATCAGCAGCCCAGATTGCTAAAAGTTTATTTCTTTTTGCATTAATTTTAAACTGCACTTCCTGATCGTTTGTAAACTTTCGTTCAAACCCTTTTTCTCTATCATTAAAATCATTCATAGAGATAATTATAGGCTGAAATTGATCTTGAATAAAGAGCGTGTGTAAGATTTTAAAATTTATTAAAAGTACGATATAGTAACGATATGGCTCTTATTATTATAGCTTTATTAGTTATTATTATCGTACTTTTAATTTTGCTTTATAGAAAAAAGTAACCCTAAAATAATTCTAATTATTTTTTAGATTTTTCTTCTTTCTTTCCTTTACGAGCTTCATGAAAAGCTTTTCTTTCTTCTACTGAAAGCACACCGTCTTTATTAGTGTCCATTTTGTTAAACATTTCTTCATGCCATTTCAGATATTCAGCTTTAGTGATTGGATCTTTCATTCCCCACTTTGGATGATCTTTTTTATAATTTTTATCGTCTGCATGGGCTAATGAAAAAGTTCCAAGCATCATCATTGTAAGAACTATTTTAGTTATTGTTTTCATAAGTTATCTGGTTGTTGTTTAGTTTAAGTTTATTTAATTTTCAGACTTATTTGTGTTCTAATAATTGTAAAATTATAACCGGAGAAATCTCAATATTTTATTAAGGATAGTCATTGATTTAAGCCCTGTTCATGACTTATTATATCCTTATTAATCTAATATTTAGAAAATATGACTACATCAAGCAAACACCCCGAAACTATAGGTTTACACGGAGGAGATTATAGAAGAGATGCAACAACAACATCAGTTGCAGTGCCAATTTATCAAACAACAAGTTATCAATTTAATAATACAGACCACGCAGCAAATTTATTTGCATTAAAAGAATTTGGAAACATTTACACAAGGATTATGAATCCTACAGTTGATGTTCTTGAGAAAAGAGTAGCTGCTTTAGAAAATGGAATTGCAGCTTTAGCAGTAGGATCAGGACAAGCAGCATCAGCATTTTGTATACAAAACTTATGTAAAGCCGGAGATAACATTGTTGCATCCACAGATTTATATGGTGGAACGGTAAA
>NZ_JAYQPI010000071.1:0-1531 GCF_038145245.1 Candidatus Allofontibacter sp. | reverse complement strand
TTAGAGAACATAAGGATTCTATTCTATTATCTTTCACTTCATTAATAATTTTATTTGCGATTTGATTTTCAATTTCATTATCTCCACCAGCTAAATAGAATTTAATATTTTTGTTATTAATTCTTTTAATGAGCTCAATATAATTTTCTGTTGGCCATTTTTTAGTTGGACCAGAAGATCCAATTCCAATAATAATTTGATTATTATTTTTACTGTTGTTTTGAGGGTAAGTTATATTTGTTTGACTAGACAGATTGCTATCTTGAAGCCATCTCTTATTTTGTTCTAAAGCATTTAGATAAATATCTACATTTTTTTTAAATATTCCATATTTATAAATCTTTTTAATATCTGATATTTTTGCCACTAAAAACCAGAATATACTAAAATGCATAATATAAATTTTTGAAAAATTATTTTTTTTTATAAAATTTAATATTTTAAAAAAGTTATTAATTTTTGATTTTGTTATTCCTAAGATTTCATCTTCTAAATAAATAATTTGATTAACTGACTGTTCGTACTTTAATATTTGTTTTGCCGCTGTTCTTTTTTTAGTAACCAAAGTAAATTGAAAATCTTTATTGTGATCTTTGATTTGCTGAATATAAGGAAGAAACATGCACAAATCTCCAATACCAGGTCTTGTCTGAATTATCAGTCCTTTATTCATTAATTTTTTATAGATAATCGGTTGTTGATATTTATTTTAAATTATTGTTTTTTTACAGATAATATCTAAAACCTAGGTAATTAAAAAACAAATCATGGAAAAAGCAGTTTATTCAGCAGTTTTAACTCCTTTTAAAAAGGATTTAACTATAGATACAAAATTATTTATTTCTCATTGTGAATTTTTATTAAAAAACAATATTAGCTTGGCGCCATTAGGAACTACAGGTGAGGCAAATTCAATTTCTGTATCTGAAAAAATAAATCTAATTAAAACATTAGCAAATAGTGATTTACCTAAAGAAAAAATAATTTTAGGAACTGGAAATACTTCTTTTGTAGATGCAGCTTTGCTGACCAAAACTGCAGTAGAAAATAAAATATATTCAGTTTTATTGTTACCGCCTTTTTACTATAAAAATGTTTCAGATGAAGGCGTTTATCAATATTATAAAGAAATTATCAATATTGTTAAATCAACAAATCTTAGAGTTTTTTTATATAATATCCCACAGGTAAGTGGCGTTACAATTTCTATAGATCTTGTGAAAAGACTTAAAAAAGAATTTTCAGACCTAATTACAGGAATAAAAGACAGTTCGGGTAATTTCGAAAATACTAAAAAATATAAAGAGATAAATAATTTTATTGTTTATCCAGGCAGTGAAAAATTTCTTTATGATGGGCTGCATATTGGTTGTGCGGGATGTATTAGTGCAACTACTAACGTAAATATTGAGGCTGCAAAATTAATAAATACTTTTGACAAAACAGAAGGAGAGTCAATTAATAAAAAAATAAAAATCGTTAGAGATGTTTTTGAAAAATATCCCGTTATTGCAGCTTTAAAAGCTACAAA
>NZ_JAYQPI010000070.1:0-1877 GCF_038145245.1 Candidatus Allofontibacter sp. | reverse complement strand
TACCAATTATTCATACCATAGAAATTTTAAATTGGTATACAGGAGGCGAAAAACCAAAAGCAATTAATTCATTATGAGAAAAAAAATCTTAGTTACTAGAAATTTACTTCCTGAAAACGAAAAGCGTATTCAAAATTTATTTGATACAAAATTAAATAAAGAGGACAAAGTTTATTCAAGTGAAGAGCTTTTAAATCTTTCAAAAGACTGTGATGGAATTTTGTGTATTGGGGGAAATAAATTTGATGCAGCCATTCTGGACAAGCTATCAAGTACAGTTAAGATTATCGCAAATTATGCGGTAGGATATAATAATGTTGACGTAGACATTGCGGCTAAAAAAGGGATAGTTGTTACAAATACGCCAGAAGTTTTAACGGACTCAACAGCAGATATTTCAATTTTACTTTTGCTAGGAGCATCGAGAAGAGCTTATGAGGGTAGAAAATTTGCACAAGAACAATCTTGGGTTTGGTCTACTAATTTTTTACTAGGCAAACAAATGTCAAATAGAAAATTAGGAATTCTTGGTATGGGCAGAATTGGAAGAGCCGTTGCTAAACGTGCTCGCGGTTTTGGAATGGAAATCCATTACCATAATCGTACAAGATTATCTACTCAGCTTGAAGAGGGAGCAATTTATCACGACAATATTAAATCGTTTCTAAATAACAGTGAATTTTTATCAATAAATTGTCCCGCAACGAAAGAAACAACCCATTTAATTAATGAGCAAACAATAAATTATTTACCAGATGGTGCAGTAGTTACGAATGCAGCAAGAGGTGACGTTATAGATGATCATGCCATGATTAAAGCGATGAAGATTGGAAAAGTTTTTGCTTTAGGCCTCGATGTTTATAATGGTGAACCTAAAATTAATTCTGAATATTTAAAGTTGAATAATCTTTTTTTACTTCCTCATTTAGGAAGTGCAACTATTAGAACTAGAATTGATATGGGAGACAGGGCTATTGATAATTTAGAGAATTTTTTTCAAGGAAAAAAACCAAAAGATCAAGTGAATTAAAATTTTATAAGAAGAAATGTTTATAATCTTGATAAAGTAAGTCAAAAGCAACCCATAGAATAGATAACAAACCAAGCCAACCAATCCACTTATATTTTTTAATATAAAGCGAAATAAAATTTGCTAATGTTATCATTAATACAATCGATAATATTAAACCAAATACTAACAATGTATAATGATCACCAGCAGCTCCTGCTACAGCTATGACGTTATCTAAACTTAATGAAAAATCTGCAAGTAGAATTGTAAAGATTGCCTTTCCTAATTTACTCTTTTCACTTTCTTGAATATTAAATTTATGTAAATTTTCATTATCGTTTTTTTCTTGAAGAATATCGACATACAATTTGTAAACTACCCAAAATAGTATGATTGCTCCTGCAGTTTTGATACCGTGAAATTTTAATAAAAAAGCTGTTAGTCCAGCAAATATAATTCTAAAAACAACAGCAGCAATTGTGCCGTAAATTAAAACCTTTTTTCTGATTCTATTATCAAATTGAGAAGCTGCCATTCCAATAATAATTGCGTTGTCCGCAGAAAGAACAAGGTCGATTAAAATTATCTTAACTAAAATGATAAGTTCGTTATTCATGAGAATTAAGGATTTAATAGTTATTAAATTTATTTAAAGACAGATAAAAATTAATACAATCTAAAGTTGATTTATTGATTAATTTAAGCATATATTTAGTTATTTTAATGAGAGACTCTTTATAAATTTTTTGCTTTAATCGTACATAGTTAATTAACTAAATAAGGGAAAATAAATGACAAAACTAAAAGACGAAGTTACGTCATTGGAGTCTAAAAAAACTTCAAGACGTAAGTTTTTTAAAGCTGC
>NZ_JAYQPI010000069.1:0-2035 GCF_038145245.1 Candidatus Allofontibacter sp. | reverse complement strand
GCTTTCAATTTATCATTTTAAAAATGATAAGTGGTTATTGCGATGAAAAATACTATCCTGTTAAAAAAATATTTGAAAGTTACTTCTTAAAACAAGAAGAAATAGGAGCTTCTTTTGCAATTTATAAAGAGGGAAAGCCATTAATAGATTTGCATGGTGGCTTTCAAAATAAAAATAATAAGAATTGGGAAGAAAATACTATCGTAAATGTATTCTCAGCTACAAAAGGAATTTACGAAATTATTGTTTCAATTCTAATTGATCAAAACATTTTAGATTTAGAAAGATCTGTTTCTTATTATTGGGACGCCTTTAAACAAAGTAACAAAAGAGAAATCAAACTAAAACACATTCTATCTCATCAATCCGGGCTCTATAGATTTAAAGAAAAGATTACACAAGAAGATCTTTTGGATTGGAATAAAATAATAACTATTTTAGAAAAACAAGAACCAGATCACCCAAGTGGAAAAAAAACATATTATCATGCAAAAACTCACGGATTTTTAATCGGTGAAATTATAAAAAAAACAACAAAAAAAAGCTTAGGAGAATTAGTCTCCGAATTACTATCAAAGAAACTAAATATAGATTTTTTTATTGGAACCCCAAAAAATCAACTTTCAAATATTGCTTTTCTCTATCAGGATAAAATTGAAACTAAAGAGTCGTTAGAACCTAATGCATTTAATAATCCTGAACATGAAATAAATTTTTATAATAAAGAAAATTGGCAAACTGCTGAGGTTCCTTCAATGAATGGTCATGGTAACGCAAAATCTATTGCTAAAATTTATGATATTTTTGTAAATGATTTAATATTAGAAAAAAATATTTTAATATCAAAATCTTCAATTAAAAAATGCCTAATTGAGAGTGTTAATAGAATTGATGAAAGTTTAATGCTACCAATTAGATGGTCAGATGTTGGCTTAATACTTCGAGGTGGATGGTTGTTTGGAAAGAATAAAGAATCTTTTGGTCATAATGGATGGGGCGGATCTTTAGGTTTTGCCGATCCTGTGATTGGAGTGGGAATTGCCTATACCACAAATAAAATTAATCCAACAATGGCTTCAGACCACAGAATAATAAATTTATTAAAGAAATTTTACGAGATTATCTAAAATTATTTTTGGCGGAGAGAAAGGGATTCGAACCCTTGATACCTTTAACAGTATACACGCTTTCCAAGCGGGCGCCTTCAACCACTCGGCCATCTCTCCTATTCGTTTTTATTTATCTTTAATACTTCGATAAATGCTTCTTGAGGTATATCAACGCTACCAAATTGCCTCATTCTGGCTTTTCCTTTTTTTTGCTTTTCTAAAAGTTTTTTCTTTCTATCTCTCGCTCCTCCACCATGAATTCTACTGATAACATCTTTTCTGTAACCAGATATTGTTTCTCTTGCTATAATTTTTCCACCAATAGCTGCCTGAATTGGTATTTGAAATTGATGCCTTGGAATTAAATCTTTTAATCTTTCACACATTAATCTTCCTTGTCTTACTGCAAAATCTTTATGGATAATCATAGACAATGCGTCGACCATTTCTTCGTTTACTAGTATGGATAATTTAATCAAATCACCTTCTCTATAATCGCTCAATTCATAATCAAAACTTGCATAACCACTAGAAATAGATTTGATCTTATCGTAAAAATCAAAAACGACTTCGTTTAATGGTAATTCATAAGATAAAACTGCACGATTTCCAGAATAACTTAAACTTTTTTGTTTTCCTCTTTTTTCTTCGCATAATTTCATAATTGAACCCAAGTATTCTTCTGGAAGAATTATAGTTGCGTTAATCCATGGTTCATTAATAGATTTGATAAAATTTGGTTCGGGCATATTAGCAGGGTTTTGTAGATCCATAACTGTGCCATCATGTTTATTAATTTTATAAACAACTCCTGGAGTTGTGGTAATTAAATTTAAATTATATTCTCGGTCTAATCTTTGAACGATAATTTCAAGATGAAGAAGTCCTAAAAAGCCACATCTAAAACCTAATCCTAAAGCAGCAGA
>NZ_JAYQPI010000068.1:0-2283 GCF_038145245.1 Candidatus Allofontibacter sp. | reverse complement strand
CCTGTTACGCTGTTAAATCCAGAGCCAAATAATTCAGTTATATAAACTCCTTTTTTAATATCTTTTATTAAGTCTGTTTTTGTTAATTTTCCATTTTCAAAATAACAATTTGTTGTTCCACCACACCTTCCATTAGATTTTTTAGATAACATTTTTCCAGAATAAGTGTCTAAAATTATTTCATTTAGTTTACCATTTTTTATTAATTTTAATTTTTCACAAGTTACACCTTCAGAATCAAAAGTTTTCGACCCCAGACCTTTTTTGATTAACGGATCATCAATTACGTTAATATTCTCTTGAAACAAAATCTCTCCTATATCACCTTTAATAAAACTTACTTTTCTAGCTAAATTATGTCCAGAAATGGACGATATTAAATGAGATAAGAAACTTGAGGATACTCTTGGTTCAAATATGCCAGGTCCTGTAAAAGAATTTATTTTTTTCGGATTTAATCTGGCACTTGCTTTTTCTGCAGCCATTTTTCCAATAACTCTTGGTTTAGTTAAATCACAAAAGAATCTTTTTGAAGAATATTCATAATCTCTCTCCATACTCTCATCTTCTTTTGCAAGAACATCACATGAAACACTAAAAATGGATGACTTTCTTCCACTAGAAAAACCATTAGAATTTTTTAGTATAAAATTTGATTTAGACTCGGTAAATGAAACTCCATTAGAATTAAATATTTTTTTTTGAGCCAATGCTTCAGCTTCGCATTCAGAGATATAGCTTTTCTTAGTCTCATAAGAGATTATTGAATTATCAAATAAATCTAGATCAATGTGATCTTTTCTTAGATTTTTATTTTCTGGAAGGCCACAATATTTGTCCTCGGGAGTGTTTTTTGCCATTTCGTAACATCTAACAACGGCTTGTTTGATATTGTTTTTGGTTAAATTAGACGTTGAGATCGAAGATTTTTTTTGTCCGATGTAAGCAGTTAGACCAATACTAATATCTTCAGATCGTGTGACTTCTTCAATTTTTCCATTTCTTTGCAACATGTCTTCAGAAATTGAATGGGCCACTATTACTTCAGAGTCTGTTGATCCAATTTTTTTTAATTCATCAATACAATATTCGCCAAGATTATTTAAAAAAGAATTATCTTTAAGCATTATAGATTTCTAAAAAAAATATTAAAAACACTAAGATTCCAAAAGAATTGTTGCTATTAAAAACTTTTTGAATTTTTGCTTTATTATTAGATTTTATTTTTTCAATCATTAATATCTGGTAAGCTAAATGCAAGGCTGCAGCTGCTATTAAGATAAAATATAAAAAAGATCTATTTGTTAAGAATCCTAAAGCAATCAAAAAAGTTATTAATGAGATATAACAAAAACATAGAAAATTTTTTATGTCATGTTTAAATTTAATTGCTGTGGATTTGACTTTAATTTTTAAATCATCACGCTTATCTTGTAATGCATAGATTGTATCATATCCTAAAGTCCAAAAGATTCCCGCCATATACAAAATAATAGTTTCGATTGTTAGACTTTCAAAGAATACTGACCAACCAAGTAATACACCCCAATTAAATGTAAATCCAAGAAATAACTGAGGCCAAAATGTTATTCTTTTCATAAAAGGGTAAGTTATAATTAATAGTCCAGAGGATAGACCAAGTATTTTAGAAAAATTATTAAACTGAAATAATATTATAAATGCTGGTATTAGAAGCAATAAGATAACCAGCCATGCAGTTTTAATTTTTATTTTTCCTGAAGCTATTAAGCGGTTTTTTGTTCTTTGAACTTTGATATCTATTTTTTTATCGACAATGTCATTATAGACACAGCCAGCACTTCTCATAATTATTGAACCGATAAAAAATAGAATTAAGTATTTAATAAATAGATAATTATTAACAACAAACCATTGAGTCATCGCTAAACTCCAAGCGCATGGCCAGAATAGTAAAAAAATTCCAATTGGTTTATTTAATCTTAATAAATTAGCAAATCGGTACATTTTGTAAAAATTAGATAATTTAGTTACAATAACAGTTATGTCTTTAAAAGTAAGAATTTATTTGGATAAAAAATTAAACTTAGATTTAGATTTAATTTTAGAAAAAGAAGATGCCCATTATTTAAAGAATGTGATGCGATTAAGAGAAGGAGATAATGTTTTTCTATTTAATTCTAAAGATGGAGAATTTAAAGCTGAAATTATAAATTCTGATAAAAAAAATACAAAAGTAAAACTAATCTCAAAAATTGAAAATATAAATAAACCAAGCAAGATATCTTTAATATTTTCTTTAAT
>NZ_JAYQPI010000067.1:0-2300 GCF_038145245.1 Candidatus Allofontibacter sp. | reverse complement strand
CTTCGTAGGCCGGAGCCAACGGTTTTACAGACCGTCACCTTTAACCACTCGGTCACCCCTCCAATTTTTCACAAAACAACGGAGGTTTTGTTATGAGTGGCTTTCAAGTGTTCTAAAAAAGAAAGTTTTACAACACAACTTCACAATCACACTATTGCGATTTTGAAGCTTAAAATTATGCGGAATATAATTATTGAGCATTATTAATGCAATACATTTTTAGCTCAAATTAAGATAGTTATAAGCATTAAATCAATGAAAACTGGCTCATTTTGGATAGGCGGCAAACATGCGGTTTTATCTGCCATCAAAAACCCTAAAAGAAAAATAAATAAAGTTATTATTACTCAAGAAAATCAGAAAGATTTTGATCATAAAAATTTTAATAAAAAAATTATATCTGAAATTAAGGATAAAAAAGAAATTGATAAAATTTTTATTAACGAAAATATCGTTCATCAAGGAGTTGCTGCTGAAATAGAAAGTATTCCTGTAATCGAATTAAAAGAATATTTAAAGAATAAAAATAATTCAAATAATACTGTAGTTGTACTTGACGATATTACAGACCAAAGAAACATAGGATCAATAATAAGAACATGTAGCGCATTTAATATTGACGCTATAATTATTTTAGAAAAAAATTATAATCCAAAAAATAAAATGATGTATAAAAGTGCAAGTGGCGCGATGGAACTTGTAAATATTATCCCTGTATCAAATATTTCAAATGCACTTGAGGTTCTTAAAAAAAATAATTATTGGATATATGGATTAGATGGTCATGCAAAAGAAAATATAGAGGATCAAAAATGGAGTAAGCTAAATGCTTTTGTCTTTGGATCTGAAGGTGAAGGTTTAAGAAGATTAGTAAAAGAAAACTGTGATCATCTAGTAAAAATTCAGATTAATAAAAAGATTGAAAGTTTAAATGTTTCAAATGCAGTTTCAGTCACTTTGAGTATTTTTAGATTACTTGAACGAAAAAATTAAAATCCAAAACTTGATTTTATTCCATCTACGATAAATTGAATAGCTAGAGATGCCAAGATTAAAGCTATAACTCTTGAAAATACATTTAAAATATTCTTGCTAGTATAGTTTGCAAGGATTGCTGAAAAGATCATGTGAAAAAATGTTACAATCATTGCTGCAGTCAAAGCTATATAAACCATAATTAATTTTTCTGGATGTTTTGAGCTTGAATTCACTAAAAGTAAAACTGAAGTTAATGCTGCTGGTCCTGCAATTAAAGGAATTGCAAGTGGAAAAATTGAAATTTCTTCTATAGTTTTTTCACTAAGGACTTTATTTGCACTTTCTTCTCTTCTTAATCTTCTTTTGTCTAACAACATCTCAATTGAAATAATAAACAAAATTATTCCCCCTGCAATTTTTAAAGAGTCTATTGAAACACCAATCCAATTAAAAAAAAATTTACCTCCATAGGCAAAAACAATTAATACTATAAATGAAATTAAAGATGCTTTAATTGCAATTTTAAATCTTTGCTCTTTAGTAGCCCCTTCAGTTAATAATAAAAATAAAGGGCCAATTCCTGCTGCGTCTATGGCAACAAATAAAACCGCAAAAGAGTTAAAAAAAGTTGAACTCATAATTATATTATAATTTTGGCGGGAGTGACGGGACTCGAACCCGCGGCCTCCTGCGTGACAGGCAGGCGCTCTAACCAAGCTGAGCTACACCCCCAAAAAAAGCGGTGCAGCTATAATTATGCTGTCACCACAATTTAAAATTATATTATATAGAAAATTATATGAAATGTCTTTTAAATTATAATTTAGGTTGCTTAAGAACATAAAGATTAGCTTGTGTTTTTTGTCTATTCAAAATGAATACATCAGTTTTTAATCTGCAGTAATTTTCACTTTCAAAATAATCTATTTTTTTCCAGAAATTTTTTAAAGCATACGAGGTTAACAAATAACCATTTACTTTATTTTTGTTAGAATTAAGAATAATTGCATCATATAGAAAATCTTTTTCTAGCTTAATTTTTTTAATAAAACCGAATATGAATGCCTTTTGCCAATTCCCTGGAATATCTTTTAAAATAAAAAAATTCTTTTGATGTGGCATCAAGCTGCCATAAACAAACAATTTATCCATATTTATGGTGGGCATCGTAAGAATCGAACTTACCACCCCTTGCGTGTCGAGCAAGTGTTCTACCAATGAACTAGATGCCCTTAAAAAAAATTAATGGTGGGCGATGAGAGACTCGAACTCCCGACCCTCTCGGTGTAAACGAGATGCTCTACCAACTGAGCTAATCGCCC
>NZ_JAYQPI010000066.1:0-2316 GCF_038145245.1 Candidatus Allofontibacter sp. | reverse complement strand
ATAGGTTCTTTTTGTACAATTGATAGAGGTTCTTTGACTGATACTGTTATTGGCGAATTTACCTCTATAGATAACCAAGTTCAAATTGCACATAATGTAAAAATTGGAAATTATTGCATGATAGCTGCTCAATCGGGAATAGCCGGTAGCACTATTATAGGAAATAATGTTAAAATTGGTGGTCAGACTGGAATTTCAGGTCATTTATCTATAGGCAATAATGTAAAAATAGGTGGAAAGAGTGGTGTTGTTGCTGATATTGCAGACAATCAAGTTGTTATGGGTTATCCAGCTAAAAGTATAAGGGAATTTTTAACTAGTAAAAAACAATGAATTTAAAAAAAGAAATAAATAGGGAGGAAATTGAAAATTTAATACCACATAGAAAACCATTTTTATTAATTGATAAACTTATTGATATTATTCCGATGATTTCTGCAACAGGAGTAATGAATATTAAAAAGACAGATTTTTTTTTTAATGGTCATTTTCCAGGGCAACCAGTAATGCCAGGAGTTTTAATAGTTGAAGCTTTTGGTCAAAGTGCCGCAGCATTGACTGCTTATAGTTTAGATCCAGAAATTGTTAAAAATAAATTAGTTTATTTAATGACAGTTAATAATGCAAAATTTAGAAATCCTGTGATGCCTGAATGCGAATTAAGATTAAAAGTTGAAGCTATAAGATCAAAAGGAAAAGTTTGGAAGTATAAAGGAGTTGCAATGGTAAATGATCAAATTATGGCTGATTCAGAGTGGATGGCAACTATAGTTGATAGAAAAGATTAATGATAAGCGATAAGGCAATTATTGATAAAGATTCTAAAATAGAATCTTCGGTAAAAGTTGGTCCTTATAGTATTATTGGCAAAGAAGTTAAAATTGGTAATAATGTAAAAATATTATCTCATGTGGTTATAACCGGAGATACCTATATATCTGATGATTGTGAAATTTATTCATTTGCTTCTATAGGTAGCACACCCCAAGATTTAAAGTTTAAAGGAGAAAAAACAAAATTAATAATTGGAAAAAAAAATAAAATTAGAGAATATGTTACAATAAATCCAGGCACAGATCATGGAGGTGGAGTTACAAAAATTGGTGATAATTGTTTATTTATGATTTCATCTCATATTGCACATGATTGCCAAATTGGAAATAATGTTATTATTGCAAATAATGTTGCAATAGCTGGTCATGTTGAAATTGATGATAATGTTATAATTGGCGGCAACTCTGCAGTTCAACAATTTACTCGGATTGGTAAATTTGCGATGATTGGCGGCATGACAGGTGTTGAAAAGGATGTAATTCCCTACGGTTTAGTGACTGGCAATAGATCACATTTAGATGGAATTAATATAATAGGACTTAAAAGAGCTGGATATTCTTCTGAAGAAATAAATGTATTAAATAATGCTGTAAAATTAATTTTTTCAAACACTCTTTTGAAAAATGGAATAGAAGATGCTAAAAAATATTCTAATTTTAAGACAGTATCAGAAGTTATAACTTTTCTCGAGAAAAGTGAAAAAAGACCAATTTGTAGACCTTTAAAATAAATGCTTGGTTTAATTGTTGGGGAATCTAATTTACCTAAATTTATAATAAATAAATTACTAAAAAAAAATAAAAAATTTTTAATTCTAGATTTAACTAAGTCTAATTATTACAAAAAATATAATAATTCATATGGATTAAAAATAACGGAACTTGGAAAGGCTATAGCGATACTAAAAAAAAATAATTGTAAAAATATTATTTTTATTGGTAAAGTTAAAAGACCGGAAATTTCCCTTTTAAAATTTGATAGAAAAGCTCTTTTTTATCTTCCTAGATTGTTTTCTGCTTTTAAAAAAGGAGATAGTAATATTTTAAGAGAAATAATTAAAATTTTTAAAGAACATAAAATTAAGGTCTTAAATAGTATGAAATTTACCCCAGAATTAGTATTCAAGGATAAATCTATAAATAATGTTAAAATTAATAATTTAGATAAAGAAAGTATTTCTAAGGGAATTTCTTTAGTTAAATCTTTAAGTAAGTTTGATATTGGACAGTCTGTAGTGATAAATGATGGTTTTGTGCTTGCAATTGAAGGTCCTGAGGGAACAGATGAAATTATTAAAAGGTCATCGTATTTATCAAAAAAATTAAAACTTAAAAATAAATCTATATTAGTAAAATTTCCAAATACAAAACAAGATTTAAGAGTAGATCTACCAACGATTGGTGTAGATACTGTCAAAAATTGTATTAAATCAAATATTAAAGGAATTGCTGTTAAAAGATCACAAAATATTATTTTAGATAA
>NZ_JAYQPI010000065.1:0-2346 GCF_038145245.1 Candidatus Allofontibacter sp. | reverse complement strand
GCAAATTAATTACTAGACCTCTAAGAGATAGAGTCAAAGAGAGTATATTCAATATATTACAGCACTCAAATAAAATTATGTTTGAATTTAAAAATTCTATAGTTTTAGATCTTTTTTCTGGCTCAGGTTCCTTTGGATTGGAATGTTTATCGAGAGAGGCGGAAAAAGTATTTTTTTTTGAAAAAAACTCTGAAGCTTTTTCTATTTTAAAAAAAAATCTTAATACTCTTAAGATACTAAGCGCAAATGCTATTGCTACTAATGAAGACGTTTCTTTAATTCAGAATAATAAATTATTTAATCAAATTAAACCTAATTTAATATTTTTAGATCCGCCTTTTAAAATAAAAAATATTGATAATATAATAAATGACTTAAAAAAAATTATTAACAAAAAAAATTTATTGGTTATTCATACAAACTCTGAAAACAATATTAATAATAAAGAACTCGATGTTATTGAAGAGAGAATTTATGGCGTTTCTAAAATTTACTTTGCAAAATTAAATCTAACTCAATAAAGAATAAGTCTCTCTTTTGATTGATTCTACAGCTGGCTGGTTAAAGGGATTTAAGTCTAGCGCTTTACACAAAATTGCCGTTTCTAACATTGAATAAACAAGTAAAGAAATAAAACTTTGAATAGGGTTTTTTTGATCAATCAATATTACTCGAAATGGTATCAAATTCTTTTTAAAAACTTTTATCGTTGCATTAAATTGTGCATCAACAATATTATTTAAAGAGTTTTTTTTTAATTTCTGATCAAAATAATCTTTAATTGGCTGGTCAGTTTTATTATTGATTGTTTTAAAGAATGTAAAAAATTTATTTTTCTTTCCATCTAAATAAAGCTGCATGATACTATGATGGTCTTTGGGGCACTCTGATATTATTGGTGTGAAATCATTACCATTCTTACCGATACTCTCTGCTAATAATTGTTGATGCCAATAACCATAATTTAACAAGTTATGAGAATAAATAAGAGATACATGTGAATTTATTTTTGATTTTGTTATTAAAGTTAATAAAGTAGCCGCATTATTAATTAAATTTTTCTTTAAATCTTTTTTAAGAATAGAATTGATACCTTGAATAATTTTCTTATAATCAAAATTAAACATTAAAAGACCTGCCTCTGATAAAACAGAATAACGCCCACTAAGATTTATATTGTGTTCAAAAAATAAAATATTATTTTTTTTTGCAAAATTAAATAAAACACTACTTCTCTCTGAAATAATTATAAAATTTTTAGATATTTGTTTTTTTCTTTTTTTAAAATTATTTAAAATAATATTGCAATTTGTTAAAGTTTCTAAAGTTTGTCCAGATTTAGATATAATAAATATTGAGAATTTGCTTAGATCTTTTTTAATAATATCAATAGCTGCAGAATTATTTAAATTATCTAAAAAATAATAATTCTTATCCAATTCAAAAAAAGAAGAGAGCATTTTAGATCCTAGAACAGAGCCGCCTACTCCTACAATTAATATATTTTTATGTAATTTTTCTTTTAGGATTTTTTTTTTTAAGAAAAGACTTTTTTGAAACTCCTCAGAAAGTGTATTTAAAAAAAAATCTTCTTTGTTTTTAATTAAGTTTTTAAATATCTTAGAGCATTTACTAAAATTATTTTTATAAACTGTTGAATTATTTTTTAAAAAATTAAAAGAATTAATTTTCATTAAACTATTTTATTTTTTCAAGAATACTTTTTTCTAAAGATCCAGACCCCGTTTCTTGTTTATTATCTTTATCTTTTTTATCATTTCCAAGATTCTTATTAAAAACATCTTTTAAATTATCTTTCTCATCTTTTTGATTGCTTTGATTCACGGAGTCAGGTGGTAACAAATCGAAATTAGGAGGCATGCTCAAAGGATTTCTTTTTTCAATTAAAAACTCATCTGGAGTATCTTTTTTCATGCCTAGCCCTTTTTGAATATTTTCACATGAGCTTAAGAATAAAAATAATAAAAATAAATTTATAAATTTTTTCATGTTTTTTTTATTTTAAAAAGATCGATTATTATTAATCCAACAATTCCAATAGTAATAAAAATATCAGCAATATTAAAGGTAAACCAGTGAAAACTCTCATAGTGAAAATCTATAAAATCTGGAACAGAACTATAATAATATCGGTCAAATAAATTTCCTAAAGCTCCTCCTAAAATTATAGAAATAAATATAGACTCTAAATAATTTGACGAATTTAACATCCAATAAATTAAAATTAAATTAATAGCAGTTATAATAATTGAAATAATTGAATAAAAAATATTAGGTTCAATCTGCAAAATTCCAAAACCAATTCCACTATTCCATACTAAAGAA
>NZ_JAYQPI010000064.1:0-2346 GCF_038145245.1 Candidatus Allofontibacter sp. | reverse complement strand
TTCTTTAGTATGGAATAGTGGAATTGGTTTTGGAATTTTGCAGATTGAACCTAATATTTTTTATTCAATTATTTCAACCATTATAGCTGCTATTAATTTAATTTTAATTTATTGGATGTTAACTACACCAAATTATTTAGAATCCGTATTTATTTCTATAATTTTAGGAGGAGCGCTAGGAAATTTATTTGACCGATATTATTATAGTTCTGTTCCAGACTTTATAGATTTTCATTATGAGAGTTTTCACTGGTTTACCTTTAATATTGCTGATATTTTTATCACTATTGGTATTATCGGTTTAATAATAATTGATCTATTTAAAATAAAGAAAACATGAAAAAAGTTATACATTTATTTGCTTTATTTTTATTATTAAGCTCATGTGAAAGTGTTCAAAAAGGATTGGGTATGAAAAAAGATACCCCTGATGAATTTTTAATTGAAAAAAGAAATCCTTTAACTATGCCACCCAATTTCGATTTGTTACCACCGGATTCCGTGAATCAAAATAATCAAAAAGATGAGAAAGATAATTTAAAAGATATTTTCAATAAGAATCTTGGAAAAGATAAAAAAAATACAGAAATTAACAAAGGAACTGACTCCGGATCTTTAGAAAAAAGCATTCTTGAAAAAATAAAATAAATTGATGAAAATTAATACTATCAATTTTTTGAAAAATAATTCAAAGTTTTATAAAAATAATTTAAGAAAATGCTCTGAGATATTAAAAGATTTACTTAATAATAAAGAAAATTTTTTCTTTAATACATTGTCTGAACAGTACCAGAGAAGTCTCTTTTTTAAAAAAAATAGTCTTAAAAAAAAATTACATAAAAATATTTTAATAGTAGGAATGGGTGGTTCTGTTCTTGGAGCTAAGATGCTTTCTTCTTTTTTTGGCCTTGATAAGAATTATTATTTTTTAGATAGTTTAAATAAATCTATGGTTAATGATTTTATTAAAAAAGATCTAAGTAAATTTTCCATATTTATTATATCTAAATCTGGAAAAACTTTAGAAACTTTAACAAATTGCAATATTATTTTAGATAATTTTAAAAAAAGAAAGAAAGATATATCTAAAAATTTTATAATTATTTCAGAGAAAAACACCATTCTATTTAATTTTGCAAAAAAAAATAATATTTTATTTTTTGAACACAATATAAATCTTAGTGGTCGGTATTCCGTTTTATCAGAAGCCGGTCTTTTAATGTTTAATCTTGATTACAAGAAAATTATTCAAGGTATCAATTCTGTTCTTAAAAAAAATTTAAAGAAAAATCTAATTAATAATGCAGCTACTTTATTAACTTTGATGACAAAATCTAAAGTAGATATACATGTCTCTCTTATTTATTCTCATAACTTGTTAAATTATGGTTATTGGCATCAACAATTATTGGCAGAAAGTATTGGTAAAAGAGGAAAGGATTTAACCCCAATTATATCAGAGTGTCCTAAAGACAATCATAGTATTATGCAGCTTTATTTAGATGGAAAGAGAAATAAATTTTTTACCTTTATTAAAACAATCAATAATAAAATTGATCAGCCAATAAAAGATTGCTTTAATCAAAAATTTAAAAAAAATACTTTAAATAAGATTGTTGATGCGCAATTTAACTCGACGATAAATGTTTTTAAAAAAAATTTAATACCATTTCGAGTATTGTTAATTGATCAGAAAAAGCCTATTCAAAGCTTTATTTCTTTACTTGTTTATTCAATGTTAGAAGCAGCAATTTTATGTAAAGCGCTAAATTTAAACCCTTTTGACCAACCAGCTGTGGAAACAATTAAAAAAGAGACTTATTCATTATTAAGTTAGATTTAGTTTTGCAAAGTAGATTTTAGAAATTCCATAAATCCTCTCCTCAATAATATCGAGTTCGTTATTTTTAATAACATTTTCAGAATTAGTATGAATAACTAATATATTTTTTTTATTAATAATCTTTTTTAAGTCATTAATTATATTATCAATATTTTTTATTTTAAAAGGTGGGTCTAAAAATATTAAATTAGGTTTAATTTGATTAAATAACTTATTATTATGAATTAAAGAAACGTCTTCATTAGTAGCAATAGCATTCGCGCTTAGTATATTTAAGGTATTAAGATTTCTTTTTAAAATGGAAAAAGCTTCAGGGTTTTTTTCAAAGAAAAATACTTTTTCAACCTCTCTGGATAAACATTCTAATCCAAAGGAACCTGAACCAGAAAAAAGATCTAGAACTGTCGAATTTTTAAATTCAAACTGAATTTTATTTGAGTGCTGTAATATATTGAATATACTCTCTTTGACTCTATCTCTTAGAGGTCTAGTAATTAATTTGC
>NZ_JAYQPI010000063.1:0-2441 GCF_038145245.1 Candidatus Allofontibacter sp. | reverse complement strand
TCTTTGTTATCTATGTGATTATTCTTGGTTCTATTTTTCTCACTCAATATTTAGTAAAATTAAATTCAAAGTAAAATCATTAAATCAGTGATAAAATAAAAAATATGTCATCGATTATTGAATTTCTAAGACCTGATGGAAAAACCTCTAAGGGTTATTTAACGGAAGGCAGTAAAGATGCACCTGCAATTGTTGTCATCCAAGAATGGTGGGGGATGAATGATCAGATTAAAAAAGTTGCTGATAGTTTAAAAAATTCAGGTTATCGAGCACTCGTTCCAGATTTGTATAAAGGTAAAGTTGCCTTAGATGAAAATGAAGCAAAGCATTTAATGACAGATCTTAATTTTCTCGATGCTGCAAAAGAAGATATTCGAGGAGCTGTTCAGTATTTAAAAAACACCGGATCTAAAAAAGTTGCAGTCACAGGCTTTTGCATGGGAGGAGCGTTAACTTGTCTTTCATCGGTTCATGTTCCTGAATTAAATTGTGCAGTGATTTGGTATGGGTATCCCCCTTTAGATTTAGTCGATGCAAGTAAAATTAAGATTCCATTAATTGGTCATTGGGCACTCCATGATGATGCTTTTAATATCAGTGGCGTTGATCAATTAGAGAAGAAATTAAAGGACGCTAAAGTAAACTTTGAATTCTTTAGATATGACGCCAAACACGCTTTTGCTAATGAAGAAGCAGATCAGCGAAATCTTCCTTACTTAAAATACAATGAAGAGGCTAAAAAATTAGCATGGACTCGAACCATGACTTTCTTAAATAAAAACTTAAAGTAATTTTAGTAAGTTTTAATTAAGATAAATGAGTATAATTTCTACATATATTTTATTGATATTTTTTTAAAAAACCAATAAACCTCACATTTTTATCCTTAGCGATTTATAAAAATCCATAAAATTAGTGATGAAACTTAGATATTTATTAATAGTATTTTTATTAAATTTTTTTTTAATAAATATTGTATTTACTAAAAAATCTTTAGCAGCATGTACTGCAAATGCTTCACCTACGGGAGATTGCACAGGAAATATAAATATTACTAGTTCAAATTTAACAATAACCAACAATTACACCGTAACAGGTTATATTGATCACGAAACCGCAGGTGTAAGTAATACTATCATTGCTAATAATGGAACAATTTCTAGCTCGACTTTCGCATTTTTTTTATATGGAAGCTCATTGTCTTCAATTACAAATTCTGGAACTATAAGCAATACTAGTACCAGTAATAGTTCATATGCAGCTATTCAACTTTCCAACAGTTCAGCAACTACACCAACCATCACTGTTAATTCATTAACTAATAATTCAGGCGGAACTATAAGTGGTAATTATGCAATTTTGAATAATCAGGCAGGAACAATAACTACTATTACAAATTCTGGAACTATTACTGGTTTATTTAGTGCAATTGATAACGAAAAAAACTCTATCTCAGCAACTATTGGAACAATTACTAATAACTCAGGTGGAATTATTAGCTCCACCAATCATGCGGGCACACCAGGAGCCAGGAGTGATGCAATTTTCAATGAAGGAACAATCACTACAATTACTAACTCAGGAACAATTCAAGGAAATGTTAATTCCGGAACAGTCGCAGGATCAGCTGGAATTTTTAACACCGGTGGAACAATTGGAACAATAACTAATAATTCAAGCGGGACTATTACAAGTTCACAAACAGGAATTAATAATAATGGTGGAACAATTACTACAATTACAAATGAAGGTACAATTAGCGGAACAGGTCAATATGGAATTTATAATCCATTAAATAGTACAATCACTACACTTACTAACTCAGGAACAATTCAAGGGAATATAGTTTCTGGAACTTGGTATGGAATTGATAACGCTGGAACAATAAGCACTTTAACAAATACTGGAACCATAAGCGGAAGTGGAAAAGCCATTAATAATACAGGAACAATCACAACTCTTAATAATTCGGCAGCATCTTTAATGTATAATGGAAGACTTCCTCAAACTTACAATATTATTTTAGGAAATAATGCATCAACATTTGGCACATTGTCAGCCACAATTGTAAGTACATATGATGGTGTTGCTGGACACAAGACAACTTTTGGAATTAGCAGTGGAACTGTTAAAGCTAATAAATATGCAGGGGTTATTAGCGGAGTTAGCAATAGTTATTTAGATGCACAAACAGGAACGTACGGCGGATATAGTTGGAGTTTAAGTCTTCAAGATGGAAGTACAACGACATGGGATCTTTTATTTCCAAGTTATATTTCGCCCTCAGACACTGATATCTCTTTATCAGCTCTTGCTTCTCATTTGAAAGGTGCAATTAACTATCAAAATAGTTCTTTAAACCAAAGTTTAAATTATGACTGCTCATATTTTGGAAAAAATAATTTTTGTATGTCGGGTGGAGTACGAAATACAAATACAAG
>NZ_JAYQPI010000062.1:0-2481 GCF_038145245.1 Candidatus Allofontibacter sp. | reverse complement strand
GATGCTTTAAATATTGTATTTGATTTACTACATGATGATGGATTATGTCTTGGCAGTTCATCTGGAATAAATGTTGCAGGTGCAATCGAACTTGGAAAAAAAATGGGACCAAATAAGATTATAGTTACAATTTTATGTGACGTTGGAACTCGTTACACTAGCAAATTATTTAATAGAGAATTTCTAAAATCAAAAGGACTCCCATGTCCGGATTGGATTAAATGATTATTGATAAAAGCAAAGTCAAAACTATTGATATAAAAAAACCACTACAACTAGAGTCGGGTCAGATTTTAGATAACTTTACAATTGCTTATGAAACTTTTGGAACTTTAAATAAAAATAAAGATAATGCCATTTTAGTATTTCATGCCTTGAGTGGAGATCAATTTGCAACTGGAATTAATCCTATTACTGGAAAAGATGGTTGGTGGGTTACTGCAATTGGTCCTGATAAGGCAGTTGATACAAATAAATATTTTATAATTTGTGCAAACGTTTTGGGAGGTTGCATGGGGACCTCGGGACCTACCTCTATTAATCCTAAAACGAAAGAACTTTACCAGAATACTTTTCCTTTGGTTACCATAAGGGACATGGTCAATGCGCAAGTATTATTACTAGATCATTTACAAATCGAAAAAACTTTATGCGTGTTAGGAGGTTCAATGGGCGGAATGCAAGTTTTACAATTTTGTTCATCCAATCCAGGACGAACCTATTCTGCAATTCCAATTGCTTGCACTGCAAGTCATTCAGCACAAAATATTGCATTCAATGAATTATCTCGCCAAGCAATTATGGCTGATCCGGAATGGTCTAATGGAGATTATTTAAAATTAAATAAAAATCCGAGAAAGGGTTTGTCTGTAGCACGTATGGCTGGTCACATTAGTTACTTGTCTGAGGAAGGATTGCAGGAAAAGTTTGGAAGAAAACTTCAAAAGACTGGAGATTTTAAATTTACTTTTGATGCTGACTTTCAAGTTGAAAGTTATCTAAAGTATCAGGGTAATGCATTTGTAGATCGCTTTGATGCTAATAGTTATTTGTATTTAACTAGGGCAATGGATTATTTCGATTTGTATCGAGAAAATAATGGTGTACTTGCAAATGCTTTTAAAGATACAAAAATTAAATTTTGTTTAATCTCATTCTCTACAGACTGGTTATATCCAACTGCCGAAAGTAAAAAAATTCTTATTGCTCTTAATTCAATTGGAGCGGATGTGAGTTTTGTTGAAATTATTACTAATAATGGTCATGACTCTTTTCTTCTGGAAGAGCCTGAGTTTTTAAGAAGCGTAAAGGGATTTTTAGACTCAGCTTACGAGGAATTTAAAGCATCTAAATAATTTAAATGGCTGAAGTTAAAAAAGACAACACAGTGACTGTTTCTGAAATTGGGCCTGGTCCTTTTGTTCAAAGCGTAACAGTAAGAGGCCATAAGCTTTTTGCTGATGAACCCTTATCTTTTCCTGAAGGGACAGATAAAGGACTAAGTCCTAATGATTTTTTACTTTCATCCCTTGGATCCTGCACTTCGATAACTCTTAGAATGTACGCACGCTTAAAAAAAATACCTCTTGATAAAATTATTATCAAATTGAATAGAAGCGAAACTGGTGAAATTGATAGAAAAATTGAGCTTATTGGCAATTTAACCGATGAGCAAAAAACACGTTTATTTGAAATCTCAAATAGATGCCCAATTCACAAGGCTCTTACAAATACAGTAAAGATTAATTCTAAATTAATCTAAATAGTTTTAAGTGCCTGATCAATATCAGCTAAAATATCATCTGGATGTTCAATTCCAATTGATAATCTTACATATCCAGGCGTAACTCCCGCTTTTAATTGCTCATCAGGAGAAAGCTGAGAATGCGTTGTAGAGGCTGGATGAATAGCAAGACTTCTTGCATCACCAATATTTGCAACGTGATATAAAAGTTTTAGAGCATTAATAAATTTCTTACCGGCATCAACACCTCCTTTTAACTCAATGCCACACAAAGCTCCAAAGCCACCATTTAAATATCTCTTAGCACGACTTCCCACTTCGCCGTCATATAAACTTGGATAAATAACTTTTTGAACTTTGCTGTGTTTGGTTAAATATGAAACAACTTTTTCAGCATTAGAACAATGTTGCTTCATACGCAGAGCTAACGTTTCTAATCCTTGAATTATTTGCCACGCATTAAATGGCGATAACGGCGCTCCTAAATCTCTTAACAAAACAACTCGCGCTCTTATAATAAATGGAATATTAGCTCCCGTTAATTGTGGAACGACTTCTCCCCAAACTGCTCCACCGTAAGAAGGGTCAGGCTCATTATAAAATGGTTGTCTTTTTTTATTTGCAGTCCAATTAAAATTTCCACCATCAACAATAATTCCTCCGATTGAATTTCCGTGGCCACCAATAAATTTAGTTAAGGAGTGCATAACAATTGCAGCACCGTGCTCTAAAGGTTT
>NZ_JAYQPI010000061.1:0-2508 GCF_038145245.1 Candidatus Allofontibacter sp. | reverse complement strand
CTATTTGCTCTTCAGGTTTTGAACCAAAAAATACTGGTCCACATTCAAATATTTTTTGATCTTCAAAATTTCTATGAATATTATTTTTTATATGAATTAAAAGATTTGAAAAAATAGAAGATCTTAAAGTATCTAAATCATTAGAAATTGGATTGGTAATTAATAAATTTTTGTTATGTAAACCAAATAATGAGTCAATTTTTGAATTTGTAAAAGAATAAGTAACCGTCTCCATATAACCCTTATTAGCTATAGACCTTTGCGCAAATCGACGTAACTTTTGTTTGCCAGTTAAAATATCTTTTGAGCTATCCACCTCAGGCTTAATAAGCTGAATTTTATCATAACCTCTAATTCTTATTAACTCCTCAACTATATCAACTTCCTCATTAATATCAGGACGCCAAGTTGGAATAGTTATTGAATATATATTTTTACTTTCTTTAAATTTAAATCCTAAATTATTTAAAATTTTTTTAATTTCTGCTGATGAAATTTTACTACCTATAATTCTTTCAAATTTATCTGAATTAAATTTAATTCTTTTATTCTTAAAATTGCAATTTCCAGAAATAATCACGTTACTTATTTTTCCTCCACATAATTTATTAATAATTTTTGCGGCAAGCTTTAATCCATATTCCATAATGTTAGGATCAACTCCTCTTTCAAATCTAAATTTAGCATCAGAATTAATCCCTAATTTTTTTGCAATCTTTGATATTTTAACCGGATCAAATAAAGCTGACTCTAACAAAATATTTTTAGTATTTAGAGAGATTGAAGAACTTTCTCCTCCAATTATACCTCCTAAACCAAGAATTTCTTTCTCATTAGTAATTAGACATGCGCCTTCTTCTAATGAATAATTATTATTATCTAAAGCTAAAAACTTTTCTCCTTTTTTTGATGAACGCAAAATAACTTTTTCATCAATTTTTTCAGCATCGTACGCATGTAGAGGTCTATTCAAATCAAGCATAATGTAATTTGTAATATCAACAACAGTTGAAATTGGATTCATTCCAATTGATATTAATTTATCTTTTAACCATTTAGGACTTTCAGTATTTTTAATTCCCTCCATGTAGCAGTATGCAAATGAAGAACATCCAGAATTAGATTGGATAATAACTTTGAATGGATTTTTAATATTAGTTTTTAATTTAATTTCTTCCAAATCAATTAATTTTCCAAGGCCCGCCGTTGATAAATCTCTTGCAATACCTCTTACGCCTAAACAATCAGATCTATTAGGAGTTATAGATATATCAATTGCAGGCTCGCTATTGTTTTTAAAATAACTAATCCCTACTTTAAATTTTTTTGAATCTAACTCAGTAATACCTTCACTTTCATCTGATAAACCTAATTCAGATTCTGAACAAAGCATTCCATAAGAATCGATTCCTCTAATATTAGTAACTTTAATCTTAAGTTGATTTTTTGGAATAACGGCTCCTGGTGCTGCATACACAGTTAATAAACCATCTCTCGCATTGGAAGCTCCACAAACAACTTTTAATATTTTTCCAGATCCAATATCAACGTCACATAATTTTAATTTATCAGCATTTGGATGTTTTTCTGCTTTAATAATTTTTGCTACTAAAAAAAAATTATTTTTTTCTGCTGTTCCTACGTTTTCAACTTCAAGTCCTATATTATTTAAAGTTGAAACAATTCTTTCAACATTTGCACTCGTTTTTAGATGATCTTTTAACCAAGAAGAAGTTATTTTCATCTGCTAAAGCCTCTATAATTTGCAGGTATATCTAATGGATCAAATCCATAATGTTCTAACCATCTAACATCTGTTTCAAAAAAAGATCTTAGATCATTTATTCCATATTTAAGCATAGCCAATCGATCAATTCCGATACCAAAAGCATAGCCCTGATAGATTGAAGTGTTTACTTTGCAATTTTTTAAAACATTAGGATGAACCATCCCACAACCTAATATTTCAAGCCATTTATCTCCTTCTCCTATAACAATTCTTCCATCTTTTAACTCATAGCCAATATCAACCTCTGCTGATGGTTCAGTGAAAGGAAAATGGCTAGGTCTAAATCTCATCTTAATTTTATCCACTTCAAAAAACTTTCTAATAAAATAATCAAGAACTCCTTTTAAATGCCCCATGTTTACATTTTTATCTATATGCAAACCCTCAACTTGATGAAACATAGGAGTATGAGTTTGATCACTATCGCATCTATAAGTTCTTCCAGGTGCAATAATTTTGAATGGTGGCTTTCCTGACAACATAGTTCTTATTTGTACTGGCGAAGTATGGGTCCTTAATAAAATTTCTTTATCTTGACCTAGATAAAAAGTGTCGTGCATGTCCCTTGCTGGATGATGAGGTGGAGTATTTAATGCCGTAAAATTATTATATTCATTTTCAACATCCGGTCCCTCTGCTACTGAAAATCCTATCTCTCCAAAAATAGCTGTTACTTCATCAATGACTTGTGTAACTGGATGAATTTTTCCAAAAGAAAT
>NZ_JAYQPI010000060.1:0-2642 GCF_038145245.1 Candidatus Allofontibacter sp. | reverse complement strand
TCAATTAATAAAAAAATAAAAATCGTTAGAGATGTTTTTGAAAAATATCCCGTTATTGCAGCTTTAAAAGCTACAAAGATTAAAGAAGATAATAACTGGTTAAATATTAGACCACCTTTGGTTGCTTTGAGTGATAAGCAAAGATCTAATTTAGTAAAAGATCTTAAAGATGTAAATTTTTTTTAGATAATTAATTATCTATTATTTTTTCATTTTAATGTTAGTTATAATTTATCCTTATTTGACATAATATTTTTGTTTATTAGTGATGAAAACCAAGAAAAAAAATAAAAAAAAGTCATTTAAAAAAATCAAAAGTATAATCAAAAAGAAAGTAGTCAAAAAGGTATTTAATAAAAAATTAATCAAAAAAAATAAACCGGCTTTAAAAAAAGAAATTAAATTCAAAAAAAGTATAAAACGATCTTTAAAGAAAACAAAGATTTATAAGAAAAAAATAAAAAAATTAAAAAACAATAAAATTAAAAAAAAAATCTATTTAAAAAAAAATAAGAAAATAAATAAGAAAATTACAAAATCTTTAAAAAAAATAAAGAATATAAGAGTTAAGAAAAAAAAATTAAAGATTAAAAAAATATCAAAATACAAAAATAATCTTTTAGATAAATTTGGCCGCTATATTAAAGATCGGTTTATTAATTTTTTTGGTTTAAAGTCTTATTTTCAAAATAAAATTCTTACTTGGAAAGAAAGTATACAAAAAAAACAAATTAAGTTTATTAAGCAACAAGCCATTCAAAGAAAGCGTGAACTCCAATTATTAAAAAAGAAAAATTTACGTGAGATTAATGAACTTAAAAAACAGAAATTTCAATTTAATAAGCAATTACTTAAAGCGAAACAAATAGAGCTTCGTAATCTAGAAAGAGAACAAAAAGCTTTAGAAAAAAAAATTATCTTTGAACAAAAAGCACTTGAAAGAAGATTAGATTTACAACTTAAAGATCATAAAAGACAAGAAAAAGAAAAAATATATCAATTAAGAAATCAACTAAGATCTATTGAAGAACGTTTAAAAATTTTTAGAGAAAAAATTCAGGAAATTAAACTTAAAAGAAGAGAAGCAAAATTAGCTGAACTTGATGCCCAAAGAAGAACAAGAGAAGAGGCTAGGGCAATATTAGATGCACAAAAGAGAGATAATGAGATTAAACAACAAGTTGTTGATAGATTAGAAAAGTATTCTAGAAATATGAAATCAATCGTGTTTCAAGTTAATAAAAGATATTTAACCAAAAAAAGAGCGCCATTAGCTTTTATTGATAATATTGCTGAAAATGGCGAGTGTTTTATAAAAAATCAAGACACACCTGATAACGATTATTTATTTTTGCTTTATATCAAGGGAGAAAATGCATCGGAACGTTTGGTTAATGATATTTCAGTAGAAGATAAAACAGATTCAACCGAAACTAAAATGTTTAATCCAAAAAATGTTTTTGAAGCTTCTGATTATATGATTGATCGTTTAGCTTTATTATTTGAGAGAGAAAGACAAGATCTAAAAAAAGCTAGTTAACTAATTTAAATTTTTTTGTGATTAAAAATTATAAGAAATTAAGTAATGAAAACAAAGGTTTTATATTTGGATTTATTGGCATTTTAATATTCTCTCTAACACCACCCGCAACAAAGATAGCGCTAGGTCTTGATAATAATGCTCTAACACCAGAGTTTATAACTTTTGGAAGATCAACATTAGCTGGAATAATGTCTTTAATGTATTTATTTTTTTTTAAAAAAAAAATACCAAGCGTTAAATATATTTTGAATATTTCGATTGTTGCTTTAAGTTTATCAGTAGGCTTTCCTTTATTTCTCTCCTTAGGATTAATTCATTCTACATCAACTCATGCAGCAGTAATTTTAACCTTAATGCCGTTAATGACTGCTGTATTTGCTTCATTTTATTTTAAACAAAAAGCCTCATTGGGATTTTGGATTTGTGCAATTATTGGATGCGTTGTCGTTATTATTTACACTTTACTTCATGGTCAGACTGATAATCAAATTATAGAATTTTCATATTCTGATATTTTATTTTTTATTTCAGTAATAGCTGGTGCAACTGGTTATGTTTTTGGTGCAAAACTTACAAAAATAATGGGTTCAGTCGATGTTATTTCTTGGGCCTTAACTTTAGCAATGCCATTCCATCTTGTTCTTGCAATTTACTATTTCCCAGTAAAAGAAATTCCAACTATTTCTTGGATAGGATTTTTGTATGCTGCATTATTTTCCCAATGGATAGGTTTTTTTGCTTGGTACAAAGCATTAGATTTAGGCGGAGCAGTTCGTGTAAGTCAAATACAACTTTTTATGCCTTTTTTGACATTCTTTTTTTCAATTATTTTATTAGGAGAGACTTTAGATTTTTTTACAATATTTTTTTCTATAATAACAATTTTATTAATTTATCTTTCAAGAAAAATGAGCGTTAGAAAGATTTAATTTATTTTTAAAGATACGTTTCCAAGACCTTTAATGCTTCCAGAGAAAAGATCGCCTTTTTTAATAGGAATAATAGGAGTTGAGGAACCTGTGGTTACCCAAAAATCAAAACTTAATACCATATTATTTTTTTTTATTTCATTAAGAAGCCAAATTAAAGAATTAATAGG
>NZ_JAYQPI010000059.1:0-2791 GCF_038145245.1 Candidatus Allofontibacter sp. | reverse complement strand
CATAGCGCTTTATATTTATTTATAAAAGCACTCAGCAGATAATGAAATTAAGACGAATTTTTTTATACGTCTTTTTATCTTTAACTATTCTTTATGTTTCTATTTGCACTTATATGTATGTTTTCCAAAGAAATTTTTTATACCATCCTTATAAAAACAATTATTTACGTGGAGAAAAGTTAAATATTGAAATTAAAGAAATATTTGTACCTTCAACAGAGGGCATTACTTTAAAATCGTGGTTTTATAAAAATCCTAACAATAAATACACAGTATTATTTTTTCATGGCAATGCAGGAGAACTTGGGAATAGAATCTATAAATTAAATGAATTAAAAAATTTAAATTTAAATTATTTGATAATTTCTTGGCGTGGATTTAGTGGCAATAAGGGAAGTCCAACGGAACAAGGATTATATAATGATGCTAAAAGCGCTATTGAATGGTTGGAAAAAAATAATATTACAAAAAATAAAATTATTTTGTACGGGGAATCTTTAGGCACAGGCGTTGCAGTTGAGGTTGGTCAAAATCAAAAGTTTGCAGGAATTATTTTAGAGTCTCCCTACACTTCTATAGTTGATGCTGCAAAAATTTATTATCCTTATTTACCTGTGGATCTAATATTAAAAGATAAATATTTAACTTTAAAAAAAATTAAAAATATTAATTCACCTATTCTTATAATGCATGGTGGAGCTGATATAATAATACCTATTGCTATGGGAAAAAAATTATTTAATGAGGTTCAGTCAAAAAAATATGCATACTTTCCACAATTTGATCGTCATATGATGACTTATAATTCTGAACTGAAGTTGGAATTGCAGAAATTTATAAAAACTCTAAATTAGTTCTTAGTAAAAGCTTGAACAAAGTCTTTTGCAACAAAGTTATCCAAATCTTCTTCTTTTTCACCAACTCCAATTGCATAAATCGGAATTTGAAATTGCTTTGCAATTGCAACAAGAATTCCGCCTTTTGCCGTGCCATCTAGTTTAGTCATAATAATTCCAGAGATAGGGGTAATTTTTTTAAATTCTTCAATTTGATTAATTGCATTTTGTCCAGTTGTTGCATCAAGGACTAAAATAGTTTCATGGGGAGCATCTCCGTCCACCTTTTTTAAAACTCGAATAATTTTAGAGAATTCTTCCATTAAGTTCTTTTTATTCTGCAGTCTTCCAGCAGTATCAATCACGCAATAATCTGCGTTACTTTGTTTTGCATATTCAAAACTTTTGAATGCAACGGAAGCTGGATCTGAGCCAATATTTGATTTTACTATCTCTACATTAATTTTTTTGCACCAAAGTTCTAATTGATCAATCGCGGCCGCTCTAAAAGTGTCTGCTGCTCCAACAATAATTTTGTTTCCTTGAGCTTTGAGTTTTTTGCATAGTTTGCCAATGGTCGTTGTTTTACCAACACCGTTTACACCGCAGATTAATATAACAGCAGGTTTATTATGTTTTTGTGTAAAAAAATCTTTTTGCAAAGGAATTAAAATTTGTTCAATTTCATTTGCAATAGCTTTAAAAAAATTTTCTTTGGTCAATTCTTCTTTACTGTACTTTTTATTGGCAATATTTTTTCTAAATTCTTCTACAAAATTAATGCCGACATCTGCTTGAATAAGAATATCTTCTATGTCCTGAAGAATTTCTGCCTGTGGTTTTGATTTATTAAAAACTTCATCAATTCCTTTGGTAAATTTTTCAGAAGTTTTTTTTAAACTTTCTTGAAGCTTTTTAAAAAAATTCATTAAAAATTATATTTTAAGACTAATATTATTAATATTTGAAACAGATCCGGTCATTATAATATGTTTGTCTTTTGTCCATTCGATATGAAGTGTACCGTTTTTAAAATGAATATTAACTTTTTTACCCGCTAAACCTAATTTACTCGCAGCTACAGCAGTAGCACAAGCAGCAGTACCGCAAGCAAGTGTTAAGCCCGCTCCTCTTTCCCAAACTTTAACAGAGATATTTTTTTTATTCATTACTTGTGCAAATGTAACATTACATCTTTCTGGAAAAAATTCATGATGTTCAATTTGTGGACCAATTTTTTTAAGTAATTCAAATGTTATATCTTTAAAGAAAATAATATGAGGATTGCCCACACTTAAAGTATATCCTGAAAGAATTCCAAAATGTTTGGTCTTAACTTTTACTTTTGAATGATTCATTTTTTTTACTAAGGGAATTTTTTTCCACTCAAAGTTTGGTATTCCCATATCAACAGAGACCTCAGTTTTTCCAGTTAGTTTTGCTTTTAAAATTCCGCTTTCAGTATTAATTTTTGTTTTTTTTAATTTTTTTTCATTCATTAGAAAGTATGAAATACATCTAGAGCCATTTCCGCACGCTCCTGTTTCTCCACCATCAGAATTATAAAAAGTTATTTTGGCATTTGATTTTTTTTCTTTATCTTTATCTATAATAATAATTTGATCGCAACCTGGACCTTTTTTTCTGTCAGCAATATTTATAATTTGTTGTTTTGAAAGATTGATTTTATCTTTTCTTCTATCAATAATGATAAAATCATTACCCAGACCGTCCATTTTATAAGCTTGTATTTCGTTCATCTGTTTTGCTGTTGTATGCTACAAATATTCTCAATTATTGACTTTTAAAATAGTAAAATATACTTTTAATAAAATTTTCCACAAAAATAAGCAGGTTTTGTGGTGTCCTTCTAATGAAGGAGATCAACACTAGTCAGCGATATTCGCCCACTAGTGCGATTGCTGCTGGAGAAAAAAAATGTTTGAAAATTTAAC
>NZ_JAYQPI010000058.1:0-2922 GCF_038145245.1 Candidatus Allofontibacter sp. | reverse complement strand
TGAAATTGAAAATCAAATCGCAAATAAAATTATTAATGAAGTGAAAGATAATAGAATAGAATCCTTATGTTCTCTAAGTATCGAGGAAATAATGCCAATTATTAATTCTAGCAAATTATATATAGGTAATGATACTGGCTTCATGCATTTAAGCGCCGGCTTAAATATTCCGGCCATAGGTCTTTTTGGAGATACACCATTATCTTATGCGAACTACACTAAAAATATTACACCAATTATTCCTGAAAACTTCAAAACTGTAAGCCATAATTCTATGGCCATGAACCAAATAACAGTTAATCAGGTATTAAATGTAGTTAAAAAATTTATCTAAAAGTTCTTTCTAATTTTTTCAAAGATTCTGGTGATAATTTATTTTTAATAATTTTTAATTTATTTTTAATTTTATTTTTTACATCTCCTTGTATAATTTCATTATTAATACTTAATAAAATATTATCAAAAATCATTTTTAAAACGTCTTTAAATTTATTTGCACTTTCTTGATTACCTACGTTATTAAAAGTCATATTGCTTAATACAATCTCCTTATTTATATCTAAAATATCTGAAGTTACTTTTAATGATGCGTTGTTAATAATTAATTGTTTTATTATAAAAGTTTTACTGTTTTTGTCTCTATTCTCTTTTTTGGTTTCATTTTTGTCTTGAATTTTTTTATCCTCTGATTTTCCACATTTTCTAAGTGTAGCTATATTGTCGGTTATTCCTTTATTCTCTATTAAAAGCTCATAATTTACCTTGGCACCATCTATACTAATATTTTTAACAAAAATATTATTAGTAAAAATACTAGACAATGCAAAATCTACGTGAATTTTTTTTATCTGTACAATGTTCTTGTCCTTAAATCCCTCTATATTTCTTATTTCAATATTATTAATTTTGATTGAAGATGCCATTATGCTTGTATCTATGTCACTAATAACAACTTGCTGACATAAAAATTCTTTACTTTTGTTTATAAGTAAATCTTTTACAATTTTATTAACTCTATACGTTAAAAAATCAAAAATTAAAAAAATTATAACTAAAAATATTAAAGAAAAAATAATTATTTTTTTTTTATTCATATAGTAAAAAGTAAGATCATAACAATGATAGGAAATAATAAAATAAAACCTATTAATTTATTTTTAATAAAAAAATATTTTATTATTTCTAAAAAATCTTTAATAACCATTAATGTATATCAATATATAAAATTAAAATTTTATCAATATAGATTTGAATGAATACGTCCATACCGAAAATAAATAAAATTCTAAACGTAGTTAGAATTCATAATGAAGAATTAATTGATAATTATTCCTGGATTAAACAAAAAAATTGGAAAGAAGTAATATTAGACCCTAATAAATTAAATACCCCAGTTAAAAAATATCTAGATGAAGAAAATTTATTTAAAGAAGAACAGCTTAAAGATATCAAAGACATAGAAAAAAAAATTTTTGAAGAATTAAAATCTAAAATCAAAAATGAGGATAATTCTGTTCCAAAAAAAGATGGGGATTATTTTTATGCTTATAAATATAACAAAAATAGCGAATACCCAATTTATTATAGAAAAAATATTAAAAATAATTTTGAAGAAATTATTTTAGATTGTGAAAAAAAATCTAAAACACATTCTTACTTTAATGTAGCGGCTATATCACATAGTCATAATCATAAACATGTAGCCTATAATATTGATACTAACGGCTCTGAATACTTTTCAATATTTATTGAAAACATTGAAACAAAAGAAATATTAAGTCCTGAAATAAAAAATACCACTGGCGATATTATTTGGTCTTTAGATAATAACTATATTTTCTATATTGGATTAGACCAAAATCATCGTCCTACGAAAGTTTTTAAACACAAAATTGGTTCTGATAGTGAAAAAGATTTGTTAATTTATGAAGAAAAAGACCCCTCTTTCTTTTGTTCTATAAATTTATCAAAAACAAAAAAATATCTATTTATTAGAACGGCAGATCACGAAACTTCTGAATATCTTTTTATCAATCTAACATTAAATGAAACAACACCAATTCTTTTTAAAAAAAGAATTAAAAAAATTGAATATGACTTAGAACATCATGAAAAATTTTTTTTAATAAACACAAATATCGATAATGCAAAAAATTTTAAAATAATGATTAGTCATGAAGAATCTTATCAAAAATGGGAAGAATTTATTGCGTATGAGAGGATTAATTTAATCTTAGATTTTATCTTATTAAAAGACTGGCTTGTTAGATTAGAAAGGACTGAAGGTTCTGAAAATATAATCATATTAAATCTTAATAATAAGAATCAACATAAAATTAGTTTTGATGAAGAAGCATATAATCTTTCATTAGATCATGGGTATGAATATGAAACAGATAAATTCAGATACTCATATTCATCTCCTACCACACCAAAAAGTATTTTCGACTATGACTGTAAGTCAAAAAAACAGGAATTAAAAAAAACTCAAGAAGTTCCTTCTGGTCACAATAAAGATGATTATATTTGTAAAAAAATATTTGCCACAGCACATGATAATGAAAAAATTCCAATTACAATCCTTTATAAAAAAGGAATTAAATTAGATTCTAATAATCACTTATTACTTTATGGATACGGATCTTATGGAATATCTATACCAAGTAATTTCTCTACCAATAGATTAAGTTTGGTTGATAGAGGAATTATCTATGCAATAGCTCATATTCGAGGTGGCAAAGAAAAAGGATATGAATGGTATGAAAATGGAAAACTTCTAAATAAAAAAAATACTTTTTTAGATTTTATAAGTTGCGCCGAAAAATTATGTGAAGATAAATATACATCTCCTAAAAAAATTATTGCTCAAGGAGGTTCTGCAGGCGGTTTATTAATGGGCTATATTGCAAATGAACGTCCAGA
>NZ_JAYQPI010000057.1:0-2986 GCF_038145245.1 Candidatus Allofontibacter sp. | reverse complement strand
CCCGTCCCAGAAGCGCAAACAAACCCATCTACTTCACCATTTGTTTGTGTCCAGATTTCTTCAGCAGTTGTTTCAATATGAGCCAATTGATTGATAGTATTATCAAATTGGTTTCCCCAATAACCACCAACATCATCTGCAACTTTTTTTGCATATTTTACATAATTATTTGGATTGTCGTACGGTACCGCTGGAACTTCAATAAGTTCAGCTCCCAACTTTTTTAAAGTGTCTTTTTTTTCTTTTGATTGTGTTTCAGGAATAACAATAACAGTTTTAATGCCAAGTTCTTTTGCAATTATTGCAATACCAATTCCAGTATTTCCTGCAGTTCCTTCAACTATAGTTCCGCCTTTTTTTAATTTACCATTTTTAATGGCATCATTTAAAATATAAAGCGCAGCTCTATCTTTTACAGATTCTCCAGGATTTAAAAATTCTGCTTTACCATAAATCTTACAACCAGAAATTTCTGATGCCTTCTTTAAATAAATTAAAGGAGTATTTCCAATTTTACTTATCAAACTAGATGTAGTCATTTCTAAATTTTAATTAAATTTATATTTTTTTCTAAGTCGCCAGCCCAAATACAAACCAGCTCCACAAAATATTAAAAATATCCAACCCGATAATGAAGCTGCCATAATGCCAGATAATAAAGTTCCAACTGTGCAACCAAGTGCAATCATAGAACCAAAACCCATTAATATTCCACCAACAAAAGATCGAATGCTTTCTTTTACTTTAGGAATTTGAATTTTAAAATCACCAGAGAAAGTTGCAAGCGCAAAAGACCCAAGTACTAAACCAAAAATAAATAAACCGTTATTAGACCAAAATGTTTCTTTAACAATTGTTAAACATCCCCTTAAAGTATCTAAACCCTCAAGGCGTGTTGGTAAAATATTAAAATAGTTCGCACTTGTTCGCGCTATACTACCAATCTCAGCTGTAACTCCTAAAGGAGATATTCTTAAAAAGGCAATCGTTGCAATTAGCGCAACCAAAATTCCACCAACATACGTTGGCCATTTTATTTGCCACCATTTATGAATTTTACTTATTTGTTTTTGTTTTTTATGAAATTTTAAAAGTGATAATGCTAAAAAAATTAATAATGTAATTTGTAAGATAATAGATCCTTTATATCCAAGATAATGAGGGAACCAAACTAAAGGAGCCTGTTGAATTGCTTTAAGGTAAAGAAAATTCCAACATAAAAAAGCTATAATAAACCCAAATATAATTCCGATGAATGCAATAAGAGCAGATAAAAGACCTTCGCCAAGTCTATAAAGTTGAGCACTAATACATGATCCAGCAATGGCCATTCCAAGACCAAAACTAAAAGAACCTAATACTAAAACCCAGCTAACAGGAGCAATATGAGCATTTGGGGGAAGTCGAGGTGCTATTGGATCAATAAGGAAAGCACCAAATATTAAATGATAACCTAATGTTCCAATGATAAGAGCAACAACAATTCCAAGCAATCCTTTTGCATTTTTTAATTCAATAAAATCTCTGCTTAAACAATAAAAGCAAAATCTACTTCTTTGTAAAACTCCGCCAAATGCGATTCCAAGCCATAGAGATAACGAAAGGGCAATTCCACCTTGAAGATTTTCAATCTGGGAATTTAAAATGAATGCAATAATAAGAATTACAATTATTCCTAAAAAATTTTTAAAAGCAGGAATACTATTATTAAATTGATAATTTATTTTTGTCATTTTATTCCTAAAATAAAAAAATAGCGGCACTAATTGTACCGCTATTTTGTAACAGAGAAAATTTACTAAATTTTAAAAAGATAACAAGTAGCGAATTAATACACTAACTAGTTATTATTTTCCGCCCCAAACAGTTCCCGCCATGTTAACGATTGGATTGCCAACAGAATTTCCATACTCTGTCCATGAACCATCATAGTTTTTAACATTGTAACCAAGGATTTTATTAAGCGCAAACCAAGTGTGACTTGAACGTTCTCCAATTCTGCAATATGTTATAATTGGTTTTTTTCCATCTATTCCAACTGCACCGTAAACTTTTTTAAGTTCTTCTGCAGATTTAAATGTTCCATCTTCTGCTACAGCTTGTCCCCAAGGAACATTCACTGCTCCTGGAATATGACCAGCTCTAACCGATAATTCTTGAATGCCTGCCGGAGCAATAACTTTTCCAGTGTACTCATCATTAGATCTAATATCGACTAATGCTGTATTAGATTTTTTATTAGCAACAGCAACAACATCAATTAATCTTGCACGTAAATTGTTGTTAGCATCTGATACTTTAATATTTCCAGCAGCAACTTGTGTTGCAATTGGAGTTAAAGGTCTTTTTTCTGCTTCCCATTTTTTCCTGCCACCATCAAGCAACTTAACATTTTTTACTCCATATATATCAAACACCCATGCACCCCATGCAGCAAACCAGTTATTGCTGTCACCATAAATTATAATTGTGCTGTCATTGTTAATGCCTGCTTTACGAAGTAATTTTTCAAAATTTTCTTTACTAGCGATATCTCTTTTTACAGGATCTACTAAATCAGTATGCCATTTAAAATTCACTGCACCTTGAATGTGACCTCTTTCGTATACTCCAGTATCAACGCTTACTTCAATTAGTCTAAGCTTAGGATTGTTAAGATTTTTCTCTAACCAATCTGTAGTTACTAAAAAATCACTTGGGGCTGCAACAACAGGAGCTGTAAATAATAGCGCCCAAAGTAGAATAACTTTTTTAATTAATTTCATTTTGTATTTCCTTATGTGTTAATTTTTAATGTGCAGCTGATTTAGTATTTATTTCTGCTTAATTCAATATTTGCAGAAAAATAAGTTAAAAATTAGATTTTTAATGACTAAAACTAGTATTTTATTTTAAATATGATAAATATATCAGAATAAAATCATATGAATGAGATAGATAAAAAAATATTATCCCAACTTCAGGAAGATGCAGATATTCCAATTGC
>NZ_JAYQPI010000056.1:0-3033 GCF_038145245.1 Candidatus Allofontibacter sp. | reverse complement strand
GTAGGTGACGTTGATTTTAAATCTGTGGTTAAAAAAGCAAAAGTTATTACACCAGTTCCAGGAGGTGTTGGTCCTGTAACAATTGCATGTCTTTTAAGTAATACCTTAAAAGCTTTTAAGAATATTAATTAATTATTTTCTAAGTAAACGAGCATTCTTTTTAATAAAATTTTCTACTCTTTTTTTATTAAAAGTTTTGTTTTCTTCAAAAGAAACATTTCTCATTGAGTAAATACTCTTGTTAGAAATTCTTGAAACAATACTTACATTCCCTTTGTAAATTTTTAACTTAATAGATCCTTGAACTCTGGATCTCTTTTGATCGATAATCTTTTGTAATTTTAATCTTTCATTTGAATACCAAAATCCATTATAAATTAATTCCGCAAATCTAGACATGATCGCATCTTTTTTATGTGCGGTCTCTTTATCCAAGGTAAGGGACTCTATAGCTCTATGAGCAAATAAAAGAATAGTTCCACCAGGCGTTTCATAAACACCACGGGATTTTATTCCAATAAATCTATTCTCAACAAGATCCACTCTGCCTACTCCATTTTTCCCACCAATATTATTTAAAAGGGTAAGCAGTTTGCTTGGAGAGCATTTCTTATTATTAATACTAATAGGATCACCATTTTTAAAACCAATAGTCACATAGGATGGTTTATTTGGAGCTTTCTCAGGAGAAACTGTTCTTTGGAAAATAAATTCAGGAGCTTGCTTTGATGGGTCTTCTAAGATTTTACCCTCGGTTGAGGTATGAAATAAATTATCATCTACAGAAAATGGTGGAGCTCCTTTTTTATCACTTGGTACAGGAATATTATTTTTCTTAGCATATTTAATTAGATCGCTTCTTGATGCAAAGTCCCAATCACGCCATGGGGCAATAATTTTAATTTTTGGATTAAAATAGTAGTAGCCTAGTTCAAATCTTACTTGATCATTCCCTTTACCCGTAGATCCATGAGATACAGCATCTGCTTTAAATCTTCTTGCAACTTCAATTTGGCGTTTTGCAATAAGGGGTCGAGCGATAGAAGTGCCAAGCAAATAAATGCCTTCATATAAAGCATTTCCTCTAATCATTGGAAAAATATAATCTTTTACAAAAACATCTTTTAGGTCTTCAATAATAATATTTTTAACGCCAAGATTTTTAGCATTTCTAATTATTTTTTTTCTATCTATTTCTTGTCCAAGATCTGCAGTGTAAGCAATAACTTCTGCATGGTATTTTTCTTGTAACCAACGTAAAATTACAGAAGTATCTAATCCCCCAGAATAAGCTAAAACAATTTTTCTAATTTTTTTTTTCATTTTTAAATGAAATTACATTTTTTTTTAGCGGCCTCGTAAGCATCTCCAAAGCCACTTAATGAGAAGGTATCAATTGTTTTTGTACCTTTAGCTGAAGTTGCACTAACTTTTGCTTGAGAAGATTTTTTCATCATCTCGATCATGGAAATTTCTTCCTCATATTTTGTAAGCCAAGCAAAATTATCTTCAGTCTCAAATTTGAATTCTTTTTTATCAATAGCAACGTTTACTTTAGAAGATGCTTTGTAGTTATAACCACTTGTAATGCTTATTTCGTTTTGTATTTTATCGTTAACTCTAAAACTTACAAATATTCTAGACTCTGCTCTATTAAGATTTTTTGGGTCAGTAGCCACAGGGCTTGATACAGCATAACAAACTTGTTGGCCGTTAATACTAGTATTTTGTGCGGTCCAATTTTTGAATTGTCCATCCAATTTAATTTGGGCAAATATTTTTTGTTCAAAAGATAAAAGACAGATTGTAGAAAAAAATAAGATTCTTAAGGACATGGGTTTGAATATATTAATTGAACATTATTAATTTCTTTTATTACATCATTAGTCAGTGACAGATCAATACTATCAATATTTTTCTTTAACTGTTCCATGGATGTTGCACCAATAATTGTTGATGTTACAAATTTTTGAATAATGCAAAATTTAATTGCCATTTGTCCAGGATCGATATTGTGTTTTTTTGCAATTTCACAATAAGACTTAACTGCAGCTTCTGTATTTTTTGTTCTATATCTATCAAATCTATTTCCCCATAAAACTTCTCTAGTTCCAGCAGGTCTTTTGCCATCTAAATATTTTCCAGTTAAATGTCCGCCACCCAGAGGAGAGTATGCAAGCAAACCAATTTTTTCTCTAATTGAGATCTCAGAAAGACCTACTTCATAACTTCTATTAATAAGACTGTATGCGTTTTGAATCGTTATGGGTTTTGGAATATTATGTTTTTCAGCAAGCTTTATAAATTGACTTGTGCCCCATGGAGTCTCATTGGAAAGTCCGTAATATTTTATTTTTCCTTCTTTAATTAAAGAGGCCATTGCTTCCATAGTTTCAAGAATTGGGATTACATCATCAGTTTCAGTGTGTTCATACTCAAGACCACTAAAAACATTTAAAGGTCTATCAGGCCAGTGAAGTTGATAAATATCAACATGATCAATTTGTAAATTCTTTAAACTATTGTCAATTGCGCTTCCTATTTGTTTTTTACTTAGTCGAGTTTCTTTCTCACCGGGTCTTATCCAGTTCATTCCTGATCTGCCCGTGACTTTATCTGCAATAATAATTTGATTTCTTTTCTTAGTCTTTTTTAACCAGTTGCCAATAATTCTGCTCGTAGCACCGCATGTTTCTTTTGTAGGTGGTATTGAATATAACTCAGCGGTGTCAAAAAAATTAATTCCTTTTGAAACGGCATAATCCATTTGCTCAAAACCATCTTGTTCCGTGTTTTGCATGGAACCCCAAGTCATTGTGCCAAGACAAATTTCGCTAACTTTTAAATCGGTATTAGGTATTTTATTAAATTGCATATTTTTTTTATTTAAAAAACATAATGGAATAGCCTTTTTTTAAGCTTCTTGAAATGAACATATTTTAACATTATGTATTCAGTCAAACAAACATATAGGTAAAAAAAATATGAACTTAAAGTATGGTCAAACAAGAGCTACGACACGTGCAGAATCGG
>NZ_JAYQPI010000055.1:0-3144 GCF_038145245.1 Candidatus Allofontibacter sp. | reverse complement strand
ATCTTTCCATTTACTGATAAATTTTTTATTGCCGAAATCAAACCTGTGTAAAGTTCTGATAATTCCTGATTCACAATCATCCTAATTGCTTGAAAAATCTTTGCACAAGCATCTACTTTATTATAATCACTATTTTTATATCTTTTTGCTCTTAAAATAATTTCAGCTAATTCATGTGTTGAATTAATTTCTTTGTCCTGTCTTTTTTGAACTATCAATTTTGCAATTAATCCAGAGTCCTTATCTTCTCCAAATAAACTAAAAATATTTCTTAAATCTTTTTGATCAAGTTTATTTACAATGTCATGAGCTGTGACGTTATTTTTTCCCATGGTCATTTTTAATAATCCATCCTGTCGATAAGAAAAACCTCTTTCAGGATAATCAATTTGAAATGAAGAGAGACCTAAATCAAAAATAATAGCAACTGGTTTTTTTTCTAGATTTCTTTCTTCTAAGATTCTTTCTAAATTACTAAACTTGTCTATTACAAATTCAAATCTATCTTTATTATCTTTTTTTATTTCTTTTGAAAAATATTCAACAAAATTATCACGATCGATAGAAATAACTTTTGTATTTTTTTTAGATAATATTTTTCTGGTAATGCCGCCACCACCAAAAGTACAATCTATATAAATTCCAGATTTATAAGGAGTTAGTATTTTATCAATATCCTCCGACATCACTGGAATATGTTTTAATTCCAGTGACATGGGAAAATTTTTCTCTTTAAATAGTCTCTAATTAGTTTGACGTCTTAAAAAGGCTGGGATTTCTAAATCTGCTTTTTCATCGTCGCTAAGATCATGTCCTAAATCTTTAAAGAATTGAGATGAATTTTCTTTATTGTTAGAAATACCCTTTAAATTTTCATCTTCAGAAAATAATTTTGGAAAAGACGTTACCTCTTCAACTATTTGTATATTTTCTTTTTCATTTAAAGCACTTAGATCATTAGATGAAATATTCTGTTCTTGAACAACGTTAGAATTTACCGTTTGTTCTTGAACATTCATATGATTCAACGCTTGATTATTTATTTCTGCAACATGCGAGGTTTCCTGGAACATATCAAGAGCAGTTGCTCCATTAATCATTGTTTGAGGCGCAGATTGAGTTGTATAATTTGGAACAAAAGATTGTTGAGGTTTGTTGTAAATGGTGCTGTATCCATTGTTTCTATTATTAATATGTCTCATCATACTAACAACTGGTTTATTATTAATAGCAGCTTCTCCGCCTAAACCAGTTGCAACAATCGACACTCTCATTTTTCCATCTAATGCATCTTCAAAAGTTGAGCCTACTAAAATTTCAGCTGAAGGATCAACTTCTGCTCTTATTTTATTAGCCGCCTCATCTACTTCAAATAAAGTGATATCGTTACCACCGGTAATATTAATAAGAAGACCTCTTGCTCCTTTTAATGAATAATCATCTATTAATGGATTTGCCAATGCTGCTTCTGCAGACATTATAGCTCTTTTCTCTCCCTCTGCTTCACCGGTTCCCATCATAGCTTTGCCCATACCTTTCATTACGGTTTCGATATCAGCAAAATCTAGATTGATAAGACCTGGTTTAACAATTAAATCTGTTATACCTCTAACACCTTGCATTAAAACATTGTCAGCCATTTTAAATGCTTGAGGAAAAGTAGTTTTTTCATTGGCAACTTTAAATAAATTTTGATTAGGAATTATGATGCTTGTATCAACATATTTTTTTAATTCCTCCAAACCTTTTTCAGCAGCTTTTAATCTTCCCGGTCCTTCAAAAATAAAAGGCTTTGTTACAACTCCTACAGTTAATAAATTTAAATCTTTAGCAGCTCGGGCAATTACAGGTGCAGCGCCTGTTCCTGTTCCGCCGCCCATTCCTGCAGTAATAAAAACCATGTTCGCACCTTGCAATAAATTTATTAGTTCATTTAAAGACTCTTCTGCTGCCGCTTGTCCAATATCAGATTTTGCACCAGCACCAAGTCCTCTAGTTAAATTAGTTCCAAGTTGCATTTTGCATGGAGCCTTATTATGCTTTAATGCTTGAGCGTCAGTATTTGCTGCAACAAATTCAACTCCTTGAACTCCACAATCAATCATATTATTAATAGCATTCCCACCTGCTCCACCTACTCCTAGAACAACTATTCTAGGTTTTAATTCTCTTAATTCTGGTACGTTTATTTTTATTGTCATTTGCTTCTCCCTTTTTATTGTTATTTGTTAATATTCATTAAGACCATTTTAAATCCGATCTTAATGTCTTAGCTTTTTTTCTTGCTTCTTCTCTAAATTTTGAAAATCTTTGAGGTTCCCACATTTGAAAAGTTTTTCCCTGTCCAACAAAGACAACTGTTTCTTTAATTCCAGAATGATCTAAAAGTTTTTTTGGAAGAACTACTCTCCCATCAGAATCAAAATTTAATTGAAAACTATCTGCAAGTATTGAGGTTGCAAATGTATCTCTATTTTCTTCAAAGGGACTAAGACTGTCTATACTATCACTTAACTTTTCAATTCTACTCTGAGGACAAAATTCAATTGATGAATTTGTAAACGAAGGATAACAAATAACACTATTATATCCTAAGGATGACAAATGAGATCTAAAGCTAGCAGGCACTGAGACTCTGCCTTTCTTGTCTAACTTGTTTTCGTATGTTGATATAAACATTTAATTTTTTAAAAAAAAAATTCCCATTAAATTTATTAATAAAATATTTAATATTCATCATTTATGGGTTATTATGGGATAACATGGTATATAGTAGTAAGTCAATGGAGAAACATTATCAGATCATAATAAAATCAAGATTAATGTTCTTATTTTGTTCTAATTAAAACTAATAATATTAGCTACAGTAATTATATAAAATTTAAGAAAAATTATTAAATTGCCAGTTAGTCTGTAAGCTGGGTTCTGTCATTTAAAACGGTAATTTATCTAGGTCTATTGTCACCAATAGACTCGAGCAACCAACCCAAACAACTCACCCAAGATTAGGCTAGATTTAAATAAATTTAAATCATGTTGCTTCTATTTGGTCTTGCTCCCAGTGGGGTTTTCCATGCGGTTTTTGTTACCAAAAACCCGGTGTGCTCTTACCACACCTTTTCACCCTTGCCTTGATAAGGCGGT
>NZ_JAYQPI010000054.1:0-3406 GCF_038145245.1 Candidatus Allofontibacter sp. | reverse complement strand
GTGACCGAAGTTAAAAAAAATGTAGATTTAAATTGTATAATGTCTAATAGCTTTGGTTTTGGTGGAACGAATGCAACTTTAGTATTTGAAAGTATCTAATATGAAATTAATGCAAGGTAAAAAAGGATTAATCATGGGTGTAGCGAATGATCGCTCAATTGCCTGGGGTATTGCAAAAAAATTAAATGAACATGGAGCTGAGCTTGCATTTACGTATGTAGGGGATGCTTTAAAGAAAAGAGTTATTCCTCTTGCAGAATCTTTAGGTTCAAAATTTACATTGGATTGTAATGTGGAAAAGAAAGAAGAAATTGTTAAAACTTTTTCCGACGTTAAAAATAAATGGGGATATTTAGATTTTGTAGTTCACGCTATTGCATTTTCAGATAAGTCAGAATTATCTGGACAATACTTAAATACTTCTCGAGAAAATTTTTCAAGTAGTATGGTGATCTCTTGTTTTTCTTTTACAGAAGTTTGTAGAGAAGCTTCTAAAATAATGAAACCGGGTTCAAGCTTTATCACTCTAACTTATTGTGCTGATAAAGTTATTCCAAATTATAACGTTATGGGAGTTTGCAAAGCAGCTCTTGAAACAAGTGTTAAATATTTATCCGTAGATCTTGGATCTAATGGAATTAGAGTAAATGCAATTAGTGCAGGCCCTATTAAAACTTTGGCAGCTTCAGCAATCGGTGATGCTAAATTTTTATATAAATGGAATGAGAATCATTCTCCACTAAAAAGAAATGTTGATATTAATGATGTAGGTGGTGCTGCGGTTTATTTATTAAGTGATCTTGCGGCCGGTGTTACAGGCGAAATTCACTATGTAGATGCAGGTTATAATATTGTTGGTATGCCAAACCCCAAGAATATGCAGGCTTAGCTGTCTAAAGCTTGTTTAATTGATAGTTTAACTTTTCCCTTATCAAATCCTAAAACTTTAACTTTAACTTCATCACCTTCTTTTACAACGTCACTTACTTTTTCTACTCTTTTTGCTGCAAGTTCAGAGATGTGAACTAAACCATCTTGTTTGCCTAAAAAGTTTACAAAGGCCCCAAATTCCATAATTTTAACAACTTTGCCTGAGTAAATTTTTCCAACTTCTGCTTTTGCAATAATACTTTTCACCATCTCCAAAGCTTTATTTCTTGAAGCTTCATCAGGCGCAGCGATAGTTACAACTCCATCATCGCTAATATCAACTTTAGCACCGGATAATTCAACGATCTCTCTAATTGTCACACCACCTTTTCCAATAATAGCTGCGATATCTTTTTTATCGACAGTTACTTTTTCCATTTTTGGAGTATGTTTTGATAAATCTTTTCTTGAAACCTTGAGTGCTTTATTCATTTCACCTAAAATATGAATTCTACCATCTTTTGCTTGTGACAATGCTTTTTCCATAATCTCAAAAGTAATACCTGTAATTTTAATGTCCATTTGCAATGAAGTAATTCCATCTTCGGTTCCTGCAACTTTAAAATCCATGTCTCCTAAGTGATCTTCATCACCTAAAATGTCAGATAGCACTGAATAATCAGCTCCCTCTTTAATCAAACCCATAGCAATTCCAGCAACTGGCTTTTTAATTGGAACTCCGGCATCCATTAAAGCAAGGGATGATCCGCAAACAGTTGCCATTGAAGATGAGCCATTAGATTCAGTAATCTCTGAAACTAATCTAAAAGTGTAAGGAAAATCTTCTTTTTTAGGTAAAATCGAATTAACAGCTCGCCAAGCCAGTTTACCATGTCCTATTTCACGTCTTCCTGTTCCAATTCTACCAACCTCACCAACTGAAAAAGGCGGAAAATTATAATGCAACATAAATCTAGATCTCTGTAATCCATCTAAACTTTCTATTCTTTGTTCATCTTCTGAAGTTCCAAGAGTTGTGACGACAATTGCTTGAGTTTCGCCTCTTGTAAATAAAGCAGAACCATGTGCTCTTGGTAATATACCTACTTCACACTTAATCGGTCTAATATCCGCAAGTCCTCTGCCATCAATTCTCTTTTTTTCTTTAAGAATTTTTGTTCTAACAATTTCTTTTTCGATATCTTTAAACTGAGACTCAACATCAATTACACTAAATTCCTCCGAGTCTGCATAAAGCGCTAACGATTTTTCCTTTGCTAAATTAATTAATTCACTTCTTTTCTTTTTATCTGGCTCGGAAAAAGCTGCTACTAAATCATTTTTAACATTTTTTAATAAATTATCTTTTATATCTTTTAGATCTTTGGTCTCAACCACCCATGTTTCTTTTTTACATTCTAAAGCAAAGTCATTAATCATTTTAATTACTGGTCCGAATTGCTCATGACCAAATTTTACAGCATCTAACATTATTTTTTCTGTTAATCCTGATGCCTCAGACTCTACCATTAAAACTGCATCTTTAGTTCCTGCAACAACAAGTTCTAATTGGGATTCTTTTAATTGTTCTTTTGTTGGGTTTAAAACAAAACTGTTATTAATATAACCAACTTTAGAAGCTGCAACGGGTCCCATAAATGGAATCCCTGAAATAGCTAATGCAGCTGAAGCTGCAATTAAAGATAATATTTCTGGATCATTATCTTTTTCATATGAAAGTACAGTTGGCAGAACTTGAACTTCATTTCTAAATCCTTCTGGAAATAATGGTCTGATGGGTCTATCAATTAATCTGGATATTAAGGTTTCGCTCTCTGTTGGTCGTGCTTCTCTTTTAAAATATCCACCTGGAATTTTACCTGAGGCATAATATTTTTCTTGGTAATTTACTGTAAGAGGAAAAAAATCTACATCAGGTTTAGCTTTTTTTGCACCAACAGCTGTTGCTAAAATAACCGTATCACCTGAAGTTAATATAACTGCGCCATCTGCTTGACGAGCAATTTTACCAGATTCAATAGATAATTTCTTCCCTCCCCAAACAATCTCTTTCTTTACGATTTTGAACATTAAAATTTATTTTCTGATATTCAGCTTTTCTAAGATCTTTTTATAATTGGTTGCATTTGTTTTGCTGAGATAATCTAATAGTTTTTTTCTTCTATTCACCAATGTCGTTAATCCCGTATACGAATGTTTATCTTTTTTATTTTTTGCAAAATGTTCAGTTAAATATCTAATTCGCTCAGTTAAAATAGCAATTTGAACTTCTGAAGAGCCAACATCTTTAGCATGCTGTTTTAAATCTTTATAAACACTTTCTTTATTTAAAATTTTTTTTGTCATCTTTTTAATTAAACACTCTCCTAGGATAAAAAAAACCGGACTTAAGGTATCCGAGAGCAAGTGGCTTATTTAAAGCCTCAGTATAAATATTTTCTAAACTAACCTTTCCAAATTCATTAACCAAACTAACTTTCATTCCATTCTTTATTAAATTAATTCTTTCATCTTT
>NZ_JAYQPI010000053.1:0-3729 GCF_038145245.1 Candidatus Allofontibacter sp. | reverse complement strand
GTCCCGAAGAAATACAAACAGTTAATGATGTTTGGAGTTTTTCAAGAGACTTAAACTCCGATGATCCTACTTGGCATCTAACTGAAATTGCACAGGATGTGCATGGCAAAGAATAATAAAGATTTAACAAATCCAGAAGATATAAAAGCCTGGGAAGACTTTAAAAATCAAAAATTCTTAGATGGTGATAAAGGAGAAGTATTTAAAAGATCTATAAAAGAAAATAAAAGGAAAGATCATATTGATTTTAAAATAGATCTACATGGTTATTCATTACAAGAGTCTTTCAAGAAAATAAAAACTGTTATAGAAAATTGTTATCAAAAAGATTTAAGAAATATTTTAATTATTACAGGAAAGGGGTTAAGATCTAAGGTTAAGGAAAACCCTTATTTATCAGAAGATTTAAGCTTGTTAAAATATGCAATACCAAATTTTATTAAAGATAATTTTTCAGATATTATTAATTCAATGGAAGAGTCAGATCAAAGTTTAGGTGGATCTGGAGCTTTTTTATTAAAACTAAAAAAAAGATTATAGAATATTAATTATTTAACTATCAAAGCTAATTTATTGATAAGCTTAGTTTTTCTATATATAGATTATTAATTCATATGAGGATCGCAAAAGTTAATAGAAAAACTAAAGAGACATCTATAGAGACAGAAGTAAATTTAGATGGCAAAGGTGTTTATAAGATAGATACAGGCATTGGTTTTTTAAATCACATGCTTGAGCAACTATCAAAGCATTCTTTAATAGATATAAATTTAAAAGCGAAGGGTGATTTACATATTGATCTTCACCACACAACAGAAGATTCAGGTATTGTTATAGGCGAGGCTATTGCTAAGGCTTTAGGAGAAAAAAAAGGCATTAAAAGATATGCGCATGCTTATATTCCAATGGATGAAACGTTAAGTAGGGTTTCGCTTGATATATCAAATAGACCTTACTTAGTTTGGAATGTTAAATTAAAAGTAGAAAAGCTTGGAGAAATGGATACTGAACTATTTAAGGAATGGTTCCAGGCTTTTTCACAAAGTGCCGGCATTACTTTGCACATAGAGAATATTTATGGTGATAATAGTCACCACATTATTGAGTCTTGTTATAAGGGTTTAGCTAGGGCGTTACGTATTGCATTAGAAAAAGATGCAAGGGCTGGAGATTCTTTGCCTACTACTAAAGGAATACTTTAAAGATTTTTTTAAATGTATGTAACAATTGTTGATTACGGAACTGGAAATCTTAATTCTGTTTTTAAAGCTTTAGAAGCTGCGGCTACAAAAATTAATAAAAAAGTAAATATACGAATATCTAATAAGCCCAAAGAAATTTTGAATTCCGATAAGATTATATTGCCTGGCCAGGGTTCTTATAGACAGTGTGCTTTAGGAGTAAAAAATATATCTGGATTGTGGGATTCTATTAATGAATTTGTTCTAATCAAAAAAAAATCAATTTTTGGAATTTGTGTTGGTATGCAGCTTTTTTCAGATCAAGGATTTGAAGAGGAGATTACAAAAGGATTTGGTTGGATAAAAGGTTCTGTAAAAAAGATAAAACTTAATAACAAAGATTTGAAATTACCCCACATGGGTTGGAATGAAGTGAACATTTTAAAAGAGAATGATTTATTTTTAGATATTAAAAATTTATCTCATTTTTATTTTGTGCATAGTTACGCATTTGAAACAGAAAATATTAACGATGTTGTTTGTACAACAGATTATGAAAAATCAGTTATAGTTGCGCTTTTAAAAGAGAATATTTTTGGTACTCAATTTCACCCTGAAAAGAGTCAGGAAAATGGAATTAAGTTATTGTCAAATTTTTTAAATTGGAATTATTAATGATTATATTTCCAGCAATAGATCTAAAAGATGGAAAGTGTGTAAGATTGTATAAGGGAGATTTTAGTAAAACTACTATCTTTAATTCTTCCCCATACAATCAAGCGCTTCAATTTAAGAAGAAAGGTTTTACAGATTTACATCTTGTGGATCTTGATGGTGCCTTAAAAGGAAGATCTAAGAATAAAAAAGTTATAATTAGAATCATAAAGAACACCAATTTAAATGTACAATTAGGCGGAGGGATTAGAACTTTAAAACAAATATCTTTTTGGATTAAAAATGGAGTTTCAACAGTAGTTGTTGGAACGATGGCCGTCAAAAATCCAAAGATTTTAAAAAAAGCATGTGATTTATTTCCTGGAAGAATAGCTGTTGCACTTGACGTTAGAAATAATTTTTTAGCCATTAAAGGCTGGGTTAAGCAAACAAAAATAAAACTTATGGATTTTTCTAAAAAGTTAGAAGATTTTGGCGTGTCTAGAATTATTTATACAGATATTAATCGGGACGGAACAAAGACAGGTGTCAATTTTTCTCAATTAAAAAAGATAGTCGCAAAAGTTAATGTTCCACTGGTTGTTTCAGGCGGCGTTTCAAATATAAAAGATATAAGAAAATTACATAAAGCGAACTTATTTGATGGAGTTATTATTGGTAAAGCTATTTATGATAAATCAATTTCTCTAAATGAACTTAAAAAATTTGTTTAAATAAAATGCTTAAAAAAAGAATCATACCTTGTCTTGATGTTAAAGACGGTAGAGTTGTGAAAGGTATAAATTTTGTGAATTTAAGAGATGCTGGGGATCCAGTGGAACAAGCAAAAATATATGATAAAGGCGGTGCAGATGAAATATGTTTTTTAGATATCACAGCATCAAATGAAAATAGAAAAATTTTATTAGATAAAGTAAGTGAAACAGCAAAAAGTTGTTTTGTTCCTCTAACCGTAGGAGGAGGAATTAGCAGTATCGAAGATATTAAAAATCTTTTACTTGCAGGAGCAGATAAAGTTTCAATTAATACTGCAGCAGTAAAGAATCATAATTTTATTAAAGAGAGCTCAATTAGATTTGGATCGCAATGTATTGTTATCGCAATAGATGCAAAAAAAGTTGCAAATAATAAATGGGAAATTTTTACTCACGGTGGAAGAAATTCTACAGGTATTGATGCAATTGAATATGCAAAGATTGCTGAAAAAAATGGCGCTGGAGAAATTCTTCTTACATCAATGGATAAAGATGGAACAAAGACAGGTTATGATCTCGAACTAACAAGAACTATTGCAACTTTAGTATCCATACCTGTTATAGCCTCTGGAGGGGTAGGTAATCTTGACCATTTATACGAAGGATTTAATAAAGGATTAGTTAGTGCGGTTTTGGCAGCTTCAATTTTTCATTATGGTGAATATTCTATAATAGACGCAAAAAATTATTTAATTAAAAAGGGAATACCAATAAGAATTTAATTATGTTTAAAAATTTAGAGCAACTTATAAAGAAGATAAAAAAGCAGAAAATTAGAGATCCAAAAATTTCATATACAGCAAATCTTTTTAAAAAAGGAAAAAATTTTTGTATAAAAAAATTTATGGAAGAGGCAAGAGAACTTGCGGTTTCATCTAAATATTCTAATAAAAAGAATATAGTTCATGAAGCTTCAGATTTATTATATCATTTTTTAGTTCTTCTTGAGTTTAAAAAAATCTCAATAGGTTCTGTTATGGGAGAGTTAAAGAAAAGACAAAAGATTTCAGGAATTCAAGAGAAGAAGAATAGAAAAAAAAATGTACGATAAAAATAATATATTTGCCAAAATTTTAAGAGGAGAAATCCCTTGTGATAAAATTTATGAAGACAAGTTT
>NZ_JAYQPI010000052.1:0-3801 GCF_038145245.1 Candidatus Allofontibacter sp. | reverse complement strand
TTTTAAGTCCTTTGTGTCTACCAATTCCACCACGAGGGCTTTTTTAATTAACCTTTTTGTACCAACGGTTTTAGATGATTTAATTTTAAGAGCAACTAAAAGTTAACCTGATTTTAAACAAAAAATTTAGATTTTAGGTAAAATGTGAAACTTTTAGAATTACAAACTGTAGTTGTTAAATCTTCAATTTAAGTAAATTAAAAAAATATTATAAATAAACTTTTCCAATCATTAATGGTCTTGCGGTTCTAAACATCACCGCAGAAGTAGCCTCTAATTGATTTTTATTTTTGATCACTACTGAACCTGCGGTTACAATTCCTGAAGGATTTCCAATTCTACTTTCAAGAACATTAGATTCTTTTCTTTTTACCTGGAATGGAATAGTTCCTTCAATAGCTAAAGCCACTCCAAGATTTGCTCCAGCGGTTCCCATAATTGCTTTATGAGTTTTTCCCATAGAAAACATCCTTGTGCAAATATCGTAGTCTTCTTTTTTAATACTAGTTCCATCTAAAGATTTGTAATTTTTTGGCTCAGACACGATTCCTATTCTCGGGGTTCCAAGTTTTACTTCATTCTCACTAGTAGCAAGTCCCATTAATACTGCTCCCTTTTTTCTAATTTTTTGAATTATTTCCATTTTATTTTTTTGCTGATCGATCTCATCTGGAGATTCTGTGCACGATAATCCTAGATCTTCTGCTTTGATATAAATAAGAGGGGTAGAAGCATCAATACAACTTATCATTATTTTTTTTCCATCAATATCAATTTCATCAACTACATTACCAGTTGGCAAAAGTTTTCCGGTTCCTGATCCCCCTGGATTTAAATAATCTAATCTAATTTTGGATCCCGTTCCTGCAACACCTGCAATAGAATAGTCACCATCGACACAAGCAAATCCATTTTTAACTTCAAACGTAGAATGAATAATTTTATCTGTATTTACTTGATAAATTTTAACAGTTACTTCGCCATCTTTTACTTTTAAAATTCCTTCATTCACTGCAAATGGTCCAACCGCAGATGATAAATTTCCACAATTATTTGACCAATCAGCCACTGGTTCATCTACGGCAATTTGAATAAAGGTATAATCAATGTCTATTCCTTTTCTTTTTGATGGCTCAATGATTACACATTTTGATAATGAAGAAACGCCACCACCCATTCCATTTAATTGTCTTCCATTAGGATCTGGACTTCCAATAATTTTTAAAAATATTTTATTTAATTCCTCTTTATTTATTGTGGGAAGATCTTTAGCATGAAAAAAAACTCCTTTACTTGTTCCTCCTCTATAATAAGCAGCTTGAATCCAGTTTTTCATTTTCTAATCTCTTCTCTCCATGCCATTGGAAGTATTCCTCCATTTTGCCAATAAGATATTTCTTCTGGGGTGTCTAATCTAACTTTTAATTTTGTAGAAATAATATCACCAGTTATTTTTTTTATTTTTAATTCAATTTCTTTATTTTTATTATCAATTTTATCTAAATAATTAAAATCAAACTGATCGCTGCCTTCAATTTTTAACTCTTCAATTCCTTGTCCTTTAATAAATTCTAATGGCAAAAGTCCCATACCAATTAAATTAGATCTATGAATTCTTTCAAAACTCTTAGCTACAATAATTTTAACACCTAATAATAATGGTCCTTTAGCAGCTGTATCCCTTGAAGAACCACATCCATAATTTTCTCCTGCAAACACTGCAAGAGTTACATTTTGTTTTTTATATTCCATTGCGGCCTCAAAAATTCTCATTTCTTTTTTTTCTGGATATTTGATTGTAAAACTTCCTTCTTTATCTGATGTAATTTTGTTTCTTAATCGAAGATTGGCAAAAGTTGCTCTCATTGCTACTTCATGATGCGCTCTTCTTGTTGTGTAATTATTAAAATCTTCTGGTTTTACTCCTCTCGACTCTAAATAATCTCCAGCAGCAGTCCCTTTAGTAATAGCATTAGATGGGGAGATATGATCTGTTGTAATTGAATCTTCTAAAAGAACTAAAGGTCTTACATTCTTAATGCTGGAAGAAATTTTTACTTCCTCTTTAACTTCATCTAAGTAAGGCGGTCTTTTAAAATAAGTGCTTTTATCAGACCATTCATAGTTAGAAGTTTTTGGAATATTTAAGTTGTCCCATAGTAAACCGCCGTTAGATACTTCTTTATATTTAGATATAAAAAACTCTGGCTTATAACTTTGCTGCACAACCCTTTCTATCTCCTGATTAGATGGCCAGACGTCTTTTAAATAAATATCTTTGCCATTTTTATCTTTTCCAAGAGAATCTTTTTCAAAATTTTTTAAGACATTTCCTAATATTGAAAAACAAATAACTAATGCCGGAGATGCTAAGTAAGATGCTTTAATATTTGGGTGAATTCTACCTTGAAAGTTTCTATTCCCAGATAAAACTGCGATTGAAAAAACTTTATTATCTTCAATAGCTTTTGCAATATCTCCTGGCAAAGGTCCGGATCCGCCATTGCAAGTAGTACAGCCATAACCAATGACATTAAAACCCAATTCATCTAAGTATTTTTGAAGTCCGGATTTTTCTAGTATGGTAGCAGTAACTTGGCTACCTGGTGCAAATGAAGTTTTAACATTTACATTTCTTTTAATTCCTTTTTCAATCAAATTTTTTGCAACTAAACCAGCTGCAATCATACCTTTTGGGTTAGTAGTGTTGGTGCAACTAGTGATAGCTGCAATCAAAATATCTCCGTCTTTAATTTTTTCTTTGCTATTTGGAATGCTAAATAAATCTTTTCTAATCTCTCTTTTATATAATTGATTAGAATGAGTATTAATTTTTGTAGAAAAGTCTTTAAGATCTATTCTATCTTCTGGATTTTTAGGTCCAGAAACACATGGTACAATTTTACTTAAATCTAATTCTATAATTCGCAAATATTTAGGAATATCAGTATCTGATCTCCAAAGTTTTTGATGCTTAGAGTAAGTTTCTATTAGTTTAATTTGGTCTGAACTTCTTCCTGTCATTTTTAAATAATCTAAAGTCATATTATCAACTGGAAACAAAACAGCAGTTGATCCATATTCTGGAGCCATATTTGAAATCGTGGCTCTATCACCAACAGATAATGAATTTACTCCTTCTCCAAAAAATTCTACAAAACTTCCAACTACTTTATTTTTTCTGAGTAGCTCTGTAATCGTTAAGACTAAATCTGTAGAAGTAATACCTTCTAAACACTTATTTTTTAGATGAATTCCAATCACTTCTGGTAGAGCTACAGATAAGGTTTTTCCTAACATAGCAACTTCAGCTTCGATTCCGCCCACTCCCCAACCAAGCACTCCAATTGCATTCACCATAGGTGTATGACTATCTGTTCCAACACAAGTATCAGGACAAATAATATTATCTTCTTCCCAGACTACTTTTGATAAATATTCAATATTTACTTGATGGCAAATTCCAACTCCTGGAGGGATCACTTTCACATTTTTTAAATTCTTAGAGCACCATCTTAAAAAAGCAAAGCGTTCTGAATTTCTTGAGTATTCTTTTTGTAAATTTTTAATTACAGCATCAGCACTTCCAAAAAAATCAACTTGTAGGGAATGATCAATAACAATATCAATTGGAATTTTTGGTTGGATATTTTTTGATTGAATACCTTTTTTTTCTAAAGCCTCTTTATAAGAAATAAAATCTACTAACATTACTTTGCCTAAAATATCATGACTTAAAATCCGGTTTGGCATAAAATTAATTGGAGATCCTACCTGCAAATTTGTAATAAAATTTACCTG
>NZ_JAYQPI010000051.1:0-4212 GCF_038145245.1 Candidatus Allofontibacter sp. | reverse complement strand
AATTATTTTAACGCAGATGTCGTATCTGTTGCAAAAAAAGATATTAAAATTGGTGAGATTTTAGATGGTGAAGGAGGATTTGCAGCTCGAGGTAGATTATTCACTGCTGAGCGAAGCATTAAAGAGAATTTATTACCACTAGGTTTATCTGGAGGCGCTGTTGCTATTAAAAATATTAAAAAAGATGATTATATTTATTTAGATGATGTTGAAATAAAATGGAGTAAAGAAGTTAAGAACGCAAGGGAATATCAGAAAAATCTAATTATTAATGGATAATCCATCAAAAGCCTTTCAAGACAAAGATTTTTTACAAAGTTCTGAGGGAAGATCAGTTAGAATTTTATCAGAATATGAAAAAGTTAAATCTTTATTTGAATTTCATAAAATCAAAGACACGATAACTTTTTTTGGCAGTGCACGATTTATATCTAAAGAAGATAATCAAAGTAGTAATCAAATCGATATAGAGAACTCAGAATATTATGAACAAGCAAGATTACTTGCATTTAAATTTACAACTTGGGCAAAAGAATTTTCAAAGGATCATAATCGATTTGTAATTGCAACCGGAGGAGGTCCTGGAATCATGGAAGCTGCTAATCGAGGAGCATTTGAAGCTGGAGGAAAAAGTATTGGTCTTGGAATCGAACTTCCAAAAGAACAAAAAAATAATAAATACATAACCCCTGAACTAAATTTACAATTTCATTATTTTTTTATGAGAAAATTTTTTTTAACCCAACCTGCAAAAGCAACGATAATGTTTCCTGGAGGATTTGGAACTTTAGATGAATTAACTGAAATATTAACATTAAAACAAACCCATCGAATACAACAGCCCATGCCTATTGTTTTAATTAGTAAAAAATATTGGAGTCAGGCGATTAACTTTGATTACTTTGTTGATCGAAAAGTAATTAATAAAGAAGATTTAAATCTATTTTTAATGACTGATTATATTGATCAAGCTTTTGAATTTGTCTCCTGCATCTTAAAAGATAAATGTTTAGACAATCCAGCATCGCATTTTTAATCAATAACCTTTTTGCATATTTATTGATTTTGGAATTTTATTCTTTAAGCGATACTTTTTAATATTCTTAGAAACTATATCAGAGGCAGTATCTATATCCGTGTTTGCTGAGATATGCGGAAGTACAGTTACATTTTTATGCTTCCACAAAACATTAGTTTTAGGCAAAGGCTCAGTTTCAAAAACATCTAAGACTGCATGCCCTATTCTTCTAGAATTTAAGTGTTTAACTAAATCCTTGGTATTAATAATTGCGCCCCTTGCAAAATTAATAATACTTGCCCCTCTTTTTAAATAAGACAGCGTCTTGTAATTTAATAAATATTTAGTTTTTTTAGTTAAAGGAATTAAGCAAACTAAAATATCTGTCTGCATTAACATTTTCTTAAGTCCTAATGTACCTGTGAAAGATTTAACTTTATTTATTTTTTTTACACTCCTACTCCAACCACAAACATTAAAATTATTCTCTATTAATTTTTTAGCGGATGCTGAGCCAAGTTCGCCAAGACCAATAAAACTAACAACTTTTTTTGATGATTTTAAATACTCTTTCTCTTTCCAAGTTTTTTTATTTTGTTGAATTCGGTAAAAGTGCATATCGCGGTGAAGATATAAAACCCATGATAATACCGCCTCTGCCATTGTTCTATTCATCTCAGGATCAACGAGACGGACAATCTTAACGTTGTCTCCCTTAAAACTTTCAACTAATTTCTCAACTCCAACCCAAACACTTTGAATCCACTTTAAATTTACTAATTTTTTAACCTCTTTTGGATTTGGATTTGCAACAATAGCTACATCAATTTTTTGATAGTCTAATTTTTTTAAACTTGAAAATTTAACAACTTTTTCCCTTGGTAATTTCCTCTTTAAAACTTTTAACCACTGATCAATTTCAGTTTTTGGAAGTGAAGATATGAATGGAACAGTTGATTTCATTGGTAATATTTATTTAATATAATTGACAATAAAATAACATAAAATTAGTTTACAAACTAAATTCATGGACGCCTTTAATAATAAACGTAATTTTTTTAGAGTAGCAAAAGATAAGTCTTTATCATTCTTATTATTATTGCTTGCAAGCTGTACGTCAGTCCCAGTAACAAATAGAAGCGGCAAAGAAGATACACAAACAATATTTAAAAAAGAAGAGTCCTACATTAGACCTTATCATCATCTACCTGATGGAACTTTTAGAAATCCTGAGGGCAGCATTGAAAGAGAAGATTATGAATTTCCTTGGTTTAAATTCACTAAGGAAAGAATGTCAATCAAAGTTAAAGTTCCTGAAGATCATGTTATTCCAAAAGATCATGTTCTTCCAAGTTTAACAGCTTTAGAAAACGAGGACACTATTACTTGGATTGGTCATGCAACTTTTTTAATTCGATTAGGGGGCAAAACTATTATTACGGATCCTTTTTTTTCACCCAACGCTGGCCCTATTGCACTAGGTCCAAGACGATATATTGATCCAGCAATTAAATTAGCAGACCTTCCAAAAACAGATTTGTTATTACTCACTCACAATCACTATGATCACTTGGATGCTGAGGCGACTAAAGATTTTCCACATAAAAAAACAAAAGTACTATGTCCTTTAAAACTTTCAAAATTTTATAAAGATTATCGTTTTAAAGATGTGAATGAAATGGATTGGTATCAAGAAAAGCAAATAGATGACTTAAAAATAACTTTTCTTCCAGCAATCCACTGGTCAAAAAGAGAATTGTTTGATCGTAACAGAACATTATGGGGAAGTTATTTAATTGAATTTCAAAGAAAGAAAATTTTATTTTGTTGCGATACCGCATCGGGTGAAGTTTATAAAAAACTTGGAAAAGAATTTGGCCCAATTGATATTGCTTTTGTTAATATTGGTGCCTATGAACCTGTTGAAATTATGAAATATTCGCATGCAAATCCAGCAGAGGCTTTAGAGATTGGAAGAAACCTAAGGGCAAGTAAAGTTGTCGGTATGCATTGGGGAACTATTCTAATGTCACTTGAAGACCCGTTCGAGCCCCCTACTAAATTCATAGCAAACACTAAAAACTTTGGTTACCAAGAAAAAGATGCGGTACTTTTTAAAATTGGCGAAACTAAAACAATAAAGCAAATTTTAAGCTAAAATTTAAAAGTAATTTAATAAATTTTCAGTAAAACTATCTTCCATGAGTTTAAAAAATTTCTTCGACTTTAACTTTCAAACTTTAAAACAGTTTATATCAGAAGACTTAAACATTGACGAAAAGAAGACTTCGATGAGAGCTAAACAGCTCTGGCAAGCGGTTTATAAAAAAGGGTTGCTAGAATTAAATAACTTAACAACATTACCTGTTGAATTAAGGGATGAATTAATTTCTAAAGTAACATTAAAAAAACCAAAAATTGCAGATAAACAAACATCTAAAGATGGAACTATAAAGTGGTTGGTCGAATTATTAGATGGCAATAAAGTTGAGTGTGTTTTTATTCCTGAGAAAACTAGAGGGACTCTCTGCATTTCATCGCAGGTTGGTTGCACATTAAACTGTAGATTTTGTCATACAGGAACTCAAAGACTTGTAAAAAATTTAAATTTTTCTGAAATTGTAAATCAGGTCATGATTGCAAAAGAGCAATTGAATGATTGGAAAGAGCAAAAAATAATCACTAATATTGTTTTAATGGGAATGGGTGAGCCATTTTACAACTATGACAATGTTAAAACTGCAGTTGATATCTTAAAAGATAAAGATGGCCTCAATTATGGTCCAAAAAAAATAACAGTCTCTACAGCTGGAATTGCAGATAAGATTCCACAAGCTGCAAAAGAAATTGGAACATATCTAGCATTATCATTACACGCACCAACAGATGAAATCCGAGAATTAATTATGCCAATTAATAAAAAATTTAAAATCAAAGATTTAATTGAACAGTGCAAATACTATGCGGAAACTATTAATGAAAAAATTACTTTAGAGTACGTTATGTTAAGAGGAATTAACGATAGTAAAGAGTGCGCAAAACAACTTACAAAGATCATGGCACAGTTCCCTTGCAAAGTTAATTTAATTGAATTTAACCCGTGGCCGGGTGTTAATTATTTGCCTACAGAAAGAGAAAACATGGAAAGTTTTTCTAAAATTATTCAAGATGCAGGCTATGTCTCAACCATCAGA
>NZ_JAYQPI010000050.1:0-4645 GCF_038145245.1 Candidatus Allofontibacter sp. | reverse complement strand
TTAACAAGAGTTGCAGAAAGTCACATTCGCGTTGGCACTTTTGAATATGTTGCAATTAAAAAAGATCTAACAACTCTAAAAAAACTTTTACAATATTCCATCGAACGCCATTATCCTGAAATAAAAGATTTAGATAAACAAGCAGCAGAATTTTTAAAATTAGTTATGGAGAGACAAATAGATTTAATTACTAATTGGATGCGAGTTGGCTTTATTCATGGCGTTATGAATACGGATAATATGGCAATATCCGGTGAAAGTATTGATTTTGGACCTTGCGCATTTATGGATCATTATGATCCTAAAACTGTTTTCAGTTCCATTGATCATCATGGTCGATATGCATTTGGCAACCAACCGATTATTGCGCAATGGAATTTAGCACGACTTGCAGATGCAATTCTGCCACTTCTTGATGAAGATCAAAATAAAGCAATTGAGATAGGAGAAGAGATTATTGAAAGCTTTAACGAAAAATATGAAAAAAAATTTCATGAAATGATGAAAAAGAAATTAGGCTTTATTACGGATGAACCTGAAGATGCAGTTTTAATTGGAGATTTATTGGAAATAATGGAGAAAAATAAATTAGATTACACAAATACTTTTAGAGAATTAATGAATGAAAATATTGTAAACGAAAATCTAAAAGAATTTTACAGTAAATGGATAGTTAGAATTGATAAGCAAAATAGAAATAAACAAGAGATATTAACTTTAATGAGAAAGAATAATCCTGTTATTATTCCTAGAAATCATAAAGTGGAAGAGTCTTTAAAAGAAGCTCATAAAGGAAATTTATTGTCTCTAAACAATCTTCTAACCGTACTTAAAGATCCTTATACAGAGCGAGAAGATTTGATGTTGTATCAACAGCCAGCTCCTGACAATGAAAAAAAATATAAGACCTTTTGCGGAACATAAATGAAAGATATTGCAGTTATTGGCGCAGGATTTTCAGCCGCAACACTTTCTTATTTTATTAAAAGAGATTTAAATTTTTATGAAAAATCTAGAGGGGTTGGCGGTCGCTGTTCTACTAGAAGGGTTGATAATATTGGATTATTTGATCACGGACTTCAATATATTAAAAGCCAAGATAAAGAGTTTAAAAAATTTTTAAAAGATTATTCATTTTGGAAAGGTAATTTTAAAATATTTGAAAATAATCAGCTGATAGATGATTTAGATAAAGAGAGAATAATTCATGAGAATGGAAATAATTTATTAGTTAAAAATTTATTTAAAGATAAACGCGTTATTCTTAATAAAGAGTTAAAAAATCTTGAAAAAAAAAATGATTATTTTCAGTTAACTTTTAAAGATGATACTCAAGAAAATTATAAAACAGTTATTATTACAGCCCCATTTCAACAGGCTTATAATTTAACTAAACAATTTACTGAGAATTATTTTTCAAAATTTAACTTTCTTATGCAACCTAATTTAACCTTAATGGTTGCTGTTAATAAAAGTTTAAATCTTAATTTAAGCGCAATTAGTTTTGTCGATGATGATGTTTTAGGATTTGCAGCGAATGAAAATACTAAAAAGAAAGATTTAATTAATAAAGATTTAGAGCTTTGGACAATTCAATCATCATTAAAATATGCAATTAAGAATATTTATGAATATAGAAATAATAAACAAAATTTAATTGATGAAATGTTAAAAAATTTTTCTATAAAATTAAAGGTTGATATTAAAAAAGATAATATTCAATATTCGGATATTCATGGTTGGCTTTATGCTTTTAATCAAAAAACAACAGCGCCGAATTGCTATTGGGATAAAGATTTAAGACTTGGAATTTGTGGAGATTGGTTTTCAGGTGGAAATGCAGAAAATGCTTTTTCAAATGCTAAACAGCTTGCAGAATTAATCTAAGTTATTTTAGATTTTTAATTTCTTCGACTTCTTTTTTTAATTTATCGATCTGCTTCATTAAATCATCAATATTTTTATCTTCTTTTTCAGGTGGTGGTGTTTGTGTTTCTGTTTTTTGTCCAAAATTAAAAAAATTAAAATCCATAAAATTTGGGAAACCTTTAGTAAAAACATTATTAGTGTTTGCTGCATTCATTGTGTTAGTTAAAAAATCAAACATCATGTTACTTTTTTTATTTTCATTAAATAAAATAATTTGTTTTAAAATATGAGCTGGGATTAGATTAATACCCGCATTTTCTTTTTCTAAAATTATCTGCGTAAGAATAGTCGAAGTGATATCACTTTGAGTATCCACATCTATTACTTTAAAATCTAATTCTCTTTTAATTAAAGAAACTATGTCGTCCAAAGTTATATAGGCGCTAGTCTCCGTATTATATAATCTACGATTTGAATATTTCTTAATTTCAATCATGATTGTCTTACGTATTGACCAGGAGCTTCATATAAAGTTTCGAAGTTCTTTGCATTAAGTTCTGCTGGTTTTTTAAATTCTCCAGAGTTTACCCCAAGCCATGAAATCCAAATTGGCCACCATGAACCATCAACTTTTTTAGCACTATTAAACCATTCATCTTGAGTTTTTCCTTTCTCAAATTTTTTTGTATAGAAGTGAAGTTTACCTGGTTTATTTTCTGTTCCTTGTATAATGCCAGCGATATGTCCAGAATTTGCGAGCACAAAGTTTATATGGGAACTATAAGCATTTAGTCCCTGATAAACAGATCGCCAAGGTGCAATATGATCTTCGGTTGTTGCAACAGAAAATATAGGAGTGTCAATTTTTGATAAATCAATTTCTACATCGCCAATTTTATATTTATTTTTAACAACTAAATTATTTAAATACATACATCGTAAATATTCTGAATGCATTTTTTCAGGAAGTCGTGTGGAATCTGAGTTCCAATGCAGCATATCAAATGCGGTAGGTTCATTACCAAGTAGATAATTATTAACAACATAATTCCAGTATAAATCTACAGGTCTTAAAAAGTTAAAAGCTGCAGCCATATCTTTACCATCAAAGTATCCAGTTTTTTTCATTTGTTGCTCAATACTGCTAATTTGTTCTTCAGTAATAAATATTCCAAGTTCACCTGGATCTTCAAAGTCAATTAAACTTGCAAAATAAGTGGCACTAGTAATTTTATACTTATTTGGAACAACCTTTAGATAAGCTAGAGTTAAGGAAGCTAAAGTTCCTCCTACACAATAAGATGCAATGTTTGCAGCACTAGATCCTGTTTTTTCACAAACAACTCTTAATGCTTCAATGACACCATCTTCAATATATTCTTTAAAAGAAATATTTCTTGAACTTGCATCAGGGTTTTTCCATGAAATTAAAAAAGTATTAAATTTTTTATCTACTAGATATTTGATCATAGATTTTTTTTCATTCAAATCCATAATGTAATATTTATTAATGAAAGGCGGAATCACCAACATTGGTTTTGCATACTGTTGATCAGTCGTGCAATCATATTGAATAAGTTCAAAAAGATTATTTTTGAAAATAACTTTACCTTTTGTTGTTGCTAAGTTTTTTCCTATTTCAAATTCGCCAGCTTTGGATTGTTGAATAAAAAGTTTGTTTGGATGCTTTTCAAAATCTTTTTTATAATTTTCATAACCTTTTGCTAAGTTATTTCCTTTTTCATCTACTGTTTTTTTTAAGACTTCAGGATTAGTAAAAGTAAAATTTGAAGGTGAAAGTGCACTATTTAATTGTTTTAAATAAAATTGCATTATGCGTTTATCTTTTGGATTTTTAAACTCAACATTTTCAATTAAATTATTCATAAAGTTTGCGCTGATTAGATAAAATTGCTTTATGAAATCAAAAAATAGATTTGTCTTCCATTCTTCATTAGAAAATCTTTTGTCAGATTTTTCTTCGAAGATTACTGGATTTGCCATGCCTCCAGAAGCACGTGTTACAAAATAAAAATTTAAGTTAGCAATTTGTGAAACCCACTTGTTTAAATTATCAAAATATACGTTTGGATTTTTTTGAATTTCACTTTGAAAATTTTTAAATGACTCCATAATTTTGGTCATCGTTGGAGCAATTAAATTTGACAAATCGTTGATAGTAAAATTAGTGCTGTTTTGATTATTCATTGGAAAAGTCGGAAAATGACTTTGACCTGTTCCTAAGTTTTTAAATGAATCTATATATTGATTATAAATCTTAAGATTGTTTTCAAAAACGTTACTTAAGTCTTCAAAGTTAATCTTTTCAGATCCTTTTTCTTTTTCTTTGTCTTTTTTTGTCATTTTTACAAGTCGATAATAGCCTAATATTTGGCCCTAGAGTAATAGCCAATATGTGCTTGTGCAATATTAATATATTGCATATGCAAAAGAAAAAAGTCAATAAAAACAATATTTTAATATTATATTGCATTTTTCCACTTGAAATATATTGCAGTGCAACATAAATAAGCATCATTAATAAATTAAAAAAGGAGTAAACAATGATGACTAATACAAACAATCCTTTTGAATTCTTTGATTTTCAAAAGATGTTATCTGCTCTTAAAATGCCAACAGTAGATGGTAATTCTGAGAGTTTAATCAATGCTCAAAAGAAAACTTTAGAAACATTTGCGAATGCATCTAAAGTATTATTTGAAGGCTACAATGCGCTTGCTAAAAAGCAAATAGAAGTACTTAACAAAGCTATTTC
>NZ_JAYQPI010000049.1:0-4731 GCF_038145245.1 Candidatus Allofontibacter sp. | reverse complement strand
TAGCGGGAAGTGGGATCGAACCACCGACCTCAGGCTTATGAGTCCTGCGCTCTAACCAACTGAGCTACCCCGCCATAACTGGTCTTCTACCAATAAACATTACATCCAGCAAGTTTACAAAACTACTTTTCACCTAGAATATGTAAAAAAACTTTTCTTATCTGCTGGTCAATTCTGTGTTCAAATAAATATATCCCCTGCCACGTTCCAAGAACTAGTTTATTATTTTTTACACTTAAAGTTAAATTACTACTTGTTAAAGTAGATTTAATATGAGCAGGCATATCATCTTTACCTTCAGTATTGTGAATATATAAGTTTTCATTCATTGGTACTAACTTATTATAAAAATTCAAAATATCCTTTTGAACATCATCATCAGCATTTTCTTGAACTATTAATGAAGCACTAGTATGTAAAATAGATATATTTAAAATTCCATTTAAAATCTCAGAACGATCTACAAAATTTAATATTTTTTCTGTAATTTTAATTAATTTATTTCCGTTTGTTTTAATGCTCAACTCCTCAAAAGATTGAGTAAACATTTGATAAATATTTGAAATTTAAAATTATTTAATTAAAGTTAAACCTAGTCCAATAATTAGGCAAAAAAATAGCATCACAACAATTCTGTTATGAATTTTTTTATCATGTCTATCACGGGCGTTTTTTTCAAGAACTAAAGTTCTAATATCTGCTTTATTTTTTTTATCGAAATCTGATCTATAAAAAACTTCTGAATTATCTTTAAAAATACCCATGATAACCGTTAAATCATAATTGATTAAAAAATCAAATTCTATTTTAAAAAACGTACTTGTGTTTGCTTTATGTTTTGATAATTAATTTAAACACAAACTTTTAATATAAAAAATGGGATACCCAAAAAAACATAGAGGCCGAAGAAAAGTTGGCTCAAAAATAAGAAGAAACAGAAGAAGAAATAAAAAGAAATAGTTTCTTTTTACTCTGTAGCTCTTATCCAGCCACCACCTAAAACTCTAACGCCCAATTGGTCGGGTTTATAAAATACACAAGCTTGACCTGGGGATACACCAAACTCACTTTTTTCAAAAGTCACAGTTCCATTATTAACATCTAACTTTGACTCTATAAGTTTTCCAGTTGATCTCACTTTAACAAATATATTTTCATTAAAATCATTTTGCCTATCTGAAAGATAATTAATATCTTCAATTTTAAGTTTTTTAATTTCTAATTCTTCTTTTTTTCCAATAACTACTTCTTTAGTTTTTGAATTAATTTTAATTACGTAATAAGGAATTTCTCCTGAAATTTTTATTCCTTTTCTTTGTCCAATAGTAAAATTTATAATTCCCTCATGCTTTCCTAAAACATTACCTTTAACATCAACAATGTTTCCAGGTTCATGAGCCTCTGGTCTTAAACGCTCAATCACAGACACATAATTACCATTAGGTACAAAACAAATATCTTGGCTATCAGGTTTGTCTGCAACTTCTAAATTAAGTTTTTTTGCAATATTTCTAGTTTCTTCTTTTGGAAGATCGCCTAAAGGAAAATGTAGATAATCTAATTGTTCTTGAGTTGTTGCAAACAAAAAATACGTCTGATCACGATTTAAATCTTTTGGCCTATACATTTTAGAAATATTATTATCTATAATTTTCTTTACATAATGACCGGTAATTAATGCATCAGCTTTTAAATTTTTTGCCGACTCAAATAAATCTCTAAACTTAACTGTTTGATTACAATTTACACAAGGAATAGGAGTTTCACCTCTAAGATAAGAGTCTGCAAATTTTTCTATAACTTCATTTTTAAACTTACTTTCATAATTTAAAACATAATGATCAATATCTAATTTTTCTGAAACTCTTTTTGCATCATAAATATCCTGTCCAGCGCAACACGTACCAGGTTTTTTATTAATTTGCGCATAATCATAAAGTTGCAAGGTCATACCAATAACTTGATAGCCTTTCATTTTCATTAAGCCAGCAACAACAGATGAGTCAACGCCACCGGACATAGCGACAACAACTTTTGTTTCACTTGGTGGTTTATCTAGTCCTAAAAAATTATTATTCAATTTTGTTTTAAGTAACGTTGTCATGACAATATTTGAACACTCTTACATTATAGGAAGAAATAAGTATAAATAAAAAATGATTTTTGATTACGAACCAGGTGACTATGTCATCAATCCAAAAAATAAGGAATGGGGAATTGGTCAAATACAATCTATTATTAAAAATATTGTAACTGTTAACTTTGAAAATGCTGGAAAAAAAACAATTATTGCTGATAAAGTTTCTTTAGAAAAAATAAATGTTAAAAATTAATTTAAAAAAAATAACTGAAAAACTCATCCCAATTTTTTATGAAGCTGGCAAAGAAAGCATTAAACTTTCAGGAAAAAATCTAAAAATTACTATAAAAAAAGATAATACCCCAGTCACTAATGGAGATCTATTGGTTGATAAAATCTTACAAAAAGCGATCTCTGAACTAACTCCTAAAATTCAAATAGTTTCTGAAGAAAATGTTAATGAAATAAAAAAATTTGATAATGTAAATTTTTGGTTAATTGATCCAATTGATGGTACTCGTGAATATATAAAAAACAATAATGAATATACTTTAAATGCTGCTTTAATTTTAAATAAAAAACCTGCTTTAGGAATAATCTATGCCCCCAAACTTAAAAGATTATTTTATTCATTCGGTAAAAATAATGCTTATGAGATTAATAAAAACATAAAAGTTAAATTAAATTGTAAAAAATTGTCAAAAAATAATGAGATCTTAGCGTTGTCTAACAGTTACACGCCTTCTGAAATTATCTTAAATATTTATAAAAAAAATAATGTCACAAAATTTGTAAAATGTTCAAGCTCATTAAAATTTTGCCTGGTAGCTGCAGGTGAATTTGACATTTATGCTGCAAGAGCAAGAGCAAAAGAATGGGATATCGCAGCTGGTCATGCAATTGCTGAACATGCTGGGGCAATATTAACTACTTTTACTGGTCGGAAAATAACTTATGGTAAGAAGAATTTTGCAAATCCTACAATGATACTGAGAAGATCAATTAATTTACTTAAATAAGGATTCACTTAATACACGAACAGCGATATATTTAAGTTATAATAATGAAATTTATATTTATTATATTAACAACTTTACTACTTAATTCATGCGGAAATTTAATGTCCGCTAGTTTAATTGAATCTTTTTTTACGCCTTCATCTGCAGTAATGGCAACTGCAGATTATGGAGTCGAAAAAGAAACTGGAAAGAAAATTTCAGAACATGCTCTATCGATTGTTACTTCTAAAGATTGCAAATTTAATCTCAACGAAATGACTATTTGTAAAGATGAAAATTCTTTAAATAATAAAATTATTAAAGTTGCATCTTATAATAAAAATAACTCTAAAAAAGTCCTTCAATAATAAATTAGTTTTTTTATGAAGATGGATATTGCTTTAATAATTATTAGCTCTGTTTCATTATTTGGAGTTATATTATTTTATATTGTCACTAATCTTATAAAAAATAAAATTAATGAATTAGTTACAATTCAAAAGCGTAATAAAAAATCTAAATCTTCTTCTCGAAAATCTTAAGTTCTTTTTTATCTAAACCTAGTACATTTTTAGAGGTTGAATAACTAAAGCCAGCTCGTGCTAAAACTCCGGTGTCTTTTGTATAAAAAATTTCTCTATTTGCATCAGGTCGATAAGGTCCTATTCTTCTTCTTCGACAAACTCTTATTGCTGCATAAAAATCAGGATCAACATTATCTTTTTTAATATCATTCATGGTCTTTTTTAATAATTCACCATCGATGCCTTTTTGAGCTAAATTCATTCTAATTTTGTTTAATGAGTAGCCTTTTTTCAAGTAATTCTTAGATTTTATTTCAGAATAAATTGTGTCATTTATAACTCCGATGCTTTCAAGGTTTTCAATAACCATGTCTATTTCTCTCAAAATACTTTCTTTATCTTTCCCTAAATAATCCGTGTCTAAGACTTTTCTATATAAATAAATTCTAAGATCTTTTTTTGAGGGTTGATATTTATCAAGATATTTTAATGACAGCTCTTTAATATCTTGTTTGTTATTTATTGATTGTTTTGCAGATTTATTAAATCTCATATAATAATCGTTACTAACATATGCTTAACACATTAAAAGATTTTTTTACCCTTGAAATGATTTATCATTTCACCAACATTGGAGTAATTCCATTATGGGTTCTTTTGGCATTTTTGCCAGGATGGAAAGGAACTAAAATCTTAATTAACAGTATACTGGTTCCATTGATATTAGGACTTACCTACTTTTATGTTTTTTATATTTACGTAAATACTTCTGATGGAATATTTTCTAACATCCTAGATAAAGGGAAAACTTTTGAGCTTTATATGGGAATTGACCAGCTTAAAAAAATCTTAAGTGATAAAAATGTATTATTACTTTTTTGGATACATTTCTTAACTGCAAATCTCGTGTTAGGAGCTTGGATTGCAACTGATGCAGCTAAAAATAAAGCTCTTCAATTTATTGTTTTAGTTCCTTTAGTTCTTACTTATTTTGTGGGTCCTATTGGACTAGGTGTTTATTTAATCTTGAGACTTTTAGCGGCACAAAAATTAAAATTATTTGATTAAGTCTTAGTAGCTAATAATTTATTTCAGAGTTATAAATAACTATGAAGAAAATAGATTTCTA
>NZ_JAYQPI010000048.1:0-4832 GCF_038145245.1 Candidatus Allofontibacter sp. | reverse complement strand
TTCAAATATTTTTTTAACAGGATAGTATTTTTCATCGCAATAACCACTTATCATTTTTAAAATGATAAATTGAAAGCAAAATTCTTTCCAAGACTAAGTTTGAGATCTTGACAGAATCTAGCCGCTTCAGCTCCATCAATTATTCTATGATCATAAGAAAGAGAAATTGGCATCATTGCTCTAGCTATAAATTTTCCATCAATAAATATTTGCTTAGTTTCTGTTTTTCCTATTCCAATTATTGCAACTTCTGGACTGTTTATTATTGGTGTAAAGAAACTTCCGCCAATTCCTCCTAAACTTGAAATAGTCATTGAGCCTCCAAAAAATTCTTTTTTATCTATTTTTAGTTCCTTACTCAATTTGCTAATCTTTCTTACCTCATTGCTTAAAGTTAAAAGATCTTTCTGATCAACGTTTCTAATTTTTGGGACCATTAAACCATGAGGGGTATCTACTGCTATTCCAATATGAAAATATTTTTTGAAAATAATATTTTCACCAGTAGGTTCAAGTGAACAATTAAAATTAGGGTATTTTTTCATTCCGTTTACTAAGCCTTTCATAATGAATGCAATAGGAGTTATAGGAATTTTTTCTTTTGTATTAAGATCTGTTAAATTTTTTCTAAAATGTTCCATATCTGTTACATCAATTTCATCAAATTGAGTAACATGAGGTATTTCATTCCATGCTTTAACTAAGTGTGGACCTGATAGTCTTTTAATTCTTGGAATTTTTTGAATATCAATTTCGCCAAATTCTTTATGCTCATAAGGTAGTTTTTCCTCTTTAGTTTCTACTTTTTTTATTACCTCTTCTTTTATTGATTTATTATTTAAATTATCTTTAATGAATTGCTTAATATCTTCTTCAAGAATTCTACCCTTTCTTGCACTTCCTTCAATTAATTGAAGGTTAACTCCCAACTCTCTTGCAAATTTTCTAATTTTTGGGCTTGCGCTTTTTATATTTTGATATTGTTTATTTTCTTCATGGATTTTTTCTACTATTATTGTTTTTTTTATTTCTATGTCCGATGACTGATTAATAATTTCAGCAATAGTTTCTCCAATTTTAACTTCTTGCCCTTTTTTTAATTTAATATTTTTAACGATTCCAGATAGTGGAGAAGGAATTTCATAAGCATTTTCATCATCTTCAATTAGCAAAGTTATTTGGTCGATTTGAATAATTTCATTTTCTTTAATAAGAATTTCAGAAACAATTAATTTTTTCTCTGTTCCTAGTTTTGGAATCTTTAATATAGTTGTATTTTTAGAGGCCGTTTCTTCTTTTTTTATTTCAGTTATTTTATTTTCTATTTTTTGTTCTTGAATAACATTGCCTGAGGATACTTCTATTTCTCCTATTTTATCTCCTTCAGATACTTTATCTCCAACTTTAATTTTAATATTCTTAATTTTTCCTTCAAATTGAGACGGAACTTCAACGCTTGATTTATCACTTTCTAAAGTAATAACTCCTTCATTTTTTTTAATGTTTTGATTTTCTTTTATAAGAATTTCTATGATCTCAACATTTTTAAAATCACCAATATTAGGAACTATTAAATCAACAATTTTAGCCATCTTAAACTACAATTTTGTCGGAATAGGTTTTTTTGGATCAATATTATATTTTTTCATCGTATCCGTGGCTACTTTCGATGCAATCTTTTGTTCTTTTACTAGAGTGCTTAATGTGGAATAAACAATAAATTCTTTATTAACTTCAAAAAATTTTCTTAAATTTTTCCTAGTATCACTTCTTCCAAACCCATCAGTTCCTAGAGTTACATAAGTACCAGGAATATAATTCCTAATTCCTTCGGATAATGTCCTAATATAATCTGTTGCAGCTATAAAAGGACCTGTTCTTTTTTCAAAACATTTTTCTATATAAGTTTTTTCTGGTTTTTTATCAGGATTTAGTAAATTTTTTCTTTCAACTTCTATTGCGTCTTTTCTTAATTCATTAAAACTTGTTACACTCCAAATATCGGAGTCAATCCCAAAGTCAGAACTTAATATTTCTGCTGCTTTTATTACTTCATTTAATATTGCTCCAGATCCAAGTAATTGAACTTTAGTTTTTCCTTTATTATTAATTTCTTTAAATAAATACATTCCTTTTAAAATATCTTCTTTTTTCACACCTTTAGGCATTGCAGGATGTTTATAATTTTCATTTAAAGTTGTTATGTAATAAAAAACGTTCTCTTGTTTTTCATGCATTCTTTTTAGTCCATCCTCAAATATTACTGCCAACTCATAAGAAAAAGTTGGATCATAAGTCACGCAGTTTGGAATAGTGGAGGCCATTATTAAACTATGACCATCTTGGTGCTGTAATCCTTCACCTGCAAGAGTTGTTCTTCCAGATGTTGCTCCAATTAAAAATCCTCTACATTGTGTATCGCCTGCTGCCCAGGCAAAGTCGCCAATTCTTTGAAAACCAAACATTGAATAAAAAAGATAGATAGGAATCATCTCAATATTGTGATTTGAATATGACGTACCAGCAGCTATCCAAGAAGACATAGCACCAGCCTCTGTAATTCCCTCTTCTAATACTTGTCCACTTTTATCTTCACGATAGGAACTTAGCTGTTCAGAATCTACTGGTTCATATTTTTGACCTTCGTGAGCATAAATTCCGATTTTTTGAAAAAATCCTTCCATTCCAAAAGTTCTTGCTTCATCTGGAATTATTGGAACTAGTCTTGAAGAATAATCTTTGTCTCTTAAAATTTTTGTAAGCATATTAACAAGAGCCATAGTGGTAGATAATTCTCTGTCACCAGAAGCTAAATAAGAAGACTCAAAGATTTCAGCAGCAGGAGTCTTTAAAGCCTTTGTTTTTGTTCTTCTTGTTGGAATAAAACCCCCAAGTTGTTTTCTTCTTTCTTTAATATATTGAATTTCTTCTGATTTTTCGTCTGGCTTATAAAACTCTAAATTTTCAACTTGTTTATCTGTAATTGGAATATTAAATCGATCTCTGAAATAATACATATCATTAAGGTCTAATTTTTTTTGTTGATGAGTAGTATTAATACTTTCCCCACTTTTACCCATTCCATAGCCTTTAATAGTCTTTGCTATAATTACTGTAGGTGAGCCTTTATGATTTTGAGCTGCATGATATGCGGCATAAACTTTATGAGGATCATGACCGCCTCTGTTTAGTTTCCAAATATCTTCATCAGTCATATTTGAAACTAATTCTCTTAATTCAGGGTATTTTCCAAAAAAATGACTTCTAACATAAGCCCCTCCTTTTGCTTTGAAGGCTTGATATTCACCATCAACACATTCTTCCATCCTTTTTAGTAATAGACCTGTTTTATCTTTTGCAAGAAGAGGGTCCCAATAAGATCCCCAAATAACTTTAATTACATTCCACCCGGCTCCTCTAAACAAACCCTCCATTTCTTGAATTATTTTTCCGTTACCTCGTACGGGACCATCTAATCTTTGAAGGTTACAATTAATTACAAATACTAAGTTATCTAATTTTTCTCTTGCAGCTAAACTAATTGCTCCTGTAGATTCAGGTTCATCCATTTCTCCGTCTCCTAAGAAAGCCCAAACTTTTCTATTTTGATCTTCTATTAAAGATCTGTTTTGTAAATATTTCATAAATCTTGCCTGATAAATTGCCATGATAGGACCAAGACCCATAGAAACAGTTGGAAACTGCCAATAATTTGGCATTAACCAAGGATGAGGATATGAAGACAGGCCTCCACCATCTACCTCTTGTCTAAAATTTTCTAATTGTTTAGCAGTTATTCTTCCCTCAAGAAAAGATCTTGCATAAATACCAGGAGCACAATGACCTTGAAAATAAATTAAATCTCCTAAATTTTTTTCATTTTGTGCTTTCCAAAAATGGTTAAAGCCTACATCGTATAAAGTTGCTGCAGATGAAAAAGTTGCGATATGACCACCAAGTTCGGGAAGTTTTTTATTAGCACGCACAACCATACATGCAGCATTCCATCTAATTAAAGATCTAATTTTATTTTCTAATACTTGATCCCCAGGAGATTTAGCTTCCATCTCTCTAGGTATAGTATTTATATAAGGAGTTTTTTGATTATAAGGTAGGTTTGAGCCTGAAATATATGCTTGGTTAATCAGCTTGCCTAAAAGATAGTTAGCTCTTTTTGGGCCATCTCTTTCAACAACACTGTTTAAGGACTCAATCCATTCTAAAGTTTCTTGAGGATCTACATCGCCAATGCTGTCTTGATCAGAAGAATAGTTGGTAAATTTTTTATATTCAACTTTTGTTTCAAAACTTTGTTTTGGTTCTTCTATAGTAATTTTTTTATCTGAATCTGTTCTTTTTAAAACTTTCTCAGCTTCTTGAATAATTTTTTCTGTCTCTGGTAGTATAGATTTATCTTGTGTTGTATTTGAAGATGATCCGTTACTCAGAGTTGCTATTAATGATCCTTGTGAAACTTTATCGCCAACTTTTACTTTTATATTAGAAATTTTTCCATCAAAAGGTGATGGCACTTCAACACTAGATTTATCACTTTCTAATGTAAGAATAGGATCATTTTTTTTAATTTGATCACCTTCTTTTACTAGGATTTCTATAATCTCAACGTTTTTGAAATCGCCTATATCAGGCACTTTAATTTCTAAACTCATAGGGGTATTATATTTAAATGTTTTTTATAAAACTATAGTAAGTTTATTTTAATTTATTCAAAAAATACTTAATAAAAACATCAAATTTTGGTGCCCACAGCCGGAATCGAACTGGCCACCTCTTCCTTACCATGGAAGTGCTCTACCAACTAAGCTATGTGG
>NZ_JAYQPI010000047.1:0-4873 GCF_038145245.1 Candidatus Allofontibacter sp. | reverse complement strand
GTTTCTATTGATAATTCAATAATTACAGAACTTGATATTAATAAAGAAATTAATTTTTTAAAATTTATTAACAAAGATCAAGCTATTCAAAATTCAGAACTATTTAAAAAAGAAATTATTAATAGTTTAATAGATAGAAAAATCAAAGATATTGAAACAAATTATTATAAAATTGAAGTCACAGAGAAAGAAATAGAAATAAATTTATATAATTACTTAGAAAGAATAAAAATAAACAATGAAACGTTGCATTCTTTCTATAAACAAAAAGAAATAGAGAATGATTATCTAAAAAATATAATAAAAATTGATATGAAGTGGTCAAAATTAATAAGGCAGATGTATGAAAGTAGACTTAATGTGAATCTAACAGAGGTTAATAAAGAATTAGAAAAAGAACAAAAAAATGGTGAAAGCGATGAAAAATTAAAAAAACAATTAATTATAACTGAGCAAAACAAACAGTTAAATAAATTCTCAATAACTCATTTAGAAAAAAGTAAAAAAAAGTATTTAATTAAATTTTTGTGAAAAAAAATATCATAATTATTTTAGGTGAACCCAATAGTATCTCATCTGAAATCTTTCTTAAATCATTAAATTATTTAAAAAAAACAAAATTAAATTTTATAATAATTGGAAACTATTCTCTATTTAAAAGACAAGCTAATTATTTAAATCTTAAAATAAATATTAACTTTAACTTTTCTAAAGTTGATAATTTAAAAAATACAAAATTTAATTTTATTAATATAAATTATAAACAAAAAAAAACTTTTGATTTAAAATTAAATAAATCAGAAGAATTTATTAAAAAATGCTTTGAATCCGCAGTTAATATCCTTAAAAAGAATTTTGCTCACGGTTTAATCAATCTACCAATTAATAAATCAAAATTTACAAAAAATAAATACAACGGAATTACTGAATATATTGCTGAAAAAACTAATAATAAAAATAAAGAAAACATGCTATTATTTAATGAAAACTTCTCCGTTCTACCTTTAACGACCCATATTCCTTTAAAACATGTTTGCAAAAATATTACATATAAAAAAATTGAAAAAGCCTGCAAAAACATTAGCAATTTTTATTCAAAAACCATTAAAAGAAAAAAATTTAAGATTGGTATACTTGGTTTAAATCCTCATAACGGCGAAAATGGCTATTTAGGAAATGAAGAAAAAAAAATAATTATTCCAGCCATTAATAAACTTAAAAAAAAATATCCCATAATAGGACCGTTATCTCCAGACACTAGTTTTTTACAAAGAGAAAAATTAAAAATTGATATTCTAATTGGTCATTATCATGATCAAATTCTAACAACTTTCAAAACTAAATTTGATTTTGATGCAATAAATATCACTATTGGTATGCCATTTATTAGAATTTCTCCAGATCATGGAGTTGGAATTGAAATTATGGGAAAAGGAATTGCAAATCCAAAAAGTTTTATTAAAGCAGTAAAGTTTTTTTCAAAATATAATGTTTAAGCATAAAAAAAGGTTTGGTCAAAATTTTTTAATTAATAAAGATATAATAAGAAAAATTGCAGATATAGGTAATATTAATAAAAACAGTCATGTAATTGAAATCGGTCCCGGATCTGGGAGTCTGACTGAAGAATTGCTAAATAGAAATCCGAAAGAAATTTTTGCAATAGAATTTGACAAAGATTTAAATAGTCATTTAGATAAAATTAAAAATAATTATAAAAATTTTAATTATAAAATTTCTGACGCTTTAACCTATAATGAAAAAAGTATTTTTAACAAAAAATCAATAATCTTTGGGAACCTTCCTTATAATATTTCTTTAAAATTATTAATAAAGTGGATTTATTCTGATCCATGGCCTCCTTTTTACGATCAAATGATTTTGATGTTTCAAAAAGAAGTGGCGGAAAGAATTATAGCAACTCCTAATCATAAAAAATATGGCAGAATTTCAATATTAACCGATGCCAGACTAGATGTAAAATTTCATTTTAATATTTCAAAAAAAGATTTTAATCCTGAGCCAAAAGTTGACTCTTCTGTGTTGTCTTTTGCTCCTAAAAAAAAAACTAATTTTAAATTAAAAGATCTAAATATTTTGTCAGATCTAACAAAAATTATGTTCAATACTAAAAGAAAAATGATTTCTAAAACACTTAAAAAATTACTTAATGAAAAGGAACTTGTATTAATAGATTTTGATAACATTAAAAATCTCAGGCCAGAAAATTTGGATTTTAGTTTTTACTATAAATTAGTTGATTTAATTAAAAGCAGATCTTAATTCTCTTTCAATCTTTACTATTTTGTTAATTTGCTCAAAACAGTTTTCTACATCTTTGTTCACAACAATATATTTATAATCTTTCCAGTGATTAATCTCATCCTTTGCCATTTTCATTCTTTGATCAATTAATTCCTTATTTTTTTCATCTCTTTTTTTTAGTCTATTTTCTAAGTCGTTAATACTGGGTGGCAAAATAAATATTGGAACAATATCTAACGGCATTATATTTTTTACTTGTTCTGTCCCTTGCCAATCAATATCAAATAAATAATCTTTTCCTTGGGACAAATAATCTTCTATTGGTTCTTTTAAAGTGCCATAATAATTTCCAAATACTTTTGCTTGTTCTAAAAATTTATTTTGATTAGATAATTCCTGAAATTTATTAATGCTTACAAAGTTATAATCAACTCCATCTATTTCATTAAGTCTTGGTGTTCTTGTCGTGTAGGAAACTGATATTTTAAAATTTTTATCGCTACTTTCAATCTTTTTAGCGAGAGTTGTCTTACCTGCCCCTGATGGGGAAGATAATATTAAAATCAAACCTCTTTTTGATTTTGAAATCAAAAAAAACTACTTTGCAGGATTATTCTCAATAAATCTTATTGCGTCACCTACTGTTAATATTTTTTCAGCTTCTGAATCTGATATTTCTGAACCAAATTCCTCTTCAAATGCCATAACTAACTCTACAGTATCTAAACTATCTGCACCTAAATCATCTATAAAACTTGCTTCATCAGTAACTTTAGCTTCGTCAACGCCTAAATGTTCTACAATAATTTTTTTAACTTTTGCTGCAACATCACTCATTTTTTAAACTCCCTTAATTATTAATGATTCTTTCAATAAATGAATAAATTAAATAAATCAAGCCATATACATTCCACCATTAACATGGATAGTTTCGCCTGTAATATAAGAAGAAAGATCGGAAGCTAAAAAAATAGCACAATTAGCAATATCGTTACCTGTGCCTAATTTTCCCATAGGGATATTTTCTATTAGTTTCTTTTTGAATTCTTCGTTAATATTTTTTGTCATTTTTGTATCTATAAATCCAGGTGAAATACAATTTATTCTAATATTTTTCTTTGCATATTCTTTTGCTAGACTTTTTGACATTGCAACTATTCCTGCTTTAGCGCTTGAATAGTTGGCTTGTCCAAAATTACCTGTGTGACCGACGATTGAACTAATATTAACTATAGATCCAGCATCTTGTTTCATCATTGTTTTAATAGAATATTTACAAATTAAAAAAACAGCAGTTAAATTTATATTAATTACTTTGTTCCATTCTTCATCTGACATTCTAATTGCAAGATTATCTTTTGTGATTCCGGCATTATTAATAACTATATCTAATCCCCCTAATTTATCTTTTACTTCTTTGATCAATTCTTCAATTTTTTTATGATTTTCTAAATTAAAATTAGCAGTTTTTATTTTTGGAAAATTATTTTGAATAGTCTTAAGATTTTCAACATTTGTTCCGATAGTAAATATATCAGCTTCTAATTTATAAAAACTTTCTAATATAGAAAGTCCAATTCCAGCAGTACCGCCTGTTATAAAAACTTTTTTATTTTTTAAATTAATTAAATTCATTAAATTGAGTTATATTATCAATTGTGGTTGTTGTAAGTTCTTTTCCTATTCTTTTTATCATACCTGTTAATGCTTTCCCCGGTCCTATTTCAATAAAATGTTTTACACCATTTTTTGTCATAAAATCTATAGATTCTCTCCATCTGACATGATGAGTAATTTGTTTTGTTAGCAAAGAAGGTATTTCATTAAAATTATCAATGGTCGTAGCCATTACATTAGAAACAATATTAATCATTGGTTTTGAAAACTTTGTTTTTATTAAAATTTGATTCATCTTATCTGCTGAAGGCTTCATTAAAGAACAATGGAATGGAGCGCTAACCGGCAATAGTATTGCTTTTTTACTATGAGTATTTTTTAAATCATCTACTATCTTATTAATCTTTTCTTTGTTTCCACTTATAACTATTTGACCTGGACAATTATCGTTTGAAATTTCAGCAACTCCTTCACTAGATTTATTTTTATTTATTACTTCATTTATCAAATCTATTTCTGCCCCTAATACAGCGGCCATAGCGCCAACATTTACTGGAACAGCTTCTTGCATTGATTTTCCTCTTTCTTTTAAAATTTTTGCACCATCTTTTAAAGTTAAAGATTCTGAACAGATCAAAGATGTATATTCTCCTAAAGAATGTCCTGCAAAAAAACTATAATCTTTTAAATCTTTTATTTTTATTTTTCTTAAAACTCTATAAATCGCAACTCCCACAGTCATTATAGCTGGCTGAGTGTTTTCTGTAAGATTTAAGGTTTCATTAGGTCCATTTAAGATAATATTTGATAATTTAAACCCCAAAGCATCATCGACCTCATGAAAGACCTCTTTAGCTTCGCTAAAAGTATCATAAAAATCTTTTCCCATTCCGACATACTGTGATCCCTGTCCAGGAAATACGATTGCTTTCATAATTAAGTAAGTAATTATAACAAAATTAACACTGTTGTATTAAAAAAAAAAAATTAT
>NZ_JAYQPI010000046.1:0-4961 GCF_038145245.1 Candidatus Allofontibacter sp. | reverse complement strand
ATAAAAAATTCAAAATTTGTTTCTTTTAATCTTTTTAAAAATACAGGCACAAGCAATGCATCATATTTAATTGCTAACTGGGCAGGGGTTGTAGTCGTAGTTGCTGGTTGATTAAAAAAAGGAACACGAATACTAGATGATAACCTTTGATCAATCATTAATGCCAAGGGATTATTATTAGAAATATGTTTAATTAATTTTTTTGTTCCTGTTGGACCTTTTTCTATTTGAATTGGGCAGATGTATTTTTTTCTAATAAATTCCATTATAGGGTTTAAAAATATATTATTCAGAGGTCTATAAATTGCACCAATATTAAATCCTAATTCTTGTAAACATTTTGCCATTAATTCAAAATTTGCAAAATGACCAGAAAAGAAAACTATTGGTTTATTATTTCTTTTTAATATTTCGACATTATTTTTGTTTATAAAAACTATTTTATTATATTTTTCGTTAATAACGCTAAATTTATTTATATGTATATATTCTCCAAATATTCTTCCTATATTTTTCCACATACAATCAATTATTTCATTGATTGATTTTTCGGTAAGATTTGGAAATGCTATTAAAATATTTTTTTTTGCAATTGCTTTTTTTCTAAATAAAGGTCCAAAGTGCTTTCCAATTTTCTCTCCTAAGTTAGAAGATAATTTAAGCCCTATAATTTTGAATATTAAAAAAAATATTATAACTAAAATAAATTCTAAGAAATATCTAATAATCTTCATTAAAATAATTTTTTAAGTTCTTTTTCTAAAATTTCTTTTCCAATTAATAAAGTATTAATCTTTGTATAATAAATTTTATCTTTAAATTTTTTATTAATTCTTACATAATCTTTTTCTGTTGTTATTAAATTACAATTATTATTTTCTGCCTCTTTAAATAAAATTTTATAATTTTTTTCTGTAAATTGAAAATGATCTGGGTAGATAATTTGTTTTATAATTTTTAAGTTGTTTTCTAGTAATGTGTAAAAAAAACTATAAGGATTACCTATGCCAGTAAATGCTATAAAATTTTTGTTTTTTAAAGTTCCAATATTTTCGATTTTATTTTCGGCATAAATAATTTGAATATTCGAGTTGATTTTCTTTATTTCTTTTTCAACTGTTTGATTTTTTTCTCCTTTAAGAATTACTAAATTAACTTCTTTTATTGAAGTTAAAGGTTCTCTAAGTGGTCCTGCTGGTAATAAATTATTATTTCCTATCCAGCTTTTTGAATCAAAGCACAGAATATTTAAATCTTTAAAAATTAAATAATCTTGAAATCCATCATCTAAAATAATGGCATCATATCCTAACTTTATAATAGCATTTATACCCTTAACTCTGTTATTTGAGATATATACATGCCCAAATTTATTTAATAATAATGCTTCATCTCCTGTAACTTCTGAGACTTGATTAGCCATATTTATTTCATTTAAATAAATATCTGTCTTGCTTTTTCTTCCATATCCTTTTGTTAAAAAACAGACTTTTTTAAATTGATTTAAAATCTTGATTATTTCTATAGCAGCAGAAGTTTTACCAGTGCCACCAACATAAATATTTCCTAAACAGATTATAGGAATGTCAAATTTTTGTGGGATAGAAATTTTTTTTTTTATTATAATAATTAAATAATAAATTATCGATAATGGATATAATAATATAGATAAAAAAGAATTTTTTTTTTCATCCCAAAATCTTGGCTTAATAAAGTACATTTTTAATTAATTATATATTGATCTAATCTTTCAATTGTTCTTGATAAAATTTCATTACCTCTATCAATTATTTTTTCTTTGATATTTTTACTATGACTAGAATTAATATTTTTTTCTATGTGATCGATTAATTCTTTTACAGAATTAACTTCAAAAGAAAAATTTTCTTTATTTAAAAAATTATATATTTCAGTAAAATTATGAATATGTGGACCATGAAAAATCAATGAATTATTATAAGCAACCTCTATAGGATTTTGCCCACCGTGATTAATTAATGAGCCGCCAATAAATGTACATTTTGATAATTTTAAAAATCTTTGTGTGTTGCCATAAGTATTAATTATTAAAATGTCCGTACTATCTTTGATGTCATATAAAGAATCTTTGGTTAAAAAATTTAATTTTAATCTTTTTACAATTTCCTCAATTTTAGTAATTCTATTTATATGTCTTGGTATAATTAGAGTTAACAAATTTGGATATTTGAGTTTTAAAGATATATGTGCTTTTATACAAAATTCTTCCTCTGTATCGTGAGTACTTAAAGCAATAAATATTATTCTTTTTTTTAGATTAGCATTTTCTTCATTCTTTAAATCTGAATTTTCAGAAATAATAAATTTAAGATTTCCTATAGTCTCAGTATTATTAGTTTTAAAATAATTGAAATAATCGCTACTTTGATAACTGCTGCATAAGATTAATTTAAAAGATTTTAATATTTCATGCATGGTTCTTTTAAATAATCTCCATTTATCAAATGATTTTTTCGACAACCTGCCGTTAAGCAAAATTATAGGTATTTTATTTTTTTTTGCATAAAAAATTTGGTTTGGCCATAATTCTGAATCTGTAAAAAAAATAATATTAGGCTTCCATTTTAAAAAAAATCTTTTTACAATTTGCGGACTATCAATAGGTGCAAATTGATGAATAATATTTTTATTATGAGAATATTTTTTATAAAAGATTTCACTAGAACTTAAAGTAGAAGTAGTTAATAAAATTCTATTTTTTTTTACATAGTAATCAATAATTGGAAATATACTCTTTAATTCTCCAATGCTAGCGCAATGAAACCAAATTAAATAGCCATCATGTCTTTGAATATCTGATATTGCTAACTTCTCTCTAAAACGTATTGGAGATTCTTTTTTTTTAATGATTCTAAAATAGAGATACGGATGTAATAAATAATGCAACAATGATGTTGCCAAATAATAAATAACTTTCATTAATTTATAATTTGTTTTTCATATAAGTTCTTATAAATCGAAGAATTACTCACTAAAAATTCATGACTCCCTTCAGCAATCACCTGACCTTTATCAAATACTAAAATTTTATCGCAGTTCATGATCGTTGATAATCTATGAGCAATTATAATAGTTGTTTTATTTTTAGTTAAATTTTCAATAGCTTTTTGAATTACATTCTCAGACTCAGAGTCTAAAGATGAAGTGGCCTCATCTAATAATATTATTGAAGAATTTTTTAGTATAGCCCTTGCTATTGATAATCTTTGTTTTTGCCCACCTGATAATTTTATTCCATTTTCTCCGATAATAGTTTCGTACTTGTTTGGTAGTTTTTCTATAAAATCCTGAGCTGCTGCAAATTTACATGCATTAACTATTTCATCTTCAGATGCTGATGCATTTCCATATAATATATTAGATTTAATAGTGTCATCAAAAAGTATTACATCCTGACTAACTAGTGATATTTCTTTTCTCAAAGAATTTAAATTTATATTATTAATGTTTTGGTCATCAATAAAGATTGCACCATGTTTTAAATTGAAGAATCTTGGAATTAAGTTTAAGAATGTAGTTTTTCCAGAACCACTTATACCAACTAAGCCAACTTTTTTTCCACCTTCTATTTTTGCAGATAAATTTTTTAAAGCATGTGTTCCATCTGGATATATAAAGCTAATATTTTTAAACTCTAATGTTGCATTTTTTAATTTTAATGAAGGAGCATTTTTATCATTATAAATCTCATTCTTTTGATCAATTATCTCATATATTCGTTTAGCTGCCGTAATTCCTTCTTGAATACCAACATTAATTCCAGCAAGCGCCCTAACTGGTTGATAAGCTAGCATTAGTGCAGCTAAAAAAGAGACAAATTCTCCTAATGTTATAGCGCCCTGCATACTTCTATAACCTGCAAAAAAAACTACAATAGCAATAGCTATAGCAGAAATTACCTCCATTATTGGACCAGCTCCTAATCTTGTTTGCTCAACTTTTCTAATTGCTTTAAATCTTTCATCAATAATCATGCTAATTTTTTTTAATTCTTCTTCTTCTTTTTGATAAATTTTTATTAACCAAGATCCTTTAATTATCTCGCTTAAAAATTTCATAAATTTATCTGAGGCTTCCAGACTTATATGAACTTTTTTGCCCATTTTTTTTCCTATATTTTTTGAGGATATTGCAGCAATAGGGATCATTATTATGGCAAGCAAACTTAATTGCCAGTCATGGTAAAACATTAGTCCAACTAATGCTAATAATGTAAATGTTTCTTTAAATAAAGTTACAACTACACCTGTTAACACCGTGAATAATATAGTCGTATCGTTAGTAAAATTAGATAAATATTTTCCTGAGTGTTTTTTAGTAATATGCGCAATATCAGATAATAAAAACTTTTGAGCCATTAAAGTTTGAATGTTTTTTATTATTTTTATTCCAACTTTAATCGTAATAATTCTTGTTCCATAAATTGAAAAAGCTTTCAAAATAAAAGTAATAATTATTGCAATAGGGATTAGGTAAAGCATATTAGTATTTTTATTTATAAAGATTTCTTTAATAGCAGGATCTAGTAGCCACGCTGTTGCAGCTGTCGTAAGGGAAGTTAAAATAATAAAAATAAAAGTTATACTTAATTCTGGAATATATTTTTTAATTTGAGTTTTAAATATTCTTTTTATCAATTCAAATTTGGTCATTTATTTACCTGCAATACTTAGATTATTAATTCTAATTGTTGGAGAGTTGGTTCTAGATTTGAATTCTAAATCATCAGCTAAAAAAATCTCTTTGAACATATTTTTTATATTTCCAGCGACTGTGATTTCGCTAATTGGATAAGTTATTTCTCCATTCTCTATTAAAAATCCTGAACCGCCTTTACTAAAGTCACCTGTTACGCTGTTAAATCCAGAGCCAAATAATTCAGTTATATAAACTCCTTTTTTAATATCTTTTATTAAGTCTGT
>NZ_JAYQPI010000045.1:0-4983 GCF_038145245.1 Candidatus Allofontibacter sp. | reverse complement strand
AATTTTATTTGAGTGCTGTAATATATTGAATATACTCTCTTTGACTCTATCTCTTAGAGGTCTAGTAATTAATTTGCTTGGAAAAAGTATTTTTTTCCCCTTATATTTTCCTGATATGATCCTCATATAATCTCATTTCTTTCTCTTCTGCTTTTTCTACTTTTCCAGCTAATAAGTTTTTAAGTTTAAATGGACCGTATTCCAGACGAATTAACCTATTAACTTTAAGATTAACAGCAGCGCATAAATTTCTTATTTCATTATTTTTTCCTTCATGCATATGAAACTCTACCCAAGAATTTGCATTTCCTTTTTTTAATAATTTATATTCAAAAGGAGCGTATTGAATGTTATTTATTTTTACTCCTTTGCTAATCCTATCCAAAGAAGTTTCATCTATGTATCCATAAACTCTAATTCTATATTTTCTAATAAATTTGTTTTTAGGTAATTCTAAATTTCTTATTATTTCACCATCATCTGTTAATAATAAAAGTCCTTCAGAATTAATATCTAATCTTCCAACAGTTTTTATTTTTTTAAGATTAAAAGGTAATAGATCGTATATAATCGGTCTATCGTCCTGTTTATTTCGAGAAGTAATATAGTTTAATGGTTTATAAAATTTCCATACCTCTAGTTTTTTTTCAAGATTAATCTTTTTATTATTTATAATTATCTCGTCTTCATTACTTACAAAAGTAATTGGCGATGAAATAATTTCTTTATTAACAATAATTTTATTTTTTTGAATTAATTGCTCTATTTCGCGTCTAGAACCATATCCTTTGCTTGATAAAAATTTAGCTATTCTAATTTTTTTTTGGTAATTATTATTCATAATGAATGGTCAGACTGATATTTATACTAATTTACTTTTAAAATTATCAAAAAAAGCTCAAGCTTTAGGAGAACTCCCTATTAGCGCAATTATAGTAGATCCAGTTAATAAAAAAGTTATATCAGCATGCATAAATCAAACTAAAAAAAATCCAATTTTACATGCTGAGATTAATGCTATTTTAAAAGCCTTAAAATTAACAAATTCAAAAAGACTAGATAAATTTGATCTTTATTCTTCACTAGAGCCATGTGCTATGTGCACTTCTGCAATTTCTCTTTCTAGAATTAGAAGAGTTTATTTTTGTTTAGAAGATAAAAAGTCAGGAGGTTTTATTAATGGTCCAAAGTTGATTTATTCTAATAATTTACATCATAAGCCTAAGTTTTATTATGGTTTTAAGGAAAATATTTTTTTAGATTTAATGAAAGATTTTTTTAAGAAAAAACGTAATTAATTATTAATAGCTCTCCAACCAATATCTCTTCTAAAATATTTATCTTTCCAGTTAATCTTTTTTAACATTTTTACACATGCGCTTCGAGCTGATCTAAGATTTTTATTTAAAGCCGCAGCATTCAAGACTCTACCTCCAGATGTGAAAATTTTATTATTCATTTTAAATGTACTTGCGTGAAATAAATATTGATTATTATTTAGTAAAATTTCTTTTGTATTCTTGATTTCTGATATTTTACCCTGTTTATTAGGATATCCTTTAGATGAGGCAACAATTGTTATTGCTTTTTTATTACTCCAATTAATTGTTATTTTGTTAATTTGTTTTTTTTTACAAGCTAATATAATTTTTAACAAATCAGTTTTTAATCTCATCATCAAAACTTGGCACTCAGGATCTCCAAGCCTAATATTATATTCAATAAGCTTGGGTTGATCATTTTTAATAATTAGCCCTGCATAAAGAATTCCAACAAAAGGACATCCTAATTTTTTTAACCCTTTTAACGTAGGATCAATAATTTCTTTTTTTATTTTTTCTTCAACTTTATTTGTAATAATATTTGAAGGAGAGTAAGCACCCATTCCTCCTGTATTAGGACCGGTATCACCTTCTCCTATTCTTTTGTGATCTTGTGCAGTTCCAAAAAATTTATAACTTTTTCCATCTGACAATATAAAATAACTCGCTTCTTCTCCTGACAAAAATTCTTCAATAACAAATTTTTTAGAACTTTTAAATTTACCTTGATTGATATCTTTACATTTTTTTAATGCTATAGTTTTGCTATTACAAATAAAAACTCCTTTACCTGAAGCTAATCCATCAGCTTTTATTACTATAGGAGTATTCATTTTTTTTATGTATTCTTTAACTCCTTTCATGTTGCTAAAAGATTTATATTGTGCGGTAGGTATTTTATATTTTTTACAAAGTTGTTTTGTAAAAGATTTAGATTTTTCTAATCTTGAAGCTGCTTTAGACGGACCAAATACAAAAAAATTTTTTTTTTCTAAATAATCTTTAATTCCCTTAACTAAAGGAACTTCAGGTCCAACAAAAACTATTTTTATATTATTATTTCTTAAAAAATCTGAAATACTTTTAAAGTTAAGAACATCTATATTAATATTTTCTGCTATTGTGCTTGTACCAGCATTTCCTGGAATACAAAAAATTTTATTAATTTGTTTTGATTGTTTTAGTTTAAAACAGACAGAATGCTCTCTCCCGCCACTTCCTATAACAGCTATGTTCATATAATATTATAGGTATATAAATTGATAATGAAAAACATACCAGAATTTTCTGTTTCAGAAATTACATCTTTAACAAAAAATATTTTAGAAGAAAATTTTGACAGAGTAAGGATTAGAGGTGAAGTTTCTAAAATAAAAGAAAATAAAGGCCATTTATATTTTTCATTAAAAGATGAAAATTTTGTGCTGAATGCTATTTGTTGGTCAAGTGCAGTACCGCTTTTACAAGTCTTTCCAGAGGAGGGCATGGAGGTTGTTGCTGAAGGAAAAATCACAACTTATGCAAAGAGTAGCATATCAAGTTATCAAATCAAAGTAGATCAGATCGAACTTCAAGGTGAGGGAGCATTATTAAAGTTAATTGAGCAAAGAAAGAAAAAACTACAAGCCGAAGGATATTTTAATGAGGAACATAAAAAGCCTATTCCATTTATTCCAGATAAAATTGGAATAATTACCTCACCAACTGGAGCAGTAATAATGGATATTATAAACAGAGTACAAAATAGATATCCAACTCATCTTTTAATTTATCCAATATCTGTGCAAGGAAATAAATCTGCAGGAGAAATAATTCAAGGAATAGAATTTTTTAATAAAAAGATCAATGTTGATACAATAATAATTGCAAGAGGAGGCGGAGGTGCTGAAGACTTGCTATCATTTAATGATGAAAATGTAGTTAAAGCTGCTTTTTCAAGTAAAATCCCAATTATCTCCGCAATTGGTCATGAAACGGATTTTACTTTATTGGATTTTGTAGCTGACTTTAGAGCATCAACACCTACGGCAGCAGCAGAAAAAGCTGTTCCAGAAAAAGCTACTTTGATTCAAAGAGTTATCACATGTTATGAACGGTTAATCTATAGCTTTAATATTTTTTTAAAAGAAAAAAATAAAAATATTTATCAATTAGTAAAATCATTAAATTTTAATAATTTAAAAAAATTTATAGCAGAAAAGAAAGATAAAATGGAACTTTATGAAAAATCTCTTGCTGGCCTGTTAAAAAATAAATTTAAATACTCTCGATTAAATTTAAATAGCATTTTTTCTAGATTAAACAGTTTAGACACTAATAAGATTTTAAAAAGAGGTTTTTCAATTATTAGAGATTTAAATAATAATATTATTTATAAAAAAAAACATGTTTATAAAAATAATGACATTATAATTGAATTATCTGACGGTAAAATTAAAGCTAAGGTTAATTAAATGAAAGAAGCAAAATTAAAATTTAAACCTGGAAATTTTGAGATTATTAATCCAGGCGATTATGTGCTTTGTAAAGTTTCTGGAAAAAAAATAGAATTATCAGAGTTAAGATATTGGAACGTTGAATTACAAGAGCCTTATTTTTCTTATGTTGAAGCCACAGAAAGATTTAAACAATTGAATAAAAAATAAATGCATTTTTTATTTATATTTTTTTTTTTATTTCAGTCGACTTTAGCTAATGCTTTTGAATTAAAAGGAGAAATTATTCAAGGTGCGCTTATTGTTGGAAAAGAGAAACCTGATAATTCCATTTTTGTTAATAAACAAAAAATAAAATTATCCAAAAACGGAACTTTTGTTTTTGGTATAAATTATAATCAAACAGGAAATATTGTCATAGAGTCGGTGGATAAGAATAATCAAATTAATTCTAAGACTTATAAAATAAAGAAAAGACAATATAAGACTCAAAAAATAGATGGTCTTCATGAAAAAATGGTAACCCCAGACAAAGAGTCTCTAGAAATTATAAAAAAAGAAAACGACTTAATCAAAAATGCACAATTAATTAACACAGATTTTGAATTTTTTTTATCAAGCTTTAGTAAGCCTATTGATGGCATAATTTCTGGTATTTATGGAAGTCAAAGAATATTAAATGGCAAGCCTCGTTCACCACATTTAGGGATTGATTTTGCTGCGCCCAAAGGAACAGAGATTAAGTCTCCAGCTGATGGTTATATAACTCTCGCTGAGAAAGGTTTTTATTTTACAGGAGGAACTATAATTTTAGACCATGGACATGGTGTTTCTACAATTTATGCTCATTTAGATGAAATTTTAGTAAAAAAAGATGAATTAATTAAAAAAGGACAAGTAATTGGAAAAGTAGGATCAACTGGAAGAGCCACAGGTCCCCACCTACATTTTGGGGTAAATTGGTTTGATGTCAAAATTGATCCAGAATTTATTCTAAAATAATATTTTTATTTCCACCTGTTATGTGTCCATAACCAACTAGTTGGATCCACTTTTATAAACTCTTCAATTTTGTTATTCGTGATTTGAGTAATATTAAAAATATCACTCTCATAATTATTAGTTTTTTTTACTGATAAAGGCTCTTCTATAAAAAATTCAAAATTTGTTTCTTTTAATCTTTTTAAAAATACAGGCACAAGCAATGCATCATATTTAATTGCTAA
>NZ_JAYQPI010000044.1:0-5119 GCF_038145245.1 Candidatus Allofontibacter sp. | reverse complement strand
TAACAAACATCCTATAGTCGATACAAAATACTCAAATAAAGCCAATAAATTAAAAAAAGATATTTATTTTTTAAATCTTGATAAGTTAAAAATTGTAGCATAGATTAAAGGAAATTATTGAAAGTACAAAATGGGCTTAGGCCCATTTTTTTTTACAGGAAACAAAACTAATGTTAAATAACAGAGTTGATACAGTTGAATTAATCAGAATAGTTGACGCTGTAGCTAATGAAAAATCGATTGATAAAGAGCTTGTTATTACTTCGATGGAAGAAGCTATAGAGAAAGCTGCAAGAACACGTTACGGACAAGAGAATAATATTTATGTGTCCATTAATAGAGCTAATGGTCAAATTGAATTAGGTCGAAAATTAAAAGTTGTAGAAAATCCAGCAAATAGTCAAAACGAAATTAGCTTAAAGGAAGCTAAAAAGATTAAAAGCGATATTGCATTAGATCAAGAAATTTTAGAGCCGTTACCCCCAATTGATTTTGGGAGAATAGCCGCACAAGCCGCTAAACAAGTTATAACTCAAAAAGTAAGAGATGCGGAAAGAGAAAAACAATACAACGAATTTAAAGATAAGATTGGCGAAGTTCTAAGTGGAATTGTAAAAAGAATAGAATTTGGAAATATCATCGTTGATTTACAAAAAGCTGAGTCAATTATTAAACGAGATGAATTAATTCCAAGAGAAAATATAAAGGTAGGTGATCGAGTAAAAGCTTACTGTTATGAAGTCAAAAAAGAAGCTAAAGGTCCGCAAATATTTTTATCAAGAGCACATCCTCAGTTTATGGCAAAATTATTTAAACTTGAGGTTCCGGAAATTTATGAAGGAACAATTGAAATTAAATCAGTGGCAAGAGATCCAGGAAGTAGAGCAAAAATTTGTGTTACATCAAAAGATAAATCCATTGATCCAGTGGGTGCTTGTGTAGGTATGAGAGGGAGCAGAGTTCAAGCTGTAGTGAATGAATTGCAAGGAGAAAAAATTGATATTATCCACTGGTCAGAAGATCCTGCAACTCTTGTGATTAATGCTTTGGCTCCTGCAGAAGTTCAAAAAGTAGTTTTGGATGAAGCTACAAAAAGAATCGAAGTAGTAATTGATGAAAATAATCTTAGCAAGGCAATTGGGAGAAGAGGACAAAACGTAAGACTTGCGTCAAAGTTAATGAATTACGAAATTGATATTTTAACAGATCAAGAAGAAACAGAAAAAAGACAATCAGAATTTAAAATTAAAACAAAACGATTTATTGAAAGTTTAGAAATCGATGAAATGATGGCACAACTTTTAGTATTAGAGGGATTTTCTTCAATCAAAGAAATCGATGGAGCTCCTTTAGAAGAAATTACTAAAATTGATGGTTTTGATGCAGAGACAGCAAAAGAATTAAAAGAAAGAGCAAAAGAATATTTAGAAACAGAGGCTAAAGAAATATCAAATAGAGTTAAGGAGTTGGGTATTCAGGACGATCTTATGAATCATCCAGGATTATCACTTGGAATGCTTTTAACCTTAGGTGAAAAGAATATTAAAACTTTGGCTGATTTTGCAGATTTATCAATTGATGAGATCTTAGGTGGGTATGACGAAGTTAAAGGAAAAAGAGTGGAATTTGAGGGAATATTGCAGAATTTCGATATCATAAGAGCTGAAGCTGAGCGTTTGATAATGAGTGCCAGAGAAAAAGTTTTTAACAAATAATAAACTCGCTTTTAAAAAAAATGGACGTTAAAGACAAAAAGAAAAAACTTACATTAAAAAATTTTAGTGGATCAGCAGCTGTTTCAAATTATGCAAAAGGCGCTGGTAACAAGTCAGTTTTAGTTGAAAAAAAGAAAAATAGATCTATAGACACAACCTATTCTGTGGATAGAGCAAAAGCTTCTGTAGCCCCACAAGACACCGTAAAGCCAAAAGTTTTAACAAAGGAAGATACAGCAAAAGCACAAAAATCAGCTCAAGAATGGGCAAGAAAGAAAATTCAAGAAGAACTTGAAATTGATAATAGTAAAAAATTAATAAAAAAAACACACGGAAAAAAAAGAGAATATAAACTAACATTATCAAAGGCTCTTACTGATGCTGATGAAGATGAAAAACAAAGAAGTTTAGCATCGTTTAAAAGAGCTAGGGAAAAAGAAAAAAAATTAGTACAGGCAAGTGATGACACATCCTCAGAAGTAAAAAAAGTTTCAAGAGAAGTCTCAGTTCCTAATTTAATTACCATTCAAGATTTAGCAAATAGAATGGCAGAAAAAGCAAGTTCAATTATTAAATTTTTATTTGAAAAAAATGTAAAAGTTACAATTAACCATACTATCGATAAAGATACGGCTGAGTATATCGTTGGTTCATTTGGACATAAAGTTGTTAAAGATAATCAAATTGATGATGAGTTATCAAAATTAAAAAAATTAAAAGAGGAAGAAGATACTTTTTCTAGACCACCAGTTGTCACTGTTATGGGTCACGTTGATCATGGCAAAACTTCATTACTAGATGCTTTAAGAGAAACAAATGTTGTGGCCACGGAACATGGAGGAATTACCCAACATATCGGAGCTTATCAAGTATTCACAGATAATAATAAGTGGATGACGTTTATTGATACACCAGGTCATGCAGCTTTTACAGAAATGAGAGCTAGGGGTTCCAAAATTACGGATATCGTTGTTCTAGTTGTTGCAGCAAATGATGGAATTAAACCGCAAACAATAGAAGCTATCCAACATGCAAAAGCTGCAAAAGTTCCAATTATAGTTGCAATCAATAAATGTGATATTCATGGGGTTGATAAACAAAGGGTTAGAAATCAATTATTAGAACATGAACTTGTTGTTGAAGAATTAGGTGGAGATGTCCAGTGCGTTGAAATATCTGCATTAAAAAAAACAAATTTAGATAAATTAAAAGAAGCAATTATTTTACAAGCAGAAATTTTAAATCACAAAACTAATCCAAACGTACCTGCGCAAGGCATAGTTGTTGAATCAAAATTGGATAAAGGTAAAGGACCCGTATCAACAATTTTAATTACAAGAGGAACTTTAAAAAGAGGTGATTTCTTTGTGAGTGGTTTGCAATGGGGAAAAATTAGAGCCATGAATAATTTTAAAGGTGAATTAGTTAATGAAGCAACACCTTCAATGCCAGTTGAAATTATTGGTTTAACGGGCGTTTCAGAGGCAGGAGATGATTTTTTAGTTTTAGATAGTGAGTCAAAAGCAAAGGAAATAAATAAACATAGAATTGAACAAGGAAAATCTAAAAGAATTAGTGCCTTAGTTAAGAAAGACGATGTTTTTGGCGATGTTAATAAACAAAAAGAATTATCAATTATTATTAAAAGTGACGTTCATGGATCTGCAGAAGCATTATCTAATGCGATATTAAAAATTCAACACGATGAAGTTAAACCAGTTATTGTTTTATCATCTGTTGGAGCTATTACCGAAACAGATGTTTCTTTAGCAAAAGCTTCTAATGCTGTTTTAATTGGCTTTAATATTAAACCTAATAAAGAGGCAAAAGACCTTGCAACAAAATTAGGTGTAAATGTTTTATACTTTAATATTATCTATGAAGCGATTGAGCATATTACTAAAGCTCTTTCAGGTTTATTAGCGCCAGAAATTAATGAAGAGGTATTAGGACAGTGTGAAATATTGCAAGTATTTAAATCTTCCAAAGCTGGAAAAGTTGCAGGTATTAAAGTGACAGAAGGATCAATTATTAATAACTCAGATGTTAGGATTGTTAGAGATGGCACTGTTGTTTATACTGGAAAAATTGCATCGCTTTACAGAGAAAAAAATGAAGTAAAAGAAATTAAAGCAGGGATTGAAGGTGGAGTTGCTTTTAAAGATTTTTTAGATTTTAAAGAAAAAGATATCATCGAAGTTTTCTCAGTAGTTCAGAGCGCTAGAACAATAAATTAATTAATCATGAACATTCATTTAAGTGACCAGCCTTTTACTCAAAGGCAATTAAGAGTGGGCGAATTATTAAAACAGTTGCTTGGAAATCTCTTTATAAAAGAAGAAGTAGCTTTGCCAAATATTAATACAAGGGTGATTACAGTTTCAGAAGTTAGAATGAGTCCTGATTTAAAACATGCCAAAGTGTTTGTAATGCCGCTTGGAGGTAAAAATTCTGAATTTATTTTACAATCTCTTATTAATCATAGCGGTTTAATTAAAAAAGAAATGTCAAGAAATTGGAAAAATAAATTTCTTCCTAACTTACATTTTGTATTAGATGAGTCTTTTGACTATGCTGAAAAGATTGAAAAATTAATTATTAAGTCTCACAAAAATGATTGATGGTTGGATAAATTTAAACAAACCCAAAGGCTTTAGTTCAGCATATTGTTTAAATGTTATTAAGAGTAAATTTAAAAAAATTAAAATAGGTCATGCTGGAACATTAGATCCGTTAGCAGAAGGTGTTTTGCCGATTGCATTAGGTGAGGCGACCAAAACTGTTTCATTAATACATTTACAATTCAAAAGTTATTTATTTGAAATACAGTGGGGATCAGAAACAGATACTTTAGATTTAGAAGGTAAGGTTATAAATCAAAATGAGATTTGTCCTACAAAAAAAGAAGTTAAGAATATTTTAAAAAAATTTATTGGATGGCAAATGCAAATACCACCAAAATTTTCTGCAGTAAAAATTAATGGCAAAAGATCTTATGAACTTGCAAGAAATAACCTAGAATTTGATATAAAAAAGAGAAAAGTTTTTATAAAAAATATTAGATTATTAAAGCACTCAAATAATAAAAGTCTTTTTTATATAAAATGCGGAACTGGAACTTACATTCGAAGTTTAGCCAGAGACATTGCTAAATCCTTTGATGCATTTGCTCATGTTACTCAATTAATTAGAACTCGATATGGAAATTTTAGTATTAAGAACTCAAATAGCCTTGAAAAATTAATAGAAAAAGAAAGTATCAATAATTTTTTAAAATATGTGCTTGATATTCAGAGTGCTTTAATACATATACCTAGCATTAAATTAAAAGATGAAAGAATTAATTTAATAAAGAATGGAATGAAAGTTAGTTTGGTTAATGAATTTGGAAAGGTTAGTTTAGA
>NZ_JAYQPI010000043.1:0-5546 GCF_038145245.1 Candidatus Allofontibacter sp. | reverse complement strand
AGAGTTGTTAGATCTTTTTTAATTGCAACATATTCAAAAGTGCCAACGCGAATGTGACTTTCTGCAACTCTTGTTAAAACTGCCCCAGGTAATACTGTTTCTCTCATCACGTTTTCACCTGTCGTTGCAACGGCTAAACTACGTGTTGTTCTAATATTTAAATGGTACATCGCCTCACTAATAATATATTCACGAAGCATTGGACCAAGAGCTGCTTTACCATCTCCCCCTCTTGAATAAGGGGTTCTACCGGAACCTTTAAATTGAATGTCATATCTTTGGTTTGTTGGAGTAATGTGTTCACCTAAAACAATAGCTCGCCCATCCCCTAAAATAACCAAATGCCCAAACTGATGTCCTGCGTAGGCTTGTGCTATTGGCTCTGATCCTTTTGGAATTAGATTTCCAGTAAATAATTTTGCTAACTGTTCATTACTTAAGGAAGAAAAATTTAGCCCAAGTTGTTTAGCAAGCGAGTAATTTACAATTGTTATATTTGGATTTTTAACAATAGTTGGCGCTACTCTCGAAACTAAATGTGGAGGTAAAAGTGTGTAGCTATTATCAAAATTCCAACCAATATTTTCCATCTAATATTTAATGTGTCTGGTTTGTTAATTTTTATATTATAAATTCATAACATGAAAATTACGATCTACTTAGATACAATTTGTGGCTGGTGCTACATTGGTCACAATAGATTATTTAAAGCCCTATCAGAATTTAAAGATAAAAAATTTGAAGTTCATTATGCTCCTTTCTTACTAAATCCTGATATGCCTTTATCCGGCATGAAAAGGTCCGATTATTTAGAGAAAAAATTTGGCGGCAAAAATAATGCCCAACCGATGTATGATCACATGACTGAACAAGCTGCTCTAGAGGGTTTGGACTTTAAATTAGATCAAATAAAAATTACTCCTAATACAATTCTTTCTCACATATTAATCAATCTTTCTGACGACTCGAATACACAAAGATTAATTGTTGAAAATATTTTTAAAAATTATTTTATTAATGGTGATGACATTGGAGATTCAGAAAATTTAATGACGATTGGCATTAAAAATAATTTAAATAAACAAATAATTAAAGAAGCTTTCAAAGATAAAAAGAATATTGATGATATTCTAAAAAAAAATCAGTTTGCGCATCATAGAGGAATTTCAGGTGTTCCTGTAATAGCATTTAATGACCAGATCATTATTCAGGGTGCCGAGAGTACAGAACTAATAATAAATAAAATTAAAAAAATAATTAAATTTTAAAAATCTAATATTAATGAATTTTATCAAGATTTTTTAGTAAACTATGAATTTGTCTTCCTTGTTTACAAATATTTATTAAGCCACCAATACTTTGAACATTATTTCTATTTTTTGCAGTATCAATTAAGAATAAAAATAATCTTGCAGTAATAATAGCATCCCCTAAAGCAGAGTGTCGAATTTGATCAAATGTTTTAATTCTAAAATGATCGCAAAGAAAAGATAATTCATAATTTTCAAGATTTGGATACAATCCTGTAGCAAGTAAAATTGTATCAATACTCGTTATCTTTTTTGCTGTGGCTGCAAGTGAAGTTTTTGCAGCATTTTTTTTTATAAAACCAATATCAAAATCAATATTATGACCCACTAAAATAGTATGATCTATAAAATCATTTATTTTTTTTTCTAATTGATAAATATTTGGTTTATCTTTAACTTTATCCTCAGTGATATAATGAATATTTCTTGAAGCAAAAGGAATATCTCGTTCTGGGTTTACAAATTCATCTAAAATCTCATTTTCAATAATTGAATTATTTTTTACTTTGACAGCGCCAATCGATATAATTTTATGACCTTCATTGACGCTAAGGCCTGTAGTTTCAGTGTCTAAAATTGTAAAAATCGCATTATCAATTGAAAGCCCACGCAGTTCATTTCTTCTTTGCAAAAAAGATCTTATTCTATTAAAAATATTCTTCACTGATATCCGCCTTTGCTCTTGTTTTAAATTCATTAATCTTTCTTAAATAAATTTTTAATAGTCCTTTTTCTCTATCTAGTAATAATTTTGGGTTAATAAAATTTTTGATAGGTTTGCCCATTTTTACAGAAGCAATTTGATTTTTAAGTAATAGATAAGTTAAAAAACGGTGAGCACTAATTATAAAATCTTTTTCATGATCATCGAAAACCTTTCGCGCATTTAATTCTTCAATTCGTGCAAGTGTATTGGATCTATTAATTCGATTTTTGATTGAATAAATTCTTACAGCCTCAACTAGTGGTAAAGTTCCAGCACCTTTTAAATTCAATAATCCTCTATTTTCAGGGTCTTTTTTCTCTAAGACAAAATTACCAAAAAAAGTTAAACCAGCTTGTCTATTTTCTTCATTTTTAAATAAATATTTTAAAACTTTTTTATCGATTAACTTATCAAAAATAAATGTTCGAAGTTCATTTGCAAGTTCCGTATTTCCATAAACAGATCTAAAATCGTAAAGCATATCTACGTAAATTAGATTCTGCTCACTTAATGTTTCTACCCAATTTTGAATTTGATTTTTCCATTCTGGCAAACTTTTTCTCCACATCGGATTAGTTGCCATCAAATTACCTTTGCAAAAAGGAATTCCTGCATCATCTAAAGATTTTGTAAAATCTTTCGCAAGTTCTTCAAAATATAAATCAACTTTTTTTGGGTCTTCTTTATCAGTGGATTCATAGATAATTCCATTATCTTGATCTGGATATAAAAAACTTTCCATTCTTCCCCCTGAGCCCATTACTAAAACAGTGTAATCTGGAATATGCTTTATTATATTTTTTGAATTCACTCTGCGTTCTGCAATTCGTATAGAACGTCTAAAGATGACGTTATTTAAGAAACTTAATAAATAAGTAATATCTAATGCAGAAGTATTTTCATCTAACAATCTTTCTGCAATTTTTATTTGCTCTTGCTTGATTTTAATTAACGCTGATGAATCGTATTCATCAAATGTCATCTGATCAATTTGCTCTGTAACTACTCCAAGTTCAGCATAGAGAGCTTTATTAACATAAATAATTCCAACTACTTTGGAATTCAAATCTACGACTGGTAAATGTCGAAGATTATTCTTCCTCATTTTACCCACCGCATGAAATAAAAGATCGTCTTGATAAACAAAAATTACAGGGGACGTCATAATTTCTGAAACTTTTTTATTCTGATCTGAAATGAATGTGACTTTTCTTACAATGTCTTGTTCTGTAATGATTCCAGAAAGTTTGTTTTGCTGCTTAACTAAAATGACTGATTTTTTTTGTTTTTGTAAATCTTTTATAGCATCCCCTATAGGGGTATTGATATCAACATAAAGATAGTCTTCTGACATATAGTCAGAAATTTTTTTGATGAACAATTCAACGCTATTAGATCGATTAGTCATTTTGCGTTGGAGTATAAATGATTTTTATTATTAAAAAAAATAACTTACTCAAAAAATTGAACTCAAACAGATTAAACTTTGCCGCAATTACTCTTTCTAAAGCTTAATTTTTAAGCCTTTTTATATTTAAGAAAGTCTAATCTATCTTTTTTTATTAAACTATTAACGAATAAGTCCGTAAGTCATTACAAATATTGCAATCGGCAGACTTAATACTGCGGCAACAAAAGCTACTACACCTACGATCGTTGCTACTTCTTCTACTGTTCGTTCAGATATAGCCACTGTTGGAAAACTTTGATTTCCGTTTACTAGTTTTATTGTTTGTTTTTTTATTTTCATGCAGTTCATATAGAGAGCAAATGTAATAAATTCTTGAACTATTTGTGTCTTAATTGTGAAAAGTGTATTAATTTTTAATGCGACATCCTGTACTTTTTTTCTTTTTCATTTTTTTTGCAACTCCATCATTTGCAAACTGCAATCAAAACGAACAGATAGACTTTAGAAGTTACAATTTTAGAATAGAAAATGACTACTTTAATAACGAAGATTCTAATTACACTAGTGGTGTAATTTTATCAGGCGTCACACATGATTTTAAAACGGATGTAAAAAATGAATGTTTGCCTCTTATTACACGTCTACACGGCAATCTGCTTTCCTTTATTGATACTGATTTATTAAAAAAAAAAGAAGGTTTTTCTAAAAATATTTATTTTAGCGGCTCTCAGTTAATGTACACCCCAGTGGATGATAAAACACCAACTATCATTAAAAATGACAGACCTTACGCTGGTATCTTATCTTTAGCGGTTGGCATTAATGAAAGACATAAGAATCAATCTGATCACACACAAGTCTTGGACACTAAAGAATTAACACTTGGCATTATTGGTCCTGCTTCTTTTGCAAGACAAAGTCAAAATTTTGTCCATGACAGATTTAATGTTTATCGAGCTGCTGGATGGGATAATCAATTAAGTAATGAACCTGCAGCAATGTTGTTGATTGAGAAAAAAATTAAATCTGATTTACAGCAAAATTCTTATACTCCTGGCATTTCAAAAGACCTGATAAGATTTTACGGAATTAAAGTTGGAAATATTCAAACTTCTTTAAATATCGGTCTGGAGGGAAGATATGGTTTAAATATTCCCAATGATTTTGGTAGCACCCCTTCTTATCCTGGTTGCGATAATACAGCTCCTTCATCAGGAAGCTCTGAAACTTGTACTGATAAAGGAGAATTGATGTTACCTATTCCCTTAGGTGCACATTTATTTGCGCTCGCTGAATTAAAAGGCGTTGCTTACGATTTTTCTTTAGATGGTAATATTTTTGCAAACAATCACCACGTCCATAGAGAACCTTTTGTGGGATTAGTTGCGGTTGGGATAAACTCTTTAATTCCAATTCCTGGAAATAAAAATTTAAAATTAACCCTTACGCAATATATTCAGTCAAAAGAATTTAAGGAGCAGAAAACTGCTGATAAATATGTTTCTTTTACAGTGGGTGTAGATTTTTAATTAATAGCGAATACTTTATTATTAAGAACTAACTGATCGCCATCGACATCAATTTTAATTGCATCCAATTTTTTATCTTTCATATCTAAGATTAAATTCGCAATTGGATTTTGAATATATTTTTGAATTGCTCTTTTTAAAGGTCGAGCACCATACTCTTGATCAAAACCTTTATCTACTAACCACTCTAAGGCCTTGTCAGTAATTGAAAATGTTAAGTTTTTATCTTTTAATATATTCTTCAAGTTATTTACTTGTATCTTAACAATCTCTTTAATCTCTTCTTTTTGAAGTCTATCAAAGACAATAATATCATCTAATCTATTTACAAACTCTGGTCTGAAAGATTTTTTAACAACTTCCAATACTTTTTCCTTCGTTCTTTCATCTAATTTCTCGCTTTTATTAGCTTGAATGAATTCTGAGCCAAGATTGGATGTTAAAATAATGATGGTATTTTTAAAATCTACAACTCTACCTTGACCATCCGTTAATCTTCCATCATCTAAAATCTGAAGAAAAATATTAAATACATCTGGATGAGCTTTTTCAACTTCATCAAATAAAATCACTTGGTAAGGTCTACGTCT
>NZ_JAYQPI010000042.1:0-5690 GCF_038145245.1 Candidatus Allofontibacter sp. | reverse complement strand
GCAATATGTGATTTTTGCACAAATCTTAAAGATGGCTGTTTATCTTTTAAAAGTTGAATTTGTGCTTTAGCATTAGATAATCTAAATTTTTTTGCTATTGTATCAATTTGATCTTGAATAAGTTCAGTCAGTACAAAGCCTGGACATATAGAATTGCAAGTAATCTTTTCTTTTGCAGTTTCTAGAGCTGTAACTTTTGTCAGACCTACGATACCATGTTTAGAAGCTGTATAAGCAGACTTATTTATCGATGCTATTAAGCCATGAGTTGATGCAATATTAATTATTCTTCCCCAATTATTTTTGCGCATAATAGGTAAAACATATTTGGTCATATAAAATGCAACATTAAGATTAATATCTAATAATTTTCTCCAAATTTCTTCTGAGTATTTCTCTATAGGAGAAACTGCTTGCATACCTGCGCAATTAACAAGTACATCAATCTTTTTAAATTTTTTATTAGCTAAAATAATTAATTTTTTAATATTGCTAACTTTTGTAAGGTCCAAATTCAAAATTAATGAACGATCTTTATCAAATTTTTTTTTTAATTTATTTATAACTGTTAATTTTACCTTACCAACTATAACAACGTTATAAAATTCACTATAAAATTTTTCTGTAATAGCTAACCCAATTCCGCTTGTTGACCCAGTTACTAAAATTGTTTTTTCAAAATTCATATGCACTTAAATACAATTTATAATTGTATAATTTAATATTATTACAAATAAAATATCAAATTTTATAAACAGTCTATGATTGAGACTTCATTTTTTTAGGATTAAACTAACTCAATCTAGTAACAAAATAAGGGGGATACTAATGTTAGAAGATAATAAAAACTTGAAGAAACCTAAAATTTCCTCAAGAAGAAAGTTTATTAAAGGAGCTGCAGTTGCAACAACTGGACTTGCGGTGGCCGCAACCACTTTAAGCGCTCCAGCAATTGCTCAGTCAAAAACTGAAGCTGTGATGGTTTCAACTTGGCCAAAAAATTTACCAGGTTTAGATACTGGTGCACGAAGATTTGCTCAACGTGTTGAGGCACTTACAGATGGTAGAATTAAAATTAATTACTATTCTGCTGGTGAACGTGTAGGAGCATTTGATGTATTTGATGTCGTAGGAAAAGGTGACGCTCAAATTTATCATGGTGCAGAATATTATTGGACAGGTAAAGAAAAAGCTTTTGGTTACTTCTGTTCTGTTCCAATGGGCTTAACTTATACAGAATTTAATTCCTGGATACGTTTTGCAGGCGGTCAACAATTATGGGATGAGTTATCAGGAAAATTTAACATTAAACCATTTATGTGCGGAAACACAGGTGTACAAATGCAAGGATGGTTTAGAAAAGAAATAAATTCTCCAGAAGATCTTAAGGGATTAAAAATGCGTATACCTGGAGTTGGAGGACAAATGATGTCTAAACTTGGGGTCTCAGTTGTAAGTGTTCCTGGTGGGCAAATTTATGAACAATTGATGGCAGGAACAATTGATGCAACAGAATGGGTTGGTCCATGGAATGATGAAGCTTTAAAATTTTATGAAGCTGCAAAATTCTATTACTATCCAGGTGTGCATGAGCCAGGTTCGATGCTTTCAATTGGTGTAAATAAGTCTTGGTTATCAAGTCTTTCTAAAACAGATCAATTGCTTATTGAAACAGCTGCAACCGCTGAAAATGAAATAATGATGTCTGAATTTAATGCTAAAAATGGTGAAGCATTAAAAAGACTTATTAATAATCATGGTGTTAAACTTAGAAGAGTTAGCGATCGAATCTATGATGCTTTTGGAAAAGCTGCAAAAGAGGTTGACTCTGAAAACCAAGCAAGTAGCGATATGGGAAAAAGAGTTGTTCAAAGTTTCCATAAAGCACGTGCAGAACTTGGTGCTTGGAATAAAATTGCTGATCAGGCATACGTCGCGCAAAGAAATAGAGTCTTGGGTATTTAATTAATAATTAAAAATAGTGGGGTCACAAACCCCACTATTTAGTTACTTTTTATGTTTTCGATTCCAAGATTTTTTAGAATATTTTGTTATCTTATAACTTCTTTAACTTTTGCTTTCTTAATTAATAATATCTTAACTCATTATCTAGGCTGGCCAGGAACTAATAAAATTTTTACTAAAATAAATACAGGTACCGTAAAAAATATTTTTCTACTTTATGTTCAAATATTTATTTATTTATTAGCAATTATATTGCCATTTGTGATTGTTCTTTTTTCAAAAAAAAGATCACTTAAACAAGACTCTGAAACTTTATCAGCAATATCTTCCTATATAGTTCATGGAATATTTTGGACAGCTTTAATTGTTGGAATAATTGATTTTATTATTTCTTTTTTTGTTTCAGAAAAAATTATTCAAATTTATATCAGCGATAAAATTCACTTATTTTTATCTAGTCCTCAAAACAGAATTACATTTATTCATGCTCCGCTTGCTATTTTTGGTTTTGTTATTGCATTTTATAACAAAAAAATTGGATTTATTTGGCTTGCAACTTTAGTAGTAATTGCTGAGGGTTTAATTGTAATTTCTAGATTTGTTTATTCTTACGAGCAAACTTTCATGGGTGACTTAGTAAGATATTGGTATGCTGCATTATTCTTATTAGGAAGTGCTCATACACTCGTTAAAGAAGGTCATGTTCGCGTTGATATTTTATATGCTCGAGCAAAAGAAAAAACACAGGCTTTGTTAAATATTATTGGTTCAACTTTCTTTGGCATTCCTCTTTGTGCATTAGTAATGGTTTACGGAATGGATGGAAGATCAAGTACTATTAACTCACCAATTGTAAATTTTGAAGTTACAAGTCAAGCAACAGCAGGTCTTTATGTAAAATATATGATGGCAGGTTTTTTAGGAATATTTGCTGTCACTATGATCATACAATTTGCAAGCTACATACTATTTAACGCAAATAAAATTTATAAAAAAAATTAAGATCATAAATGGAAGTTCTTTTTATATTTATTCTTGTTTTAATTATGATGGCAGCCCTTGGTACGGGTTTTCCTGTTGGTTTTGCATTGCCTGGAGCAGGAGTTTTGGCAATTTCTATTGCAGCTTTGCTTGGATTTATTTTTGAAGGAAATACACATGCTTATTTTATAAATGAAGGTCCAGCTGAATGGATTAACGTCGGTATTAATAATTTTAGGGGCGCTTATTGGGACGTTAATAGAGATACTTTAATAGCGATTCCTCTATTTATTTACATGGGATTAATTCTGCAACGTTCAAAAATTGCTGAAGACCTATTAAATACTATGGGTCAATTATTTGGAAGAATTCCTGGAGGACTAGGAATTTCTGTAATTTTAGTAGGTGGTTTATTAGCAGCAACGACAGGAATTGTTGGGGCAACAGTTATTGCGATGGGGCTTATTTCTTTGCCTTCGATGCTTAAAGCTAAATATAATAAAAATTTAGCAACAGGAATAATAACTGCCTCAGGTACTTTAGGACAAATTATTCCACCATCAGTCGTTCTTATAATAGTTGCAGATCAACTCTCAAATGCTTCTGATATTGCAGATAATATTAGAAAAAATTTATATCAAGCATTTACCGGCGAGTCATCAATGCCTAGTTTTTTAAATGTAGAGTCAACAAGCGCTGGAGAAATGTTTCTTGGCGCAATTATTCCGGGACTACTTTTGGTTTTTTTATATGCAGCTTATGTATTAATTCACGCAATATTTATCAAAAATTCTGCTCCTGCAATCCCAAATAAAAAAGGTTTTGATAAAGAATTTTGGATAAAAGTGTCCTCGACATTGATTCCTCCAGTATTGTTAATTTTTATTGTACTAGGATCAATTTTATTTGGCGTCACAACAGTAAATCAGGCTGGAGCTATTGGTGCGCTTGGTTCAACTGTTATGGCAAGTTATAAATTATATCCAAATAAAAAACATACATATACTCCAACAATAATTGCAACAATCTCAAGTATTGGAATATTAATTTTACATTTCAGTTTAAATCTAAATATTAAAAATATTACAAATAACTATGAGTTACTAGGGATCTTTATAAGCACAATATTTGTTATCGCACTTATCTTTTCTTTAATTTGGAGTTTTTGGAGAGTTTATAAAACTGAAGATATTCTAAAATACGTTACGACTGAAACGACTCTAACAACAACTATGGTTTTTATTATTTTAATTGGTGCCGCAATGCTAACAGCAGCATTTAGAGGTTTTGGTGGAGATGAAGTTATAACAAATTTTTTAAAAGATCTTCCTGGTGGTTTTTGGACGCAGTTTTGGGTCGTGATGTTTATAATATTTATATTAGGGTTTTTTATTGATTACATTGAGATTGCAGTAATTGTTGTTCCAATAATTGCTCCAATCTTACTTGCAAATCCTGAGGCAAATATAACAGCTCTTTGGTTTGGAGTAATGATTGGTGTAAATATGCAAACCTCATTTTTAACTCCACCGTTTGGATTTTCTTTATTTTACTTGAGAGGAGTTGCGCCACCTTCAATAACAACATTAGATATATGGAAAGGTGCAATACCTTTTATATTTTTACAATTAATAGGTTTATTTATAGTTGGCTATTGGCCATCATTATCAAATTATATTCCAACTCGAAGTTATTTAACTTCAGAATTATCTCCGCCACCAACAAATCCTCGAATTGAAAGATGTTTAATTGATTATACCTTTAACCTCTACGATAAAGATGGAACTAAAATAAAGTTTGCGATTGATAATGCAAAAAAGATAAATCTTGACTCATTGCCTGATGATAAAAAACAACTGTTAAAAGATCATTTAGCTAAATCATCAATAACTTTAGATTTAGTAAAGAGCGCCCAAGAAAAGAAAAAAATATTAGATACTTTTTCTAAAGATTATTATGAAGTTCATTTAGCAGCTAGAAAAAATCAATCAAAAATCTTAGATATAAATAAAAAAATTATTGAAATGGAAAAAGATATTAAACAATCTAAAAGTGAAAAAAAAATATCTGAATTAAAAGAAAGAATTAAAAATTACAATATTGAAATTGTAAAACTTGAAAAATTAGTGCCCGCAGAATTTGTTGATAAAAATAAAAAATATAAAGAACTTTATAACGATTATAGAAAATCATTAAATACTTATTATTCAGCAGTTGATAGTTATGATAATTTTAAACAACTTAAAAAAAATCTAGAAGATGTTGAAAAGTTAAAAATGGAACAGATAAATTTTAAACAAATTTTTAATGATATTAAATCTAATAATCTAGATAAAGTTTCAAAAATATTAAATGATGTTATGTTTAAACTAGATAAAATTTCAGGAACAAATGAAATAAAAGAATCTGTTTACAGTATTATTGGAGATATCCAAAAAGGAAATATTGATCGCCAATTAACTAACAAAAAAATCAATGAAACTTTAAATTTATTAAATAAAGAAATTAATTGGAGGGAAAAATCAGCAAAAATAGTTCTTCCTTATTTGCAAAAATATGATGCTGAAATCAAAAATACTATTGGTATACGACAACAAGATAAATTACCGAACAAGCAAGCAGTGTACATTGCTAAATGTGAATCGGGTCACCATAATATTTCCTTGCATTTTTAAAAATGAATGATTTGCTATGGTCGCCTAGTAAAAAGAAAATAGAAAATTCAAATTTATATCAATTTAAAA
>NZ_JAYQPI010000041.1:0-6658 GCF_038145245.1 Candidatus Allofontibacter sp. | reverse complement strand
TAAATGACAAAACTAAAAGACGAAGTTACGTCATTGGAGTCTAAAAAAACTTCAAGACGTAAGTTTTTTAAAGCTGCCGCAGCTACAGGAGCTGTTGCCGCTGCATCACTTGCCATGCCGAATATTTCGACTGCGCAAGGAACTGTTGTTTTAAAAATGCAATCTGCTTGGGGCCCAGCTGCCGCAGATCCATTTTTTGAAATGAACAAAGATTATGCTAAAAAAGTTGAAGAACTTTCTGGCGGATCATTAAAAATTGAAGTTTATCCAGTGAATGCTATTGTTAAAACTTCAGAATTGGCTGACAGCGTAAGTACCGGTGTTGTTGATTCAGGTCATACAGTTACTGCTTACTGGTACGGAAAAAATCCAGCTGCTTCATTATTCGGAACAGGACCTTCTTATGGTTTTTCTTCTCAAGAATTAATGAGTTGGATCGAGTACGGCGGTGGAAGAAAACTGTACGAAAAAACTTTAGCTGCAGCTAAGCTAGATTATATTGGCTTCTTTGCAATGCCTATGCCTGCACAACCATTTGGTTGGTTTAAAAAAGAACTTAAAAGTGCGGCTGAAATAAAAGGTTTAAAATACCGAACTGTTGGTTTAGCAACGAACGTTCTCCAAGGAATGGGAATGACAGTTCTGCAATTGCCAGGTGGAGAAATCCAGCCAGCAATGAAAACTGGTTTGATCGATGCTGCGGAATTTAATAACCCATCATCTGACAAAAACTTTGGTATGCAGGATGTTTCTAAATTTTATAGTTTAGGAAGTTTCCATCAGTCTCAGGAAATGTTTGAGATAACTTTTAATAGAAAAAAATTTAATAGTTTATCTAAAACACATCAAAATATCTTGAGAATTGCATCAGAAGCTGCAAATACAGATAACTATTGGAAAATGGTTGTTCGTTACGCAAATGACCTTGATAAATTGATCAACGAGTCAGGCGTAAAAGTATATCAAACACCTAAGGATATTCTAGAAGCTCAGATGAAATCTTGGGATGTTGTTGTGAAACAATTCTCTGATAAAGATCCTTTATTTAAAGAGATCATTGATTCACAGAAGAGATACGCAAAATCTGTTATGAAGTATCTGTTGTTGAATCAGCCTGATTACACAATTGGCTTTAAACAAGCTTTTGGTAACCCTGCAGGCGTTAAAGTGGGATACCAAATATAATAATTTAAGATAATTAGTAAAAAAGGGGGGCCTAAATAGCCCCCCTTTTTTTTAAGAATAATTTAATATTTGTATTTAAATTAGTTTTTTAAAGCGTATATTTCGACGGAATATTTAAGGGGGGGGCAATTTGAGATCTTATATTTATTTAGCTGACCAAATAAGCACTTGGATGGGAAAATCTTTTGCTTGGTGCATAGTAATTCTGACAAGTTCAGTTGCAGTAGAAGTTTTCATGAGATACGTTTTTAATGCTCCTACTCTTTGGGCTTTTGATTTTACAATCCAGATGTACGGAGCAATGTTTATGATGGCTGGGGCCTATTCACTTTGCACTCAGTCCCATGTTAAAGCAGACATGTTGTACAGATTTTTAAAAACAAGAACTCAGGCAACCATTGATCTTGTTCTTTATTTTATATTTTTCTTCCCAGCTTGTTTAGCGTTTAGTTATCAAGGTTATAAATATGCTAAGACTGCCTGGATAGTTAAAGAGACTAGCTGGAGTAGCCCTGCTCAAATTCAAATTTATATGTTTAAAAGTTTAATACCAATAGCCGGTATTTTGCTGGTTATTCAGGGTGTGGCAGAAGTTTTTAGATGTATTATTGCTCTAAAAGAAGGAAGTTGGCCAATTAGAGAAATTGAGGAAGAAGAAACAGAAAAATTATTAGTTAAACAATCATCAAAAAAAAAATAAAAAATAATTTATGACAAATTTATTTGGTTTTACAAATCCTGAGATTGCTATGATTATGATGGGTAGTTTTATATTTATAGTATTATTAGGTTTTCCTATTGGTTTTACTTTATTAGCGATTGGAATTATTTTTGGTTATTATGCTTATTTAGATCCAGCTAAGATTCAAGAATCTGGAATTCTTCATAACAGAATATTTGATTTAGTAGTTAACAATACTTTTTCTGTTATGGAAAATCATGTCTTGATTGCTGTGCCTTTATTTTTATTCATGGGTTACATTGTTGAAAGATCAGGAATTATAGCTAAACTTTTTGAATCCATTCGACAAGCCACAGTTAAATTACCAGCTTCAATGGCTGTTGCTGCTCTAATAACATGTGCCATGTTTGCTACTGCTACAGGTATTGTGGGTGCCGTTGTAACTTTAATGGGATTATTAGCTTGGCCAGCAATGATAAAAGCAGGATATGATAGAAAATTTGCTTCAGGAGTTGTTTGCGCAGGGGGATGTCTTGGTATTTTGATTCCGCCGAGCATTATGTTTATCGTTTATGCAGTTATGGCTTCGTTATCGCCAATAAGACTATTTGCTGCAGCTTTTTTACCAGGCTTAATGTTAGCTGGTTTATATTGTGTGTATTGTATTTTTATAGGTTGGAAATTTCCAAAAATGGCACCACCTCCTAACCTATCAGAGATTCCTCCAAAATCTGTTGTTTATAAAAATTTATTAAAAAATTTTGTGCCGTTATTTATTTTAATAGTATTAGTTTTGGGTGCAATTCTTGCAGGGTTAGCAACCGCTGCGGAAGCTGCGGCAGCTGGAGCCGCAGGAGCAATTGCTATTGCCTTTTATTATAAATCAATGAATTGGAAAAATTTAAAGGAATCTGTTTATTTAACTTCAAGATCAACTGCTATGATCATGTGGCTATTTGTTGGATCATGGACTTTTGCTTCGGTTTTTTCTTACTTAGGTGGACACATTATATTTGAAGAACTTTTTGCAAGTTTAGATCTTAAACCTTGGCAATTTTTAGTACTTACACAAATTATAATTTTTGCGCTGGGATTTCCATTAGAGTGGACAGAAATATTAATTATCTTTGTGCCAATATTTTTGCCTTTAGTTAAAGCTTTTGGGGTTGATCCTTATTTTTTTGCAGTATTAATTGGATTAAATTTACAAACTTCTTTTTTAACTCCACCGATGGCGATGGCTGCTTATTATCTAAAAGGTGTACAAAGTAAAAATGTACAGTTGTCAGAAATATTTTGGGGAATGATCCCATTCTTATTTATTGTTTTTTTATCAATGGCAATTCTTTATAATTTTCAAGGATTAGCAACTTGGTTGCCAGATTATTTATTCGGTCCTGAAACTAAGTAAATAAAGAAACTTTTAATGAATATTTATAGTTTATCAGCAATTGATATTGTAAATAAAATTAAAAGTGGTGAAGTTTCAGCCGTAGAAGTTGCCCAATCATTCATCGATAGAATTAAAGAGTTCGATAAAGACGTAAAAGCTTGGGCTTTTTTTGATAAAAAACATTTTTTAGCAAAAGCTAAAGAAGCCGATGAATGGAAACTATCAGGAAAGCTTATGGGGCCACTTCATGGACTTCCAGTTGCAATTAAAGACATATTCAAAACTTATGATATGCCAACCCAATATGGGAGCCCACTCAAAAAAAATTATCAAACCAGAGACGATTCTAAGGTAGTGGCATTACTTAGGGCTGCAGGTGCAGTAATAATGGGAAAAACGGTTACAACAGAACTTGCTTATTTTGATCCAGGGGAGACAAGAAATCCTCATGATTATACAAGAACTCCAGGCGGCTCTTCAAGTGGATCTGCAGCGGCTGTCGCTTCATTTATGGCCCCAATTACAATTGGATCTCAAACTAATGGATCGCTCATACGACCAGCTTCTTACTGTGGAGTTGTGGGATACAAACCCACCAATGGTTTAATTTCAAGATCTGGAGTTTTAAGACAGTCATTTTTATTGGATCAAGTAGGACTATTTGCAAGATCAGTGGAAGATGCTGCTTTTTGTTCTTCTTCCATTTTTGAAAAAGATTCAGAAGATAAATCTACAATTCATTATCCAACAGAAGAATTTTTTGAAAAAATCAAAGATAAACCTTTCTTTGAGCCGCAATTTCTTTTTATGAAAACATCCAAATGGAACAACATGGATAAAGATGCACAAAAAGATTTTGAAAAATTTATTAAAAAAATTAATAAAAATGTTACCGAAGTTGCAATGCCAAGTTATTTTGAAAAAATATTTGATTATCATAAAATAATTCATGAAACAGATATGGCTTATAATTTTTATGCTGTTTATAAAAAGAATAAAAAAAAATTAGGAAAAAAATTAGTAGAGGCGATGGAAAGAGGAATGGAATATAAATCTAAAGACTACGTAGAAGCTGTTGAAAGTATAGAAACTATTTATGCAAATTTTAATGATGCCTTTCATGACTATCACGCAATAATCACACCAGGCACAACTGGTTATGCACCTAAAGGTTTAAATTATACCGGAAGTCCAGAGTTCTGTACTTTATGGACTTATCTAGGCATGCCATCAATATCATTGCCATTAATTGAAAGTTCTAATAAATTACCCTTAGGGGTTCAGTTAGTAGGGGAAAAGTTTGATGATACTAGATTTTTGCAGACAGCTAATTGGATGTTTAAAAATTATAAAAAATAAATAAATGATATCAATAATTTGCTCAATTCTTGGATTTATTACAGCCACATGGTTTTTTTTGGGTATGGCTTGGTCATTAAAAAAATCACCAATGATTACAGACGCTGCCGCGATGCCAGTTTGGTTAATCATGTTGATGGCATTAATTTTTTTAGGCTTCGACATATATCAAAACTTTAAAAAGTACTCGAAAAAAAGAAAATAATATCATTAAAATAATACTGTCTTGCAGAACCAACGTTTAGGTTTTTTACCTTTAGTACTTTTATTTACTCAGCCTATATTTATGACTGGCAATATAGCAGTGGCCAGAGGAGCAGCTGGATTAGTTCCTCCAGTGTCTCTTGCTTTTTGGAGATGGGTGTTAGCAGCTTTAATTTTACTTCCATTTATTTTTCCTAACCTTTTAAAAAACTGGAAAGATGTAATAAAAGAAATTCCAAAACTTTTGATTTTAGGATTAACTGGTTTTGCATTTTGTGGAGCTTTTCCTTATATCAGCGGACTTACAACTACTGTTGTGAATATGGGAATTATTTATTCTGCATCTCCTATATTTATTATTTTATTCTCAGTTTTTATTTATAAAGAAAAATTAAGCAAACTTCAGATATTTGGAACAGTTTTATGTTTATTTGGAATTATGATTGTAGTTTGCAAAGGTCAGTTTGAGACCTTAATGAAACTACAAATTACCAAAGGAGATATTTGGATCTCGGGAGCAATGATTAGTTGGGCTGTTTATTCTGTATTTTTAATGAATTGGAAAAGCAAATTTGATCTTTTAACTCGTTTTGGTTTGATGGCAATTGCTGGAGTTATTTGTTTATTACCTATGTATTATGTTGAAGAAGCTTTTTTTTTCACCACTTCATTTAACAAGGACTTTGTTTTTTGGACCGTTATAGCCGCAATCTTTCCAGGCATTATTGCTTTCTTAATGTATTCAAAATTGCAAAAATTTGTTGGTGCTTCTATTACTGGATTGGTAGTTTATTTAATGCCTATTTATAGTGCATTGTACGGTTACTTTTTATTTAACGAAAAATTACAAAATTTTCATTGGTTTGGTGGTATACTTGTTTTGATAGGAATAATTCTAGCTAACAAAAATTTATTTAAAATTAAATGAGTAATTCAATCAAAAATGTTGGATTTATTGGTACAGGCTTAATGGGTTTGCCCATGGCAAAAAATATTATATCTAAAAAATTTAAATTAAATGTTTGGAATAGAACTCCAAGTAAAACTTTAGAACTTCAAAAAAAAGGCGCGAAAGCTTTTGCCGATATAAAAGACTTGGTCCAAAGTTCAAAAGTTATCATTACAATGCTTGCAAATGACGATGTATGTAAATCAATTCATATAAAAAAGATTCAGCCACATTTAAAAAAGGGACAAATTGTAATTGATATGAGTTCAACAACTCAAAATACGGCTTTAGAAATTGGTGCGGCATTAAAAAAGAAGAAAGCATTTTTTTTAGATGCACCTGTTTCTGGTGGAACCATAGGAGCAGAAAAAGGAACTCTTGCAATAATGGTAGGTGGCGAAAAGAAAGTATTTAATAATGTTATGCCATTATTTAAAAGTATGGGAACAGCAATTTATGTTGGTAAAACTGGATGTGGTCAGGTTGCAAAATTAGCAAATCAAACAATCGTTGGAATTAGTATTGGAGCTGTATCTGAAGCATTAATTTTAGCAGAAGCAGCAGGAGCTGATCCTGAAGCAGTAAGGGAAATTATGTTACATGGATTTGCAGGAGGACCTATACTTAAAAATCATGGTTTGAGAATATTAACTAAAAATTTTAGACCAGGAGGAAAAGCGTCAACCCAACTTAAAGATATGAATAATATAGTTGCAACTGCCAAAAAATATAAGCTTAATTTACCCATAGCTAAAAAAGTACAAGAGCTTTACTCAAAGACTGTAAAATCTGGACGAGGTAATTTAGACCATAGCGCTTTATATTTATTTATAAAAGCACTCAGCAGATAATGAAATTAAGACGAATTTTTTTATACGTCTTTTTA
>NZ_JAYQPI010000040.1:0-6712 GCF_038145245.1 Candidatus Allofontibacter sp. | reverse complement strand
ACTCCCCAAACTCTTTGTCGAGAAACACACCAATCTGGTCTTGTTTCTATCATTGATCTTAATCTATTTTGTCCAACAGCTGGATAAAATTTTGTATTGCCAATTGCAGCAATAGATTTTTTTCTGAGATCATTTGTTTCCATCGATATAAACCATTGAGGTGTAGCTCTATGAACTAACGGTGCTTTAGATCTCCAAGAATGTGGATAGCTATGCTTCAGTTTACCTTTGCCTAACAATCTTGATAAATTATTCAACTCATTAATAATAATCTCATCTGCTTTAAAAATATGAGTGCCAGAAAATTTAATAATATTTTTTGTATAATATCCTTTATCATCGATTGTATCAAAGGCTTGTATATTATTGTTCAAACACAAATAGTAATCATCTGGTCCATGACTAGGTGCACAATGAACAATTCCTGTTCCCTGTTCTAAATTAACAAAATTAGCATCAAGCATAGGAACATCAAAAGTATAACCAATATCTTTGAAGGGATGATTGCAATTGATATTTTTTAATTCGGATCCTGAAAAACTTTCAATAATTTCATGTTTTGTAATTGCGCAATCTGCTAAAACTTTTTCTATTAATTTTTCTGCAACAATAATTTTTTCATTATTATTTATTTTAACAATAGAATAATTAATTTTATTATTAAAAGCTAAGGCTCTATTACAAGGAATAGTCCAAGGAGTTGTTGTCCAAATAACAACGTTGCAATTTAAAAATTTTTCAGGACCAGACTTAATTAAAAACTTTGAATAAATTGTATTAGAAGTATGATCATAATATTCAACCTCTGCATCAGCTAAAGCTGTCGATTCAACAACAGACCATAAAACTGGTTTAAAGCCTCTATATAATCCACCATTAATTATAAATTTACTAATTTCTCTTGTTATTTGAGCTTCTGAAGATTTACTCATGGTCGTATAATAATTCTCCCAGTCTCCATTTACTCCTAATCTATTAAATTCTTTTTTTTGAATTTCGATCCAACTTTTTGCAAATTCTCTACATTCTTTTCTGAATTCATTAGCAGGAACAGTGTCTTTATTTTTTCCTTTTTTTTTATATTCTTCTTCTACTTTCCATTCTATTGGCAACCCATGACAATCCCATCCTGGAACGTAAGGGGCATCTTTGCCTGTCATTTGATTAAATCTTACAACAATATCTTTTAAAATTTTATTTAATGCGGTTCCAATATGAATATGTCCGTTCGCATAAGGAGGTCCATCATGTAGAACAAATTTTTCTCGACCTTTACTGTTAGATCTTAATTCTTGATAAAGGTTAATTTGCTTCCAAAATTTAAGTATTTCAGGCTCTTTCGTAGGTAAATTTGCCTTCATAGGAAAAGAGGTAGCAGGAAGATTTATTTTAATTTCTGACATTATTTTTTGTTTAAACTAATTTTAGCTACTTTAATATCTTTCTTAATCTGACTAACCAGCATTGAACTATTTTTAAATTTTTTCTCTTTTCTAATAAAGTCAATGAACAAAACTTTGATATTTTTATTATAAAAATTATGATTTTTTTCAAAAACATTAACTTCTAAAACGGGACTTGAACCTCCAAATGTTGGTCTTACACCAAAATTAGCAATTCCATTATAGGAGTTTTGGTTAAAAATAATTTTAACAGAGTAAACACCAAACAGTGGGTTAATCTGATTAAATATTTTAATATTTGCCGTTGGAAACCCTATGCGCCTTCCATATTTTTTACCCCGAATAACTCTGCCGGAAATTGACCATGGCCTTCCCATGATTTTATTAGCAAGTTTAACTCTCCCAGTTTGTATTAAGGTTCTAATTTTTGATGAAGAAATTTTATAATTATTAAATTTTTTAAAATTAATTATAAAAATTTTAAAATTGTTATTATCTGATAATTTTTTTAAGAAAGATATATTACCTTTTCTTTTGAACCCGAATTTAAAATCTTTACCAATAAAAATACTATGAACTGCTAATTTTTTTAAAAGAATTATTTTAGCAAAATTATCATGACTTATTTTAGAAAAATTGCGATTAAAATTTTGTTTAATAAAAAAATCCGCACGAAATTTTTTTATAATATCTATCTTGTCATTAATATTTAAAATTTTATTATCAGTCTTATTAAAAAAATCTTTAGGTAAAGGATCAAATGTAAAAATGCCAAATTTTTTATTTACCTTACGCGAAAAAATATAAGCTTTTCTTAAAAGTTCCTGATGTCCTAAATGTACACCGTCAAAATTTCCTATTGCTAAAACAGAATTAAGGTATTTTTTATCAACTAGGTTAATATCGTTATAAATTTTCATTTACCAAACTAATTCGTTCTGAAAATAATTAATTTTAAAATCTTTATTTTTCTTAATTACAAATTTAATTAAATTTATATTATTTTTATTCCACTCAGATCTATGAATACCACCAGCTACAAATAAATTTTTAACTTTAAGATTATTAGCTCCTGCGATATCGGTATCTAAATTATCACCTATAACAAGAATTTTATTTTTATTTATATTTTTTTTATATTTTTTTTTAAGCGTCATAAAAATATATTTATAAAAATATTTATAGGGCTTACCAAAATACTTTACTTTGCCACCCATTTTTTCATATAATTTTGCAATTGATCCAGCGCAGTATTCTGCCCGACCGCCTCTGTGAACAATTAAATCTGGATTAGCACAAATCATTTTTAAATTTTTTTGTTTGATTTTCTTTAAAACAGTTAAGTATTTTTTAATACTATCTTTATTATTATTTACTCCAGTACAAACTACAAAGTCTGCATTATTTATTGAAGTTTTTTTTAGTCCTAAATTAAAAAATAAACTTTTATCTCTAACTGGGCCCAAATGATAAAAAGATTTATTTTTAGTAATATTCTTAAGGTAAAAGCGAGTTAAATCACCAGAAGTAAATAAATAATTATAAAATTTTTTACTAAAATTTATTTTATTTAAAAATTTTTCAACACTAACTCTGGGTCTTGGCGCATTAGAAATTAATACGATTGTCTTGCTTTTTTTTAAATTTTTTAGTGATTTTAATGCTTCAGGGTAACACTCAATGCCATTATGAATTACACCCCATAGATCAATAAAATAAATATCAAATTTTGAAAAAATTTTATTTAACCCGCTTAAAAAAACAGGATTATTCATAAATTTAAAATTATTGTGTAGAATTAATTGTTTTCTTTAATCTTTCTATGATTAAATCTATTTCTGTTTTTTCAATAATCAAAGGTGGGGATAAAGCAATAATATCTCCTGTAACCCTTACAAATAATCTTTGATCTTTGAAAGCTTCACAAAGAACATTGTACGCTCTTCTTGATGGCTTATCTGTAATAGACTCTAATTCTATTGCTCCTATTAATCCAAGATTTCTTATATCGATTATATGTTTAGTGCCCTTTAATGAATGCAAAGCATTTTCCCAATAGTTAGCAATTTCAGAAGCTCTAAATAATAAATTATCTTTTTTATAAACTTGCAGTGTTGCAATTGCAGCTGCGCACGCTAATGGGTGCGCTGAATAAGTATATCCATGAAAAAAATCTATTACTTTAGGATCTCCTTGCATAAAAACCTTATAAATTTTATCTGAAACAAAAGTTGCTGCCATCGGTACAGTTCCGCTGGTCAATCCTTTTGCTGTGGTCATTAAGTCAGGTTCAATATTAAAAAAGTCTGCGGCAAATGGTTTTCCTAACCTTCCAAAACCAGTGATCACTTCATCAAATATTAAAAGTATATTATTATCCGTGCAAATCTTTCTTAGTTTTTCCAAATAACCAACTGGTGGAATTAAAACTCCTGTTGAACCAGCAACTGGTTCAACAATAACTGCCGCAATATTAATTGCACCGTGTTTTTCAATTTGTTTTAACAAATCATCAGCAAGATGAGCTCCCCAAGCTGGTTGTCCTTTTGAATATGAGTTATGTTCTAAATTGTGCGTATGTGGAAGATGGTAAACTTCTGGTAAAAATCTCTCGAATTGTTTTTTATTATTAACTATTCCACCTACCGATAATCCACCAAAACCTGTTCCATGATAACCTCTTTCACGACCTATTAAAATTCTTTTTGATGGCTGTCCTATGGATCTAAAATACGCTAAAGCAATTTTTAAAGCTGTTTCAACTGCTTCTGAACCGGAATTACTATAAAAAACATGATTTAAATTTTCCGGAGAAATATCTGTTAATTTATTACTTAATTCAAAAGCTTTATAATGACCCGCTTGAAAGGAAGGAACAAAATCTAACTCAGCGGCTTGTTCTTGGATTGCTTTTACAATTTCTTCTCTATTATGTCCTGCATTACAGCACCATAAACCTGCAACTGCATCTAAAACTTTATCTCCACTAGGAGTGTAATAGTACATACCTTTAGATTTTGAAACTATTCTTGGATCTTTTTTAAAGTCTTGATTTGCAGTAAATGGCATCCAAAATGCCTCTAAATCATTAGGTTTATAATTATTTTTTTGCTTTTTATTTTTAGTTAAGTCTTGGTTTAGCGTCATAAGAGCTGTACTTTATAAAGTATAATTTTGGATGTTCCATATAAATCAAATCAAAAAAAGCTAATAAAATATAGTGTTTTAGCTATTTTATTGTAATATCCACCCCTTGAAATTTAATAGATCAAGCATCATATAGCATCGGGTACATTATTGTACGAAGTTATATTTTGATTAACAACTAATTTTACGGAGAATTAAATTAATGAACTTTAGACCTTTACACGATCGCGTTCTTGTTCAACCTTTAGATGGAGAAGAAAAAACAGCAGGTGGAATAATTATACCAGATACTGCCAAAGAAAAACCTTCTGAGGGAAAAGTTATTGCTGTTGGACCTGGAGCAAAAACTGAAGATGGAAAAATTTTACCAATGGAAGTTAAAATTGGAGACTTGGTTCTATTTGGAAAATGGTCGGGAACTGAAGTTAAGATTGACGGAGTAGAATATAGCATCATGAAAGAGTCTGACATCATGGGCATCATGTCTAAGAAAAAATAATTAAAATATAAACAAGGAGAAAAAAAATGGCAGGTAAAATTGTAAGATTTGATACAGATGCAAGAAATGCAATGCTTAAAGGTGTTGATATACTTGCAAATGCAGTGAAGGTAACATTAGGACCTAAAGGGCGAAATGTAGTTATAGATAAGTCGTTCGGTGCGCCTAGAATAACTAAAGATGGAGTTACTGTCGCAAAAGAAATTGAGCTTGAGGATAAATTTGAAAACATGGGAGCTCAAATGGTTAAAGAAGTTGCTAGCAAAACTAATGAAGAAGCTGGTGACGGTACAACAACTGCAACAGTTTTAGCGCAAGCAATCGCAAGAGAAGGCTGTAAATATGTTGCTGCTGGAATGAATCCAATGGATTTAAAAAGAGGAATTGATTTAGCAGTAGAAACAGTAATTACTAGAATTAAAGAAAGTTCAAAAAAAGTAAAAACTAGTGAAGAAATTGCTCAAGTTGGAACTATCTCTGCAAATGGTGAAAAAGAAATTGGAGACATGATTGCAAAAGCAATGCAAAAAGTTGGTAACGAAGGCGTTATCACTGTTGAAGAAGCTAAAGGTCTTTCAACAGAACTTGATGTAGTTGAAGGTATGCAATTTGATAGAGGTTATCTGTCTCCATACTTTATTACTAATGCAGATAAAATGATCGCGGAATTAGAAGATCCATTAATTTTTATCACAGAAAAAAAATTAACTAACCTACAACCTATGGTTCCTCTATTGGAATCTGTTGTTCAATCTAGCCGACCATTTTTAATTATAGCTGAAGATGTAGAGGGAGAAGCTCTTGCAACTTTAGTTGTGAATAAATTAAGAGGTGGTTTAAAAGTCGTAGCAGTTAAGGCTCCTGGCTTTGGTGATAGAAGAAAATCAATGTTAGAAGATATTGCTATCTTAACTGGTGGACAGGTTATATCCGACGATCTTGGTATTAAACTTGAAAATGTTAAGTTGAAAGATCTTGGTCAGTGTAAAAAAATCAGAGTTGATAAAGACAACACAACTATCGTTGATGGAGCAGGTAAAAAATCAGAGATAGAGGCAAGATGTGGTCAAATTAGAAAACAAATTGAAGAAACTACTTCTGACTACGATAAAGAAAAACTACAAGAAAGATTAGCTAAGCTTGCGGGTGGTGTTGCTATTATTAAAGTTGGTGGCGCTACAGAAGTAGAAGTTAAAGAGCGAAAAGATAGAGTAGAGGATGCGCTTAACGCTACTAGAGCAGCTGTACAAGAAGGTGTAGTTGTTGGTGGTGGATGTGCATTACTATATGCATCTGAAGCTCTAAACAATTTAAAGCCAAAAGGTGATGACCAAAAAGCTGGTGTTGAAATAATTAGAAAAGCCTTACAATATCCAATAAGACAAATCACAAGCAATGCTGGAGTTGATGGATCAGTAATTGTTGGAAAACTTATAGAGGGCAAAAAACCTTCTCAAGGTTATGACGCTCAAAGTGGTGAATATTGCGATATGTTTGCAAAAGGTATTATCGACCCAACTAAAGTTGTAAGAACAGCTCTTCAAGATGCCTCTTCAATAGCAGGTCTACTTATTACAACTGAAGCCATGATTGCTGACAAACCTGAAGATAAAAATTCTAATTCTGGTGGCGGTGGAATGCCAGGCGGAATGGGTGGTATGGG
>NZ_JAYQPI010000039.1:0-6912 GCF_038145245.1 Candidatus Allofontibacter sp. | reverse complement strand
TCTAATGCTAAAGCACAAATTCAACTTTTAAAAGATAAACAGCCATCTTTAAGATTTGTGCAAAAATCACATATTGCAGATTTAATTTATTTTTTATGCTCTGATAGTGCATCAGAGATTACAGGTGCAAATATTCCAATAGACGGTGGCTGGACAGCACAATAATAATTATTCTAGTCCAAATTCATTATTAACAATCTGTGCGCCAAGCGCTAAAGATTTCATTTTTGCATTTGCAACTTCTTGAGAAAAAGTAACTAATCCACAATTTGTGCAACCTAAAATATTTTTTGGTTCTGCAAATTTAGTAGCATTTCTTAAAATATTAGCAACTTGTTCTGGAGTCTCAATTTTTTTTGTGGCTACATCTATTGCGCCTACTAAAATTTTCTTTCCCTTTAACAATTCAATTAAATCCATTGGAACTTTAGAGTTTTGACACTCCAAACTTATTTGATCAATTTTACTTTTAGCGAGTAGTGGAAATACATTCTCATATTGCCTCCATTCGTTACCTAAGCTATTTTTCCAGTTAATATTTGCCTCAATTCCATATCCGTAGCAAATATGAACAATTGTTTTAGCTTTAAGATTGTTCGCTGCTTTTTCTAAAATTTTAATTCCCCAATCTTTTACTTCATCAAAAAAAACATTAAATGCAGGCTCATCAAATTGAATGTAATCAACGCCTGCGTCCACAAGCTCTTGAGCTTCATGATTTAAAACTTCTGCAAATTTTTCTGCTAATTTTTCTCTACTTTGATAATAATCATCATATAATGTATCCACCATCGTCATAGGGCCTGGCAGTGTGTATTTTATTGGAAGTTTTGTTAAAGATCTTAAGTATTTAGCATCTTCAACAAATACAGATCTTTCTCTTACTATGTCACCAAATACAACAGGAACACTCGCATCGTATCGATTTCTAATTCTTACGATTTTTTTATTATTAAAATCAACACCACTCAAATGTTCTATAAACGTTGTAACAAAGTGTTGTCTTGTTTGTTCCCCATCACCAATAATTGACAGTCCAGAATTTATTTGATTATTAACGGCAATTTTTATTGCTTTTCTTTTTCCTACTTTAAGTTCTTCTCCTTCTAATAACCATAGAGACCAAAGTTTTTCAGGTTCCGCTAGCCAATTTGGCTTTGGTAAACTTCCTGAGATAGTAGTTAAAATTTTATTGTTCATTATTAACTTTGCTTTAATTATTCTAATTTTATTAATATATCTTGAAAATTAAAATTATATAAAAAAAATAGTAAATGAAAATTTTTCACGGATTTAATAAAAAGTTTATAAAGGGAGATATTTATGGAGGAGTTACAGCTGGAATTATTGCTTTACCACTAGGTCTAGCTTGGGGAGCTGTTTCAGGACTCGGGCCATTAACTGGAATTTACAGTTCAATTATTGTTGGATTTTTAGCTGCAATGTTTGGTGGAACTCCAGGTCAGATTTCAGGACCAACAGGTCCAATGGTTGTCATTATTGCAGCAGCCTTTTTAGAGTTTAGGGATCAGCCAGAAATTGTTTTTTTTTGTGTCACTTTTTCAGGATTAATTCAAATTTTTATTGGTATTTTTAGACTTGGAAATTTAATTAATAAAATTCCTTACTGTGTTTGTTCAGGCTTTATGTCTGGCGTTGGTTTAATTATTATTTCTCTTCAGCTTACCATTTTATTTGGTCTTGGTGCAAAACCACAAGTGATTAGTGCTCTTGCAAATTTACAAAATATTTCAAATGTTAATGGACAGGCTCTTTTTATAGGTTCTTTTGGTCTTCTTATTCTTTTCTTTATCCCAAAAAAAATTAATAAAATTATACCATCTTCAATTATTGTTTTGTTTTTGGGTTCTCTTTTATCTTACTTGTTTTTTTCACAACAAGAATTAATTGGAGATATACCAAAAGGACTTCCGTCGTTTCATTTTACCTTACCACAACCTAACCAATATTTAGCAGTACTTTTTTATTCTACAGCACTTGCATTAGTTGGGGTTATAGACAGTTTATTGACTGCAGTAGTACATGATCGAATTACTCTTACAAAACATCTTCCAAACAAAGAGTCTATTGGTCAAGGAGTTGGAAATTTTGTTGCAGGTTTATTTGGTGCTTTAGCTGCAACAGGCGCTGCAATGCGAACTGTAGTTAATCTTAAAACAGGAGGAAAAACCCCGATATCTGGAATGATTCACTCAATAACACTTACTCTTATTGTTTTTGTTCTTGCTCCATTAGTTAAAATAATCCCGCTAGCAATTTTAGCTGCAATTTTGATTAAAACAGGACTTGATATCGTTGATTGGGAATTTTTAAGAGAAATTAATGAAAAAAGTAAAATTGAAATTTATACAAAATTTAATGTTATGATTCTAACAATATTTACAAACTTAATTTTTTCAGTTTTTATTGGTGTAATCTTTTATTACTTAGCTAAATTGATTTATAAAGAAAAAAGATTTTCTTATTTTAAAAAGTAGTTTAATTATTTCAAACTGATATAGATATTAACAATGCTTGATATTCCAATCCATTTTATTGCTTCGTTTATATTTGCAATTGCAATTCTACATACATTTTCAGTTAAAATTTTTAAAAATTTAGCTCATAAATATTCTAAGCATGAAAAAATATTACACATGCTTGGTGAAGTTGAAATTGTATTTGGTTTCTGGGCAATAATTCTTGTTATATTTTTTTTTATTTTGGCTGGCAAAAATCAGACAGTAAATTATTTAAATAACCAAAGTTATGTTGAACCATTATTTGTATTCGCAATTATGGTTATAGCGGCAAGCAAACCTATATTAAATTTTTCATTAACCTGTGTTAAACAAATTTCACGATTATTACCCATCAACCAGTCTTTGCGACTTTTTTTGGTTACAATGACATTTGTGCCCCTTTTAGGTTCCTTTATAACTGAGCCGGCAGCCATGACTCTGGCTGCATTAATTCTTAAAGATCATTTTTATTCAAAAAATATTTCGAATAAATTTAAGTACGGAATTGTCGGAACTTTATTTGTAAATGTTAGCATAGGAGGGGCTATGACTCCTTTTGCTGCTCCACCTATATTAATGGTTGCTGCTAAGTGGAATTGGGATTTATCTTTTATGTTTAGCACATTTGGCTGGAGAACGGCTTTGGCTGTTTTTACAAATAGTTTAATTTTAACACTGATCTTTAGAAAAGAATTAGTTAAAGTTTCAAAACTTAATATAAAGGAAAATAATATTCCTTTTTTTATTTTACTAATTCATTTGATTTTATTAGTGGGTCTCATAGTTTTTGTTCACGATTTAATTATTTTTTTGGGAATCTTTGTAATTTTTTTAGGTCTAGCAGCGTCATACGACCAGTTTCAAAATAAATTAATTTTAAAAGAAGCTTTTTTAGTATCATTATTTTTAACGGGTTTGGTAATTTTAGGAGGACAACAAAAATGGTGGCTACAGCCTTTATTAAACAAGTTAACTCCAGATCAAATTTACTATGCAGCTACTGCTTTGACAGCAATAACAGATAACGCTGCTCTTACTTATCTAGGTTCTTTAGTTGAAGGACTTTCTGATCAATTTAAATATGCACTGGCGGCAGGAGCGATAACTGGCGGCGGATTAACTGTAATTGCTAATGCGCCAAATCCTGCTGGTTATTCAATTTTATGCGGAAAATTTCAAAGAAATATTATTAGTCCTCTATATTTATTTTTATCTGCAATTGGTCCGACAATAATTGCAATAATTTTTTATAATTTTATATAAAAAATAAAATTATTTTTCTTAAACTAATAATTGTAACTAATAATCCAACAACAGTTAAAATCATTTTAACACTCATTTTAGACGTGGCTTTTGCTGCATAAGGCATTATTAAAAAACCACCAATTATCAGTCCAGCTAATGCTTCCCAATTTGTAACTTTTATTAAAAATAAAAAAGAAGTAGCCGAGGCTAAATTAATAAAAAATTCTGTAGCATTTACAGTTCCAATAACTTTTTTTGGTAACATTTTTCCACCCAGTAAACTTGTTGTTACGACAGGCCCCCAACCACCACCGCCGGCACCATCAACAAATCCACCTGTTATTGCAAGGGGCGTAATAACGGAATTTTTTTGTTTAAAGTGTAACTTAATGCTTGAGTAGGCTCTTGCAATTAAAAATATACCCATAAATAATAAATAAATTGAAATTATTATAGATAAGTAAGGAATTTTAATTTTAGTTATCACTAAGGCTCCAAGAATTGCGCCAATAATTCCAGGGATTAAAAGTTTTTTAAACAGTTTAGTATCAACATTTCCTATGCGCCAGTGATTTAATCCTGATGAACCAGAGACAAAAATTTCAGCTATATGAATATATGCAATAGCTTTTACAGGAGGAATTCCATACCCTAATAAAAATGCAACACCCGTTACTCCGTATGCCATTCCTAAGCTGCCATCAATTAATGCCGCGATGGCACCAAAGAATAATGACCAGAAAAATAAATCACTGTTAAAAGCAGTTCTGCCAGTTTCACGGTAATAAGCTAACATTGCTATTGCAGAAATAACTAAAAGACCAAATAAAATTCTAAATACTTTGTTACTCATTATATAAATTTATTATTTATTAAATAATGTTATTAGTTAATGAGTATGTTTCAAGTGTTTGATAAATTTAGACAGCCAATATTTGTGTTAATTGCTGGTTCAATTCTACTTGCGCTTGCATTTGGGATTAGACATTCCTTTGGAATTTTTTTAATTCCTATTAGTGAAAAAAATCTATGGGGCAGAGAAGTGTTTGCAATGGGTCTTGCTTTTCAAAATTTAATGTGGGGAATTTGGCAACCTTTTGCTGGAAGAATTTCTGACAAGATTGGAGCTGGTGTTGTCGTATTTATTGGCAGCATTCTTTATTCGCTAGGTTTATTTTTAATGGGTACTCTTTCAACCAAAACAGGATTTGTTATTGCATCTGGAATTTTAGGAATTGGAATATCAGGCGTTACGTTTCCAATCTTTGGGGCAATTAGTCGATCTGTAACTCCAGAGAAAAGAAGTGTTTCAATTGGAATTGCAATGTCGAGTGCATCTCTTGGACAATTTATAATGTTACCTGCATCATTAACATTATTGCAAAATTTTGGTCCAACTTTAGCTTTTGGAATTTTATCTGTTTTTTCTTTAATAATGTTAGCGCTTGCTATTCCTATGTTTGAAAAGCCAATTCAACAAACATCCATTCAAGATTTATCATTAAAAGAAGTATTGAGGGAGGCTTTTAGTCATAAAGGTTTCTGGTTGTTATGTTTTGGTTTTTTTGTATGTGGTTTTCATATTCTTTTTATTATGACGCATGCTCCAGCATTTTTGATTGATAAAGGTTTATCACCCCAAATTGGGACTATTGTTTTGGCATTAATAGGATTATTTAATATTTTTGGTACTTATTATGCAGGATTTTTAGGATCTAAAATTCGAAAGCCTTTAATCTTAAGTTTTATTTATGGATCACGTGCAGTAATTATTTTAATTTTTATTCTATTTCCAGTTTCAAACCTCACTGCTTATGTATTCGCTTCATTAATGGGAATACTTTGGCTATCAACAATACCGCCAACTCAAGGAACAATTACAACAGTATTTGGAGTTAAAAATATGAGTATGCTTTATGGTATTGCTTTTTTATTTCATCAAGTTGGTGCCTTTTTAGGAGGTTGGCTGGGGGGAAAAGTTTACGATTTGACAGGTTCCTATGATATTGTTTGGTATATATCAATTGCGCTTGGTGTATTTGGAGCAATTATTAATTATCCAATTGAGGAAAAAACCATATCAAGAATTGAAAGGCAGATTGTATGAAAAAATCAGCAATTTTTATATGGATTAGTTTTGTTTTGTTTCTTTTAGCAATTGCTTATTCTTATCAGACCAAAGGAATGGAAATTTATTTTTTAATTTCAAAACTTTGTTTTTAATTATTTTTTGTTATTTTCAACCCAAGATAAGAATATAAAAAATAAGATAGTTCCGATAACTCCAATCACAAAAAGTATTAATCCAGTAATTAAACTCATAAATTTTTTTATTTCTGTTTTGGTATAAATGTTTCTATAAAATTTGTATAATATGTTTTTAAATACTCAGCAAATTCCTCTAAAAGACTATAGAAATCAGTAAACTGTGGATTTTTACTAAGGATAAATTCTTTATTTTCAAAAATAATAGTCATTCCAATTATTAAGATAATTAGAATAGATAAAAAGATTTTATTATAATTTAAATTACTTTTATTCTCATACTTAATTGGAACATAGTTTTTAGTAGATTTTTCCTTTATTGATTTTTGATCTTTATCTTTTTCTTCTTTTTTTTCTTTTTCTTCTTTAATAGCATTTTCTTTTAAGATCTTAAACTCTTCAGAACTTGCAGGTTCTTGAAACCATTTTTGATCGCAAACTCCACACTGGACAACTCGACCATTAATGCCAATTTCTTCAGCCTTAACTGCAAATTTATATTTTTTGCAAGCGCATTCAATTATCATTTAAAAATAATACGGTTTAATATTAAAACATCTTTAGCATTATTTATTACTAATAAATCATATTTTTTTTTGTTTTCTTTTTTATTTAAATTTTCATTTTTTGTTTCAAGTTTATTTAAATTTTCTTTTTTTGGCACAAAGTTTTTAAATATTTTTTTATTATCATCAATTTTTATTGATTTTTGATCAATTATTTTTTTTGAAGGGTATTCGATATTCTGAAGTTTTAGGATACCATCTACTGCGTTTAAAATATCTTTTGTCTCATTTTGAATTTGTTTTTCTGAAATTTTAGTTGTTAAAATATCATCAACAGCATTTAAGATATCTTTTACAGAGTAATCTTGTTTCAT
>NZ_JAYQPI010000038.1:0-7270 GCF_038145245.1 Candidatus Allofontibacter sp. | reverse complement strand
GCATTAGGAATGATCAGTCCTTGGGGCTGGCTTGCGATTGGTCTAATTGTAAGTGGCGTGCTTAGAAATTGTACTCTTTATTCTTTGCTTGGGATTAACACTTGTAAAAGGTAAGAGCCCGACGATTAAATCGGGCCCTGGGTTAATTAACTAAAATTGTTCAGATTCCGTTGAACCACTCATTGCAGTGGTTGAAGTTTTTCCAGAACTAATAATTTGCGCAATGGTATCAAAGTAAGTTGTTCCAACTTCTCTTTGATGTTTAACAGCAGTGTAACCATCTTTTTCAGCTTCAAATTCTTGTTGCTGAATTTTAGAGTAAGCTGCCATTCCATCTTTTTTATAGCTTTGTGCAAACTTAAATACGGAATAATTTTGCACGTGGAAACCTGCAAGGGTAATAAATTGAAATTTATAACCCATCTCTCCTAATTTTTGCTGGAACGTTTGCATCTCATTTTCTGATAAATATTTTTTCCAGTTAAATGAAGGTGAGCAATTGTATGCCAGTAATTTTCCTGGATATTTTTTATGGATTGCATCTGCAAAAATTTTTGCTTCATTTAAATCTGGTTTTGCAGTCTCGCACCAAATTAGATCGCAATAAGGAGCATAAGCAAGACCTCTAGAAATAGCTTGTTCTATTCCATCTCTAACATAATAAAATCCTTCACTAGATCTTTCTCCTGTTAAAAAAGGTTTGTCATTCTCATCACAATCGCTTGTAATTAATTTTGCAGCATTAGCATCTGTTCGTGCAAGAATTACTAAAGGTACATTCATCACTCTAGATGCAAGGCGTGCAGCTTTAAGATTTCTAATTGCATTCTGTGTTGGGATTAAAACTTTTCCTCCCATATGCCCACATTTTTTTTCAGCAGCTAATTGATCTTCAAAATGAACACCCGCTGCACCTGCTTTTATAAATCTTTTAGTAAGTTCATAAACATTTAATGGACCACCAAATCCAGCTTCTCCATCTGCAATAATTGGCATTTGATAATCAATACTATTTTTAGGATCCATTTTTCCCTCTAACACTTCCATGTATTGAATTTGATCTGCTCGCATTAAAGCATTGATCATGCTTTCAACTAACTTTGGAGCACTATCATAAGGATATAAACTTTGATCAGGATACATTTCGCCAGCTGAATTGGCATCTGCTGCCACTTGCCAGCCTGATAAATAAATAGCTTTTAAACCTGCCTTTGCATGCTGAACAGCATGATTGCCAGATAAGCCACCTAAAGTATTAATGTACTTTTCAGTATTTAATAATTTCCAAAGTTTTTTAGATAAATTTTTTGAAACTGTATACTCAACGTTAAACGTTCCTCTTAACTTTTCGACATCTTCTTCAGAATAATTTGCAATTACACTTTCTAATCTTTTTTTAACTAAAGTATCAGTTGTATTAAGCATTCGTAGATCCACCATTCTTATTTTGTTTCATGGATAGCTTTGCTTCTAAATAGTTAATAAAAGATTGACCTGTTTTATAAACCGATGAAACCGCATTAGTAAAAATTTGCTTCTCTAAAGTATTCATAGCTTTAACGCTGTCCGCGTAGCTGTTTGTTTCATTGTAACAGTCGTCATTAAATGAAACGCAATTGCTTTCAATTTTATGCTTTTCTCGGTGTGTCATTGTTTATTTCTCCTTTTTGTTAATAAATTTACAATATTTACATTTAATGAATTTTCAAATATTTTCGTTGATAATGCTTGTAAATTTGTAATAAAAACTTTAATAATATATTTACAATTTGAAAATTTTGTAAATTTTTATGAGTAAACAACTAGGTTTTAAGATAAAAACAGCAAGAAGAAAGCTAAATATTAGCCAGGGAGACCTTTCAAAAAAGCTCGAAATCTCGCCAAGTTATTTAAACTTAATTGAGTCAGGCAAGAGAAAAGTAAGTGCTGATTTACTAATAAAGGCTTCAGAAATCTTAAACCTAGATCTAAAAAAATTATCAAAAGATGATAATTTAAACTTAGTTCATGATCTGCAAGAATTATTAAGTGATAACTTATTTGAAGACTTAGATATTACCAATCTAGAAGTGAAAGATCTAATTGAAACAAATCCATTAATTTCAAAAGCGCTTATTCGTCTAGGTGATGTTTATAGAAAAAAGAATTCTGAAATTTATGATAAACTTGAAGTTATTTCTGGTGAGAATGTTGCAAATCCTAAAGCAACATTTCCTGGAGAAGCAGTTTCAGATTTCTTGCAAGAATATCAAAATTATTTTTCAAAATTAGAAGAATATGCAAATAAAATTTTTAACCAAGTTAATAGAAATCATAGAACACGTCATGTTTTGTTAGTTGAATATTTAAAAAAACATCACAAAATTGATGTAGTAGATGTGGTTCCAAAAAATGATGAATTTTTCTTAAAAAGATATGTTCCAGAAAAAAGAACTTTATATTTATCTGACTATCTAACTCTCGACACAAAAAAAATTTACTGTGCGGCTCAAATTGTTCAAGCAGAAGCATTAGACTTAATTGAAAGTTATCTTAAAGATTATAACTTTCCATCTGATACAGCTAAAAAACTTACAACGATTTCACTGGTTAATTATACAGCCGCTGCAATTTTAATGCCTTACAAATTATTTTATGAAGAATGCAGAAAACATCGTTATGATCTAGAATTATTACAACATACGTTTTCGGTATCGTTTGAACAAGTTGCGCATCGAGTGACTTGTTTACAAGATCCTAAAATGAAGGGAATACCTTTTCATATGTTAAGAACCGATATTGCAGGAAATATTTCAAAACGATTATCATTATCTGGAATTCAAATACCTCGTTACGGTGGCGCTTGTCCAAGATGGAATATTCATTCTGCTTTCATGTTGCCAGGAAAAATTCATTCGGCTTTATCTAAAATGCCGGATGGTGAAAAATATGTTTGTATTGCACGTACTATTGAAAAAGGAATTGGAAGACATGGAATTTATCGAAGTATTCTAAGTATTGGCTTAGGCTGTAAAGCGCAATACGCAAAAGATTTTATTTATGCAGACACTCTAAATTTAAAAGATGAAAATGCACCCATTGCAATTGGCGTCAATTGTCGAACTTGCCCAAGAATGGATTGTCAACAAAGAGCATTCCCGCCTATTAACAAAAATCTAGATATAAACTTAAATAATAGAGGAGCTTCGGCTTACGTTAGTAATTAAAAGTTTGAGTATTTAGTAAAAAAACTCAAAAGCTCCTGTAACGTTTGTTTTGGAGCTTCTTCAGCAATAAAATGCTTACAGTCAAATCCCTTTCCTTCAACTTTCTTAGTCGTGTATTTTTGCCAAACTTTTAATGGTTTAAATTTTCTACCTACTCTGCCATTTTTACCCCATAGCACCTGAACGGGGATATTTAGTTTTTTATTTAAATCCTTCTTATCATGGACTAAATCGATGCTTGCCCCTGCCCGATAATCTTCGCAGCTTGAATGTATTCTTTTATAATCTTTAAAATATTTTAAATAATTTTTTTCCATTCCTTTAAAATTAAATCCACCAGACCATTTTTTAAGACAATAGTTAAGCCAAGTCCCAGGATCTTTAGCTATAAAATTTTCTGGAATAAATTTAGGTTGAATTAAAAAGAACCAATGAAAATAGTTAGTTGCAAAATCTTGATCTGTTGCATTGTACATATCTAGCGTTGGACAAATATCCATCACGCTTAATGCGATCACTTTATCTCGATGGTCTCGTGCTAGCCTATGAGCAACACGACCCCCACGATCATGTCCACCGAGTAAAAATTTTTTGTAGCCGATATTATTCATTAATTGAACCATATCCTTTGCCATTTCTCTTTTTGAATAATTAAGATGTTGACGATCTCCTTTAAGAACAAAGCTTTGACCATATCCTCTAAGATCTGGAAGAATAACTGTAAAATATTTTGTAAGTTCATCTGCAATTTTATTCCACATAAAATGATTTTGCGGATAACCATGCAATAATAAAAGTGGCGTACCAAAACCACCTATGCGATAAAAAATTTTTCCTTTATTAACTTTTTGGAATTTTTTTACAAAGTTTTTAAACAACTGCTTATTTCCATTCTGGTTTTGTTTTTTCAAAAAAACTTTTAATACCAATTTTTTTATTTTCACTATCTAATAACTTATAGAATGTCTGTCTTTCCTCATTAATAGAATTGTTATTATTAATAAGTCTTTTAATCTCCATTAAACTTGAAAGAGGTTTTTCTGAAATTAATTTTAATATTTTATGTGAACCTTCTTTAAATTCATTAGCTTGCAAAACAACACTTACAATTCCTATATTGTGCGCTTGTTGGGCAGTGATCATTTCTCCAGTCATACATAAATAATTTGCATTATACTTACCTGCGTAATGCTTTAATCTTTGTGTGCCCCCAATACCTGGAATTAAACCTAAATTAATTTCTGGTTGGGCAAATTTTGCATTCTCAGATGCAATAATAAAATCACAAATAAGCGCAAGTTCCATTCCACCCCCCAAAGCAAAACCTTCTACTAAAGCAATCACTGGTTTTTTTATGTTGTAAATTTCATCAAATGCAGCGAATAATTTTTTTTCAATAGCAGTATTTTGATTTAACGATTGTAACTCTTTAATGTCTGCTCCTGGCGAAAATAGTTTTTGATTACCCTCGATTGCGATACATTTGATAGAATTATCTTGATCAAAGTTTTTAAGAGCTTGGAGAATTTCTTTAGAGGTCTCAATATTTAAAGAATTTTTATCCGCAACTCTATCGATTTGAACAAACCCGATCGATTGTTCTTTTCTTACCTTAAGGTTTTTAAAATCCATTAAGGATTATTTATGATCAATAAAATTTCGCTCGATACACATTGCAATTCCCATTCCACCACCAATGCAAAGGGTTGCAAGTCCTCTTTTAGCTCGAATTTTGATCATTTCATGAAGCAAGGTTACTAAAATTCTAGCTCCAGATGCTCCGATCGGATGTCCGATTGCAATAGCACCTCCGTTTACATTTACTTTATCAACGGTCCAACCCATTTCTTTATTCACAGCTATAGCTTGGGCTGCAAAGGCTTCGTTAGCTTCGATTAGATCTAATTCATCTTCTCCCCAACCTGCTTTTTTAAGAGCAAGACGAGATGCTGGGATAGGTCCTGTTCCCATGATTGATGGATCAACTCCGCATACTGCCCATGAAACTATTCTTGCAAGCGGTTCAATGCTATTTGCTTTTGCAGTTTTGCCAGACATTAAACTCACTGCTGCAGCACCATCATTTAATCCTGATGCGTTTCCTGCTGTAACTGTTCCATCTTTTTTAAATGCAGGTTTTAGTGCTTCAAGTTTTTCAATTGTAGTTCCATCTTTTGGATATTCATCTTTGTCAAAAACAACATCTTGTTTTTTAACTTTAATAGTTAATGGAACGATTTCATCTTTAAATTTCTTACCTTTAATTGCTTCAATTGCTTTTCTTTGAGAAGCAGATGCAAATGCATCCTGATCTTTTCTTGTAATTTGAAATTTTTGGGCAACGTTTTCTGCTGTAACACCCATATGATATTGATTGTAAACATCCATTAATCCATCAACAATCATAGTGTCTTGCAATTTAGCATCTCCTAATTTCACACCATTTCTCATATTGATAAAATGTGGAGAATTGCTCATGCTCTCTTGTCCGCCAGCAATAACGATATTTGCATCTCCGCATTTGATTGAATTGTAACCAAAAGCAACTGCTGCAAGTCCAGAGCCGCAAAGTTGATTAATTGTAGTTGCAGTTTTTTCAACAGGAATACCAGCGCGAACTGCAGCTTGTCGTGCAGGGTTTTGTCCAACACCTGCTGATAATATTTGCCCCATATAAACAGTGTCTACTTGATCAGGCTTAAGCTCTGATTTTTCTAAAACTTTTTTAATTACTTCTGTTCCTAACTGTGGAGCTGTTAAAGAAGAAAGCGAACCGCCAAAAGATCCAACCGCTGTTCGAACTGCACCTGTTATTACTACATCATTATCACTCATCTTATTTTTATTTCTCCTTTTGGTTATAAATTTTTTTTACTGCATGTACTGGCCACCATTTATTGAAAAGGTAGCGCCGGTAATGAAGCCTGCTTTATCACTTACTAAATAACTTGCCAAGGCGGCAATTTCTTCAGGCTCTGCAAGTCTACCAACAGGAATTTGGCCTACGATTCCCTTTAAAATTGTTGGATCAATCTTTTTAACCATATCTGTTCCAACATATCCTGGGGCAATTACATTTACCGTTATTCCTTTGTTTGCATTTTCCAACGCGAGTGCTTTAGAAAATCCAACGATACCTGCTTTAGCTGCTGAATAATTAGTCTGGCCCACTTGTCCTTTTAGACCGTTAACCGAACTTATTGATACAATTCTTCCAAATCCTTTCGCTCTCATTTTTTCAATAACATTTCGACAAATGTTAAAAAGAGAATTTAAATTTGTATTAATAACTGAATTCCATTCTTCTGGGTTCATTTTGTGTAAAAAACGATCTTTAGTAATTCCAGCGTTGTTAATGACGATTTCTATATCGCCATATTTTTTTTCAACATCTGCAACAGCTGCTTTACAACTTTCAAAATAGGAAACATCTGATTTTATAACTTCAATTCCACTCTGCTTGGAATAAGCTTGCGCGGCATCTTCTTTGCCAACGTATGTTGAAACAACTTTATATCCTTCGTCTTTTAATTTTTTTGCAATTGCAGCACCGATTCCTCTTGTGCCACCTGTAACCAGAGCAACTTTCGACATTTTATGACTCCCAATCTATTAAATATGAAAAAATTATACTAAAGAGATTTTTAAAATACTAGCTTGATTTTGCTGAATTTTAGAGGGGTTTGGCTTAAATAAGGGGATATTAGGAACCAAACCCTCTAAATTTTCGTTAAAAACTAGTATTAGTTTTTAACAGAAGCTTTTTTACCTTCGTCTTCGATAACTTTTTTGATTTCTGTTAAACCTTCTAAAAGTCTTTTGTTAAGAATTTCGAAAGATTCTTTTGCAGTTTTTTCTGCAATTTTAGAGAAATCAGAAGCAATATTTTGAGCTTCAACGATTGATTCTTGGATCAATTCGATAGATTTACCAGCTGATTGCTGAGGATTTCCCTTAGCTAATTCAGAAGTAGCATCTTTAGCGCTAGAAATAGCTTTGTTAAGTACTTCTATTTGCTTTTTAGCAAGCGCATTGTAGCCTTCAAATAATACTTTAGATGCATT
>NZ_JAYQPI010000037.1:0-7729 GCF_038145245.1 Candidatus Allofontibacter sp. | reverse complement strand
CTCGATATTGTTGATAGAGCTTACATTATTAATAATGGGGAATTGATTGCTGAAGGATCTCCAAAAGAAATTGTTGAAAATAAAAAAGCAAGACAACTTTACTTAGGATCTCAGTTTAAAATTTAATTACCTATCCATAATTCTGCTTAGAATAGATCTAGTTAATTTTCCTCATAAAAAATGCAGGAATTAACCATATAAAAAAACAGGTATCCAAGCTTTGATGAATTTTAAAGAAAAATGATCAACCAATCCTAAAATAATAAATGGAACCATCAAACTCATGCCAAATGCCATAATGATAGTAAAAATATAAAGTTCAAATTTTTTGTTTAATTTCAAGATGATTAGCTATTTAAATTAATCAAATAAAGAATCTGTTATAATTGCCGTATTCATTATGAAAAGAAATCCTATAGCTAAAGCCCTTCGTACACCAAAATTTAAAAAAAGAATTATTAATAATAAAAAAAAATATAATAGAAAAAAGAATAAAAAAATATTTTAGTTAAAACTTATTTATTTCTTAAAGATTTTCTATACTCTGAAGGTGTTTGAAAATTCATTGCCCAAATACCAATTTTATTTTCTTTTGCATATTTTTCATCTTCAATAAAATCTTTAGAGTATTGAGTGTATGCAACCGCATAACCTTCTCTAACCATAAATCTAGATAAACTTTCTTTGTCGATAAAACATTCTGCCACTAATCTTTGATAACGATCTTTATCTTTAACAATACATTCGGGAATTTTATTTCCAATCTTTTTTTTGAGAATATTCTTTGCAAGAATACCACATTGAACTTTTATTTTATCTTTTTCGCAGATTTGTTTTGCTTCTGGAGCATCAATACCAAAAAAACGATATTTAAATTTTCCTATATGAATAGTATCTCCATCTATTACTTGAACTTTAATTTCATTTGAAAATAAAATAGTTGAAAAAAAAAAATTAAATAAAAAAAAATAAATAATTTTTTTCATAATTTTTAATTAACTCTTTTTATGCTTAATATTTTATCTCCTACTTTTATATTGTTTTTCTCAAACCAACCTTGATTTACCTCAAGCGCTAATACTATAGGCTGTCCTGAACAATGCTCTGTTAAAGATAATGGCTGCATATCGCTAATTTTTACTATTGTATTTGTATTGCTTATAAAGGCTATGGATAAAGGTATTTTTGTATCCTTCATCCAAAAACATGGACTGGAACCTTCTTCAAAAATAAATAGCATCCCACTATCTTTTCCTAAGGTTGGACGATTCATGAGTCCTTCGCTTTGTTCTTCGTCTGTTTCAGCAATTTCTGCAATTAATTTTTTATTACCAATCTCAATTTGAACTTTTGAAAGTTGAGCAAAAGAATTATTTGCTAATAAAAAAGTTAATATTAATATTCTTATAATTTGTTTCATTATCTTTTTTGGCTGTTTCCCCTAGATAAAGACACAGGATATTTTATAACATTTTTTTTTAATTTTGCGTAAAAGCTTTTCTCAATATCAATATTCATTTTTTGAGAAATTCTTAATAAATAAAAAAATATATCAGCAATCTCATCTGCTACTTTTTCCTTATCTACTTTTTTTAGATCACTTTCTTTTAACCACTGAAAAATCTCAACAAGCTCTGATACTTCTACCGATAAAGCCATAGATAGATTTTTAGGCGAATGAAACTGATCCCAATCTCTTTCTTTTACAAAGTTTTTAATTTTTTGATTAATTTTCTTTAAATTCATAACAAAATAGCTATTTAATTTAATTGCATGTTTAAATTACACAAAAAATTACTCAAAACTACTCATTCTGTAGCCGATCTGAACTTATGTACAGCCCGATTGATGGATAATGCTAAATTTCCTTGGCTCATTCTTATTCCAAAAAGAAAGAACATTAGACAAATATTAGACTTAAATAAAAAAGATCAAATAAAACTTATGGAAGAAATTGATTATTGCAGTAGAGTTATGAAAAAAACTTTTAATGCTTTCAATTTAAATGTGGAAAAAGTTGGAAATATTATACCCCAACTACATATTCATATTATTGCAAGAAATAAAAAAGACAGTTCATGGCCACTTTCGGTTTGGGTCGTTAAAGGAAAGCCTTATAAAAAATCACAATTAACCGAAACTATAAAAAAAATTCAAAAACTTATTTAATATGCTGAGCTACAGGCACGGATATCACGCTGGGAATGCAGCGGATGTGTTGAAACATTTTACACTTCTTTACGTTCTAGATTATGTAAAGAAAAAAAATAAAAATTTTATTTTTATTGATTGTCATTCAGGTGCAGGAAAATATTCTGTTTCTGATCCCTATATGCAAAAAAATAAAGAATATCTTCATGGTATAGAAAAAATATTTAACGTAAAAAATAATGATATTTTTTTAAATATTTATTTAAAAATAATAAAATCGATAAATCTTAATTCAGATCTTAAGATATATCCTGGTTCGTGTTATCTTGCTGCTAAAAGTCTAAGAGCAAATGATAAGCTTCATTTTCTTGAATTACATCCTAATGAATTTTTAAATCTCAAAAAAAACTTTATAGATGATTTAAGAATAACTATTGAAAATGAAGATAGTTACATAAGGCTTATTAAACTACTTCCACCAAAGGAAAAGCGTGCAGTAATACTTATTGATCCATCTTATGAGATTAAAGACGAATATGAAAAAGTATTAAAAATGTTATCGGATTGTTATAAAAAATTTCCTCTTGGAGTTTATATTGTTTGGTATCCTGTATTAAATAACAAAAAAGCTGAAAAATTTGTTCTAAATATTCAAAAAGAAAATTATAAAAATCTATCCCACATTGAAATGATTACGGACAACTCTAGTCATGGAATGCAGGGAAGCGGGTTATTTATAATTAATTGTCCTTGGTCAATAGAAAAAGATATCAAAAATAGTTTAAAAATTATTTTTGACCAGTTAAAAAAATCTGATGATTGTTCTAAATTAATATTTAAAAACAGTATTAATTAAACAAACAAACTAGCTATTCCAAGAAAGGCAAAAAAGCCTACAACATCTGTAACGGTTGTTACAAAAACAGTTGCAGAAATAGCAGGATCTATCTTCATTTTATTTAATGTCACTGGGATAGCAATTCCAGCTAAGCCAGCTACAGTTAAATTCACAAGCATCGCTGCGCCAATAAGGATGGCTATCTTTAAATCATGAAACCAGAAATATACAAACACTCCAATAATTAATGCGAATATTAATCCATTTAGAAGACCTGTAACTACTTCTCTATTAATAATTTTCATTACATTCTTTACATTCAATTGCTGGGAAGCAATTAATTGAATTGTAACTGTTAATGTTTGTGTTGCAGCATTTCCTCCCATTGAAGCTACGATTGGCATTAATACTGCAAGAGCAATAACTTTTTGAATTGTATTTTCAAAAATTCCAATAACAAATGAAGCTAAAACTGCAGTAATTAAATTAATAAATAACCATAAGAATCTATTTTTAGATGTCTCAACAGGATTGTCGGTTATATCTTCTGCAGCTCCAATTCCTCCTAATCTTAGAGCATCTTCAACAGCTTCTTCTTTAACAATTGTCACAACATCATCCCCTGTTATCACTCCGATTAATTTTTGCTCTTTATCAACAACACCAGCGGAAACTAAATTGTATTGGGTGAAAATATTTCCCACTTTTTCCTTATCAAGTTCAGCTGGAATAAAAGTTTTATTCTCTGCTACCAAGTCTTTAACTTTTACATTTGGATCTGATCTTAAAATATTTGAGATAGATGCATTACCGATAGGCTTTCTATCTTTATCGACGACGAAAATTTCTAAGAACTGTTCAGGTAAATCTGTTGAATCTCTTAAAAAATCCATAGTTTGACCAACGGTCCAATCTAGATCAATCATTACAAATTCTCTCTGCATAATTCTTGCAGCTGAGTCTTTTGGATATTTTAAACCCAATCTAAAAAAATTTTGATCTTTTTGCGGTAGATTGCTTAAAATTTGATTTTGAAATTCTTCAGGAACATTTTCTATAATTTGAAAAGCATCGTCTGATTCTAATTCTTTTACTATTGCAGAAATTGTATCTGGAGAAAGCTGTTCTAATATCTCTTTTTGCAAAGTATCAGATAATCCTAGGACGACTTCAGGATTTAAATCTGCAGATTTGTGACTAAATAATTTTATTTGCGCTTCATTCGGTAATATTTTGACTAAATCAGCAACATCCGCTGGATGATATTTATCTAATAACTTATGAACAGAGATAAAATTATTCTGCCTAATATTTTCGGTTAAAGTATTAATTTGTTCTTCAGTGAAAACATGCCCTGTTCTAACTTTAGAAGTTTGATTAGCTTCTTGGGGCATGAAAATCTCACATATAGGTTTAGCTACTACCTATAATGAATTCGATTAAAAAAAAAGCCTAATTTTAAAACTTAGTACTGTTTTTTTGATCTAGACTCTTTTGGAGCTGTACTCTTTGGTTTCTTTTTTTCTTTTCTTGTATCGCGACTCTTTCCCATAATATTTAAATTACCTTACTTTTCTTCTTTTGCTATAAAAATTTATTAGAAAAGGACTTAAAAATAAAGTAAATGCTATAAAAAGTATAGTTGCGGAAATAGGTCTTGTTATAAATGTTGTCCATTCACCCATTCCAATAATTAAAGCCTGTCTTAATGATTGTTCTGCAATAGGACCTAAGATTAAACCAATAATTAGTGGAGCTGCTGGAAAATCAAACCTTCTAAAAAAATAACCAATCAAGCCAAAAAAGAGCAATAAAGCCAAGTCAAAAGAAGATCGTCCGTTTCCATAAACTCCGGCTGAAGAAATAATTATTACTCCGACATAAAGCCATTGCGAAGGTATCTTAAGTATTTTTACCCAAATTCCAACAAGCGGGTAATTAAGTATTAATAAGATTACATTGCCAATATAAAGGCTTGCAATTAACGTCCAAACTAAATTTGACTGCTGAGTTAATAAAGTTGGTCCTGATCTAATACCATAAGATTCAAAAGCTGATAATAACACAGCCGCAGTTGCCGAAGTTGGTATCCCTAAAGTTAATAATGGCATCAATACACCAGCAGCGGCCGCATTATTTGCAGCTTCTGGTCCTGCAACCCCCTCAATTGCTCCCTTTCCAAACTCCTTAGGTTTTTTGGAAAGTTTTTTTTCTGTGTAATAACTTAATAAAGTTGGAACCTCCGCGCCTCCTGTCGGTAACGCTCCAATAAAAAAGCCATAAAAAGAACCGCGTAGCCAAGGCTTCCAACTTCTTTTCCAATCTTCTTTTCTCATCCAATTGTACCACTTATTTTTGGGAGAAATAATTACAGTCTTTTTACTTTTTTCTCTTCCTTGCCATGCTAAAAACAATGCATCTCCAACAGCAAACAATCCAACAACAGCAACGGTAACTTCAACTCCATTTAATAGTTCCATAATTCCACCAAAAGTAAATCTTGGTTGTCCAGACTGAAGATCAATTCCAACTAAACCAATAATAAGACCTAAACTTAGGCTAATCATTCCACGAATAACTGAATTTCCTAAAACGGCTGTTACTGAGACTGCAGCCAAAACCATTAAACTAAAGTATTCTGCTGGACCAAACGTTAACGCCACCTTAACAACAATTGGAGCAAAAAAAGTAAGAGCAATAGTCCCGATTGTTCCTGCAACAAAACTACCGATAGCTGCTGTTGCTAAGGCTTGACCTGCTAAACCACGTCTTGCCATCTTATTTCCTTCAAGGGAAGTTACAACGCTTGATGACTCTCCAGGAGTATTAAGAAGTATAGCTGTTGTTGAACCTCCGTACATTCCTCCATAATAAATTCCTGCAAACAGTACAAACATTGCAACAGCTGGGGCTTTAAAAGTTAACGGTAAAAGCAACGCAATTGTTAATGCGGGTCCAATTCCAGGAAGAACGCCAACTAAAGTTCCAGCTAGGCATCCTGCAAATCCATAAATTAAAATTGATGGACTTAATGCCGTGCTAAAACCATTTATTAACTGTTCAAAATAGTTCATATTTTAAAATAAAAAGCAGGTCCTAAATTTACCGAGAGTACTACCGAAAATAAAATCCAAACACTTGATACAATAAAAAAATTTATTATTAACGATTTAAAAGATATTTTTGTATCAAAAGATTTTGATATACATACACCACATACAGTTCCTGAAAAAATAAAACCAAAAAATTTAACTAATATTATAAATAAAAAAAAACCGCCCAAAAAATAACTTAAACGATTTACGGTATTTTTTAATGGTTTTTCATTTTTATTATCAGCTACATCAGGTAGTTCTTTTGATCTAAAAAAAGAATAATAAACATAAAATATTACAAAAACGGTAAAAAGACTAACGGCAAACTTTGGAACTAAAGACGCTCCAACAGCATCATATAAAGTAGATTTTGGAATTTGTGTGACTTGCCATATGGCAAGTCCACACAAAAAAAATAATATTAAAGAAAATCTTAAAGCACTCAAGCTAAGCCTAGATCTTTTAATATTAAACCTGTTTCTTTAATATTTTTATCAATTTCTTTTTCAAATGCCTGTCCAGACAAAAACACATCTGTCCATTTTCTTTCTGCTACAGTTTTTTTCCAAGCTTCAGTAGCATGCAACTTAGTCAAGAAATCAACAAGTTTTTTCTTTTGATCATTATTAATTCCTGGAGCTCCGAAAACACCTCTCCAGTTAGCAGCTGTTACATTTAAGCCCAGCTCTTTTAATGTTGGTATATCAACTCCGGGTATTCTTTTATTTCCAGAAACTGCTAAAGCTTTCATTTTTCCAGCTTTAATCTGTTCTTCAAATTCTGAGTAACCAGAAATTCCAGCTGATACTTGACCACCAAGAATTGCAGCATTAGCAGGACCACCTCCTTGAAACGCAACATAAGCTGCATTTCTTGCGTCAGCACCTAATGCTTTGACTATTAGACCTAAAAGTAAATGATCTGTTCCGCCTGCAGAACCTCCAGCAACTGATACTGCTTTTGGATTTGCTTTAACTGCGGCAGCAAAATCATTCCAATTTTTGATTTTTCCAGAAGTGGGAACAACTAATACACCGGCCTCTTCTGTAAGGCGAGCCAATGGAACAACATCCTTCATCGTAACTGGGCTCTTATTTGTGATTCCTGCTCCAACCATAACTGAACCACCTATCATTATAGTATTTCCTTGTCCCTTTTTTTCACTTACAAATTTTGGAAGGCCTACCATTCCACCTGCACCTCCAACATTTTCAAATTGAAAAGTATTTACTAACCCTGATGATTTTGAGGCCGCTTCAATTGATCGAGCAAGTCCATCCCAACCTCCGCCCGGAGCAGCTGGAACAAAAATATTTACGCTATCAAATACTGCTTTTGACTGTGCAGACGACCAATTTGACATACCTAATACTGCGGCTGATACGCCAGCAAACGCCATAAATTTTCTACGATTTATTTTCATTTATTTCTCTTTTTTGGTTTTTTATAGATTTTAGTGCAAATTATTTTGTTTTTAAACAATAAATAAAATAATCAACTTAAAGATGATTTCTAATAATAATCATTTTAATGGGATTTTATACATGATCTTATGTATGCTTTTTTTTTCCATTAACGATGCTTTTATAAAATATATTCTCTTTCTTTATAAAGATATCACGATACTGGGCGAGATAATTTTTAT
>NZ_JAYQPI010000036.1:0-7798 GCF_038145245.1 Candidatus Allofontibacter sp. | reverse complement strand
GTTACCCAAAAATCAAAACTTAATACCATATTATTTTTTTTTATTTCATTAAGAAGCCAAATTAAAGAATTAATAGGATTACCAAGAACAATTTTTGTGTTTCCAGGATAATCTTTTTTAGCAGTTTTATTGGTTAAAACTGTTGGAGTAGATGTGATTTTTTTTAAACTATATTTTTTTAATTTTCCTGCAACAAAAGCTACGTTTAAACCAAAGTCTGAAATCATTCTTCCAAGACAATCTATTGTTTTTAATTTTTGTCTAAAGCCAACAACTTCTATTGCAGGTGCTATTCCTATAATAAATTTGTTAACGTTTGATTTAGTAATTTTTTTATTAAAATTAAAAACCTCATTCTTAATTTTAAAAGCAACCTCAAGTTCAGCACCTATTAAATTTTTTTGAAAAGGCATTTTGCCTTTATTTTGGTATGTGCTTTCTTCATATAAATAAGAAAAGAAAGGTTTTTTGGCCTTTAGTTTTTTCCACATACTTTTATTTGTGGCCCCTGCTTTAAAACCAATAGGGTTCCATAATAATTCCATTTCAGCATGTCTGCAGATTTGTGTTGCAGTATCTACATTCCCAATAATTGATTTTGATATTTTAGGTATGAATTTTTTACTGTATCTAGCATTAGAAATTGTTCTTCCTATATTTTCAATTTTTTTATTCACTTGAATATTATTTATGTTTTAAAATAATTTTATCTTGCTTTCCCATTATCATATCTGGAAGAATAGTTGATATCTTAGGGAAATAAGTAATTATCATTAGAAAGACTAATAAAATACTTAACCAAGGAAAAGCAGCTCTAACAACTGACATGACCGACATTCCTGTGATACCTGACGTTACAAAAAGATTAAGTCCAACCGGTGGTGTTATCATTCCAATTTCCATATTCACAACCATGATAATTCCAAGATGAATTGGGTCTATACCAAGATTAACTGCTATTGGAAAAAAAATTGGAGCAAGAATTAATAATATTGCTGTTGGTTCCATAAAATTTCCTGCCACAAGCAATACTAAATTAACAACAATTAAGAATACAATTGGTGAAAGTCCGTAACTTACAATTTGCTCTGTGATGATTTGAGGTATTCTCTCAGTCGTTAATACATGTGCAAACAATAGGGCATTTGCAATAATAAACATTAACATTACAGTTGTTTTTGATGCATCAATAAATACATGCGGTAAAGTTTTGAAGGTAATGTCTTTGTATATAAAAATAGAAACTATAATTGCGTAGAATGCTGCAACTGCTGCTGCTTCGGTTGGAGTAAATACCCCACCATAAATTCCCCCCATTATAATAAACAATAAAAGGAATCCCCAAATTGCATCTTTTGCACTATCGATTAATTCTTTAATTGAGGCTTTTGGCAGTGCTGGCAAGTTTATCATTCTTGCTCTTATATAAATTGCAAACATCAAAGCTGCTGAGAGCAATAAGGCTGGGATAATTCCTGCTAGAAACAATCTACCTACGGATTGTTCAGTGACAGCACAATACACAACCATCACAATGGAAGGTGGCATTAAAATTCCAAGGGTTCCAGCATTACACATAACCCCAGCAGCAAATTCTTTGGTATATCCTGACTGAACCATCCCAGCGATCATAATACTTCCAACAGCGACAACTGTTGCTGGTGAAGAACCAGAAACGGCTGCAAAAAACGTACATGCTAAAACAGCAGATATAGCTAGACCACCTCTTATATGACCAACACACGCAACTGCAAAACGAACAAGTCTTTTAGCAACCCCACCCGTACTCATTAATGCTCCACCGAGTATAAAGAAAGGAATTGCCATTAAAGTATAGTGTTCTGAGGTTTCAAAAAGTTTTAATGACAATGAGGCAAGAGAATCTTTACCAAAAAGCATAATAGAAATGAGACTTGATAATCCAAGGGAAATAGAAATTGGAACTCCAATAAAAAGACAGAAAAATAAAATAGTAAATAAAGTTAAAGTAACCATTATTTTGAATTAGTTTTTTCTGTTTTAAATGCTTCTATGGCTTCTTTTGCTTCATCTAAAAGTTTAAAACTATTTTGTTTGCCAAGAATGATATTAATAAGGATTTCAACCAGTCTAAAAATAATTAACCCATAACCTATAGGCATAATAATTCTTGGTACCCATTGAGGCATCCATTTAATATCTTGCGCTAAAATTCCAATAGAATAAATTTTATGAACATACTGATAACTTCCAATTATAATTATAATTGAATACACCAAACAAAGAATAACGACTAAAATCGCTATTACTCTTTTTGTTTTTTCAGAAAATAAATTTACAAAAGACTCCATGCCAATGTGAGCACCAATTCTAATTGCCCAGCTAGCACCAAAGAATATTAACCACGCAAACATGAAAACAGTCGCTTCCATTGCCCATCCAATACTAGACTTTAGTACGTAACGGTAAAAAACATTAACAACCGTCAATAAAGTCATCGAAGCTAATAAAAAAGCTACAAAATACTGTTCAAAATTTTCGTAGAATTTTTTCATTTTTTTAAGCCGGCATTTTGCATGCCGGCTTATATTATTAATAGTTTTTACTTTTTACTTACGCTAGCAGCTTGAGCAGCTTTAATTAGATCAGCTCCAACATCGGCTTCAAACTGTTTATATACCGGCGCCATAGCTTTTTTCCATTCTTCTAATTGCGCAGATGTTAATTTTACAATTTTTGCTTTTCCAGAAGCCTCGATTGCTTTTCTTGCATCATCATTCTTCTGTTTTGCAATATCGTTATTAAATTTAGTTGCTTCAGCCATAGCTTCAGACAAACCTTTTTGTACATCTTTTGGTAAACCATTCCACCATTTAGCATTTACTACAACCATGTAGTCCAATATTCCGTGATTTGTTTCAACGATAGTTTTTTGAACTTCATGAAATTTTTGAGAGTAAATGTTAGAGAAAGAGTTTTCTTGTCCGTCAACAACACCTGTTTGTAAAGCTTGATATACTTCAGCAAACGCCATTTTTTGTCCACTTGCATTCAGTGCTTTGATCATAGCTTCATAAACGTCAGAAGGTTGAATTCTAAATTTCAAACCTTTTAATTCCGACGGTAATCTAAAATCTTTATTAGCAGAAAAATGTCTCATTCCATTCGCCCAATAGTTAAGACCAATCAGACCTTTAGACTCCATTGATTTTAATAAAGCTTTACCTTCTTTTGAATTTTCAAATTTTAAAGCAGCATCAGCGTCTTTAAATAAGAATGGTAAATCAAATACTTGGATTTTTTTTGTATAACGGTCAAATTTTGAAAGTGATGGTGCTATAATTTGAACGTCGTTAAGAAGAAGAGCTTCCATTTCTTTTGCATCACCAAATAATTGTGAACTTGGGAATACTTGGACCTCTACTTTTCCTGGCAATTTTTTTTCAGCAAGTTCTTTGAACTTAAGAGCCGCTTGACCTTTTGGAGTATTTTCAGCAACAACGTGACTGAATTTTACAACAATAGGAGCAGCAGAAGCAGAAAAAAAAGATAACAAAGTTACTGCTGTAAATGCAGCAAACAAGTTAGTTATTTTTTTAAACATTTAGTTATTTTCCTTATTTTGTTAATTTTAAAAGTAATGTAGTTTATCTACACCTGAAATGATGACAAGTTAAAATATGCAACTTAATTAATTTAAATATATAATTAAAATAAGCAAAATCTAAGCCAAAACATAACAAATCATGAATATTAAGAATAAAAAATTACTGATTAATAAGTGTTTCGTGAATGGAGTTTGGATTGGTTCTGATAAAAAAATTAAAGTTATTAATCCAGCAACTGGCGAATTAATTTCAGAGGTTCCAAACTTTGCAAAGGAAGAAACTATTAAAGCAATTGATGCAGCAGAATTTGCATTTAAAGAATGGTCAAGATTTACAGCCCATGAAAGATCGAAAATTTTAAAAAAATGGTTCGACTTGGTTATTGATAATCAAGATGATCTTGCAACAATCATGACTGCTGAACAGGGAAAACCTTTGAATGAGGCAAAGGGTGAAATTATTTATGCAGCAAATTTTATTGAGTGGTTTTCAGAAGAGGCAAAAAGAGTTTATGGAGACGTTCTTCCAGATCCAATAAAAGACAAACGAATGATAACTCTTAAACAACCCATTGGAGTTTGCGCCGCTATCACACCTTGGAATTTTCCAGCAGCAATGATTACTAGAAAATGTGCACCAGGACTTGCTGCAGGATGTACTTTTATAATTAAACCTGCAGAACAAACACCTCTTACAGCAATTGCATTTGTAGTTCTTGCTGAGCAAGCGGGATTTCCAAAAGGAGTTATAAATATAATAACAGGTGAACCAGAAGAGATTGGAAAAGAGATTACTTCAAATCCAAAAGTTAGAAAGATTTCTTTTACAGGAAGTACCGCAGTTGGAAGAATTTTAATGGAACAAAGCGCAAATACTGTAAAAAAACTATCATTAGAACTTGGTGGTAATGCACCATTTATCGTCTTTGACGATTGCGATATTGATGCTGCTGTTGAGGGATTAATGCTTGGAAAATTTAGAAATACAGGGCAGGTCTGTGTTTCACCAAATAGAATTTATGTACAAGAAAAAATTTATGATAATTTTATTAAAAAAGTTGTTGAAGTTATAAAAAAATTAAAAATAGGAGACGGTTTAAAAGGTGAAACTCAATTAGGCCCTTTAATTGACGACGCTGCGATTGCTAAAGTAGAAGAACATATTAAGGATGCAGTTGAAAAAGGAGCTAGTATTGAACTTGGGGGCAAGCGTCATGTTCTTGGTGGAAGATTTTATGAAGCAACTGTTCTTGCAAATGTTAATAAAAATATGAAACTTGCAAATGAAGAAACATTTGGACCAGTGGCACCTTTTTTTAAATTTAAGACTGAGCAAGAAGTAATTGAACTTGCAAATAATACAGAGTTTGGGCTTGCTGCATATTTTTTTTCAAAAGATATTGCAAGAATTTGGAGGGTGGCGGAGGCTATAGAGGCAGGAATGATCGGAATTAATACTGGAATTTTTGCAAGCGCCTACATGCCTTTCGGAGGAATTAAACAGTCTGGTATTGGCAGAGAAGGAGCAAAATATGGAATGGAAGAATACCTAGAGCTTAAAACTTTGTCATTTGGAAATATAAAATAATTTTATGAGTGAAATTTTTAATATTCCATCAAAAAAGGTTAAAGATTTTTTAAATGACAATCCGAATAGCGTTGTTCTTGATGTAAGAACGGAAGAAGAATGGAGTAGTATTGGAAAACCTGACGCAGAGTCTTTAAATTCTAGAACATTTTTTATCTCTCTATTATTAGGACCTGATAGGCAAAAAAATGAGAACTTTGTTAAAGATTTTATTGATAAAAAAATTTCAAAAAAAGATAACATTTTAGTTATATGTAGATCAGGGGTTAGATCGATGGCTGCTGCAAAATTATTACAGCAACAAGGTTATCAAAATCTAATTAATATTTCAGATGGTTTTGAGGGCAATCCTGCAACAGGAGAAGGTTGGAAAAAATCTGATTTACCTTGTAAATAGTTATTTTTTATTCTTATACCAATTGCCAATATTTTCATTTTTGATCGCACCAATAGCTTCAATTGGTCTTGAATTCACAGTGTATTCAGAATGATCGTTGGCATTTAATGTTGCTCTAATCTGATTAATTGGCTGAGTTAGTTTTTCATCTTCTATGTGATACCATTCAGAATAAACTCTATTTTTAATTCCATTAATATAAATGTGCGCGTGTCCTTCATTCATGATGTTTTCTTTATTAACTTTTTCAGGAGTAAATTTAAAATTTTTAGTAATTAATCGAATATTGTAACCAGATTTTGCATCCTTAATAACTTGAATATCCACTGAAGGATATGGACTTTTAGCTTCAATACTTTTGTGATTATGATCTTTAGTGTCTTTGTGCTGAGCAGACACTTGAATTGTAAGTAAAGACAATATTAATAAAAAAATATTTATAAACTTCATTTTTAAAATTATATTATTTAAATTATTACATTACTTTGGGGCAATATGACAAAAAGATACAGTGGAAAATCATCAAAAGATCGTTCTTTTAAAAAGAAACCTAAATTTAGCAGAAAGATTAAATCGTTAATTAAAAGAAATAAGTCTAATCTCTAAAATTTACAAATTCCATTGGCTGACCAATATCGATAGTCCTGATAGCTGCAATTGCTTCTTGCAAATCATCTCTCTTTTTTCCATCGGCTCGTAATTCTTCTCCTTGAATTTTTACTTGGATTTTAAGTTTTAAACTTTTAACTTGTGCAATAATTTTTTTAGCACTTTCCTGATCAATACCTTCTTTTAATTCACTAATTTGTCTAATAGTTCCCCCAGTTGCAGTTTCTGAATTTTTTATTTTAATGACTCTTGGATCAACTTTTCTTCTTATAAGATGAGTTTGCAGTAATTCATTTACTTGTTTAAGTTTTAAATTATCAGGCGCAAGAGTTGTGATTGTTTTATCTTTTCTTTCAATAGAAATATTAAGACCTTTAAAGTCATAACGAGTTCCAATTTCTCTTAAGCAATTCGCTAAAGCATTATCAAATTCTTGATAGTTAATTCTACTTACAACATCAAATGAGGGCATATATTTTTTTATTAGAAATAATTTATCATATTTACTTCTTAAAGAAGAAAATTACTAAATATATTTTATTTTAATCATCTAAATATCGCATAATTTTTGTATAATTTTTTTCATTATATTCATCAATTGTATCGATAATTTTAAAACCCACTCTTTTTGAATATTTAGCCTCAAATTTTCTACTAATAGTAATTCCTTCATATTTGTTTTCATTTTTAACAACTCCAAAAAAGTATTTTCCTTTTTCAAATTCTAGTAAATCATTATCTTCACTTGTTTTTTTTGCTTTTGACTTTAACAAATCTACAATTGTATTTAATGTTTTCATTATTTAATTATTCCAATTTTTTTCTCTCTCAAAATAATAAATATACCGCTACCGATAATAATTAATGAACCAACAATCATATTTAAAGCAGGCACTTCATTAAATATAAAGTAACCTAAAATTATACCAAAAATTATTATTGTGTAACGAAATGGAGAGGTCGTTGAGATATTTGTAGTTTTAATAGTTAATACAGAAAAATAATAACCCAGAGTTACAAAGAAACCTGAGAGAAAAATATAAATAAAAATCTCCAAATTAATTGGTTTATAATTTAGAAACATTCCAAAGCCAAAAAAAACTGAAACGGAAAGTGAGGTGATAAAAACAATTTGCAAACTATCAAATTGATTTAAAAATTTTCTAGTGATGGTATCTCGTTGAGTAATAAAAATTGCAGCGACAAGAGGATAAATAAAAGCAAAACCAAATTTTAAATTATTAGGATCAATAACGATAAGGACACCTATAAATCCACAAATTACAGCCGTCCATCTTCTCCATCCAACTTTTTCACCAAGAATAAAAGCTCCAGAAGCAGTAATTAAAATCGGAGCTAAATTCATTAGAGAGTACAATTCTCCAAATGGGAGATACATCAGTCCTAAAAAGAAAAAGATAGCGGCAATAGATTCTAATAATCCTCTAAGATGCAAAGGTTTAGATGTAACAATTTTTAAACTTAATTTTTTTTTATAATATAAATATAAACCGAGAATAAGCGTTGAACAAATACCTCTTATAAAAATTATCTCGCCCAGTATCGTGATATCTTTATAAAGAAAGAGAATATATTTTATAAAAGCATCGTTAATGGA
>NZ_JAYQPI010000035.1:0-7888 GCF_038145245.1 Candidatus Allofontibacter sp. | reverse complement strand
TCACCTTGATCCTCTTTAGCTACAAAATCTTCTCCATCCGCTATTGCATCTGGATCAATATCTTTTTTAGAATTTACAGGTTTAACAGCTGCAAGTTTTGCAAATTTATCTTCGTAGGTTTGAGTTTTTCCGCAAGGACAAATAATTGGATTTTTATTAAAATCGTAAAATTTTTTTCCGCACTCACAAAGTCTTTTAGTTCCCCAGTTTTTTTTATCCAATGTAGCCTCTAAATATAGTTAAATTTGATCGATTAATTTTTGCTTGTATATAAAGTTTAATGTAATTATCAACTTAATAAAAAATCAGCAAAATGAATAAAAAATTGCCAAAATTTGTAGGAACTATCAATATCCCAGGCGATAAATCTATTTCACATCGTGCGCTGATCATCGGTTCGCAAGCAACAGGAATTGTAAAAGTTACAAATCTTCTAGAGTCTGCAGATGTGTTCAGTACCATGAATGCACTTAGAAAATTTGGCGTCCGTATTATTAAGAAAGGGAAATATTATTACGTATATGGTTTAGTGGTTGGTGGACTTAGAGAATATAACGGTGTGATTAATTGCGGTAACAGCGGTACAACGGCTAGATTAATGATGGGCTTACTTGCAACCTATCCAATTACAATAAATTTTACAGGCGATAAGTCCCTATCAAAACGTCCAATGGCAAGGGTAATCAATTTACTTAGAGAGTTTGGTGCAAATGCATTACCAGAAAATAAAAACACAATGCCATTTAAATTTTTAGGCTCTTATATTGGATTACAAAATGATCAAAAATTAACTGTGCCTAGCGCACAATTAAAATCGGCTTGGTGTTTAGCTGCATTAAATACAAAAGGAATTTCAACATTAGAGGAACGTTTTGAAACACGTGATCATACCGAAATCATGCTTAAATATTTAGGCGCTGATATTAAAGTTAAAAAAACTAAGAATAAAAAGATCATTTCAATTTTTGGCAAAACTCCAATTGATGCAAAAGATATTTCTGTTCCAGGAGATATTTCCTCTGCCGCATTTATGATCATCCTTGCGCTTATCTCTAAAAACTCAAAAGTAATAATTAAAAATGTTTTACTAAATCCAACCCGCACTGGAATCTTAGATGTGCTTAAAAAAATGAAAGCTAAAATTAAAATCAAAAATAAAAAAATTGTTTGTGGAGAAATAGTTGGCGATATTGAAGCAAAAAGTTCTAACTTAAAAGCAACAACAGTTCTTGAAAAAATGGCACCAAGATTAATTGATGAATACCCTATCCTATTCATTGCAGCATGCTTTGCAAAAGGAACCTCTCATTTTAAAGGTATAGAAGAACTTAGGGTAAAAGAGTCTGATCGAATTAAATCAATGGAAGATGGTCTAAAGCCGTTAGGCATTAAAATTAGCTCAACGAAAAATTCTGTTAAAATTACCGGAACAAATTATTTTAAATTAAATAAAAAAATTAAAATTGATGCCAAAGGAGACCATCGAATTGCAATGTCATTTTATATTCTTTCACAAGTATTAAACAAACCGTTTAAAATTAAAGACTTTGATTACGTAAAAACTAGTTTTCCAAGTTTTACTAAAACAATTAACCAGCTTAAAAAAAATTGAAAAAAAAAATAAATAAATTAAGAGTTGCAATTGATGGACCAGCAGCTTCAGGTAAAAATACTTTAGCTAAACAAATTGCAAAAAAATATAAACTTCTTCATTTAGATTCTGGAAAACTTTACCGATACTTTGCCTTACAAGTGTATCAAAGCAAAAATCAAAAAATCAATTATACAAAACTAAGACAATCTCTAAAAAAATTAACCCTTAAAAAACTTAAAGATAAGAGATTAACATCAGAGCCGGTTACAAAAATTGCATCCATCATCTCAAAAAAGAAAAGAATTAGACAGATGTTAAAAAAAGTTCAGCATAATCTTGCTTATAATCCGCCAAAGAAATTTAAAGGATCCGTTCTTGATGGAAGAGATATTGGAACTGTCATTATGCCTGATGCGAATGTAAAAATTTATCTAACCGCGAGCTTAAATGTGAGAGCAATTCGTAGATATAAAGAGTATAAAAAAATGGGAATTAAAACGACCTTAAACAAAGTTAAAAGCGACATAAAAAGAAGAGATTACGAAGACACCCATCGTAAGATTTCTAGCTTAAAACCAGCAAAAGATGCTGTATTGCTAGATAGTTCTTTTTATAATACAAAAGCCGCCTTTGTCGAAATAGACAAAGTGATAAGGAATGAAATTAAACGACTGAATGCAACAAAACATAAAAGCCTATAATCAAGACTCATCGAGCAACGAATTCGCAAGTTTACTTCAACAAGATCTAGAAAAAAGAGTTACAGCAGAGAGTTCATTAGTGAACGGGATCGTATCACGCATTGAAGAAAAAATTATTTTAATCGATGTTGGTCTAAAATCTGAAGGTGTAATTAATAAGAGTGAGCTTACTAGTGAAGAGCTTGAAACTTTAAAAGTTGGAGATGAACTTGAAGTATTTATTGAGCGTTTAGAATCAAAACATGGTGAAGTTATTTTATCTCGTGAAAAAGCAAAACGTGTTAAATCTTGGAATAGAATTCAAAAAGCATTTGATGATCAAACTAAAGTAACTGGAACAATTAAGAGCAGCGTTAAAGGTGGATTTGCTTGCGAGATATTTGGAATTCAAGCATTCGTACCCTCTTCACAACTTGCAGATGCTCCAATCAGAAATCCAAATGACTTTATTAATAAACCTTTAGAATTTTTAATTATTAAAATCGACAACATAAGAATGAACGTGATCGCATCACGAAGAGTTCTATTAGAAGAATCTAAAAATATGAGCAAAGATGAAGTTCTTGCTAAATTTAAAGTTGGTGATGTTGTTAAAGGAAAAATTAAAGCGATTCAATCTTATGGTGCTTTCGTATCTGTTGAGTCATTAGATTGTCTACTTCACACCTCTGAAATTTCTCATCTTAGAGTTTCATCCCCTGAAGAAATTTTCTCAATAGGTGAGGAAGTCACTGCACAAATTATTGAAATTGATAATACACAAAAAAGAATGTCACTTTCAATTAAAGCAATGACACCAGATCCATATATTGGTGTTGAGAATAAATATAAAGTAGGCGAAGTCTATGAAGTTAAAATTTCTAAGCTTACGGACTTTGGTGCATTCGCGGAATTAGACGCAGGTATTGCAGGATTAATTCATACTTCTGAAATTAAACATTTAAATAAGAACGTAAACCCTAGAACCGTATTTAAAGTGGGTGATGTTGTTAAAGTAAAATTAAAAGAATTAGATATAGAAAAGAAAAAATTAGTTCTTTCTTATAAAGATACACAAGAAAACCCAATTGAAGATTTCAAAAAACGTTACCCAATTAACACTATTGTAGACGCTAAAATCGTAAACAAAAAAGATTTTGGTCTTTTTGTAAATACAGGCGATACTGAAATTGATATTTTTATTCACTACAAACAATTAGATTATTCTGAAAGTTCAGAAGCTTTAAATAATTATAAAAAAGGCGACACAGTAAAATTTAAAATCATCGATATCAAAGATGACAAAGTAAATGGATCCGTAAGAGCTCTTCTGGAAGATCCGTTTGATATATTTAAAGATAAGAAAAAAGGCGATATCGTGACTGCTAAAGTTGCTGAAATTTTAGACAATTACATTAGAGTAAATGTCGGTGAAAAACGTTTCCCGGTTATTATTAAAAAAGCTGAAATTGCAGTTGAGAAAGCAGATCAAAGAACAAATAGATTTGCAGTGGGTGATGCGTTAGATGCAATGATTGTTCACTTAGATGAAAAAGAGAGAAAAGTTGAATTATCAGTTAAAAAATTAGAAGAAAAACAACAAAAAGAGACAATCGCTAAATACAAAAACGTGGACTCTGGTGCAGCGCTTGCTGACATTTTAGGTCCTGCTCTTAGTGCTGAGAAAAAGCCTAAAAAGTCAAAAAAAGATAAAAAAGAAGAGTAATCTCCACAACTATAAAAAGATTGTAAGTTCAATCACTTACCCATAAAACTAGGGTTAATGAAAAGATCTACCCTCATTCAAGATCTAGCCATCCGATACAAATATTTAAATCATGCTCAAGTGGAAAAAATGGTGGAGCTAGTATTTAAACATTTAGGAAGTGCATTAGCTCAAGATCAAAGAATAGAAATTAGAGGCATTGGTACCTGGCATGTTAAAATCAGAAAACCAAGATTAGCTAGAAATCCAAGAACAGGCGAAAAGGTTCAAGTAGGCATCAAAAAAAATATCGCATTTAGAATGGCAAAGGATTTAAAGTTTAGGATTAACTTAAATACATCTCCTGAAGAAATAGATAAAAAAATCGAGAAGATGTACGATAGAAAAGATTAATGAGAAAACAACCCATCTTTGTTGCAGTCGACACCAACAATATTAAACGTGCAACTCAAATAGTTAATGCCACTAACAAATATATTTATGGTGCAAAATTTGGCCTTGAGTTTTTTTGCTCCAAAGGAGGACGGGAAGCTATTAAAAAATTTAAAAATAAAAACGTAAAAATATTTCTCGATCTAAAATTAAAAGATATTCCAAATACCGTTTATAAAGCAATTAAAAGTTTAAAAGATATCAGTCCTGATTATCTAACTATACATGCTAGCGGTGGTCTTGAGATGATGAAGGCTGCAAAGAAAGCTCAATCTGAAACCAATAAAAAATTAAAAATATTAGCAGTAACTATTTTAACTTCACTTACTAATAAAGATCTAAAACAAATGGGGTCAAAGACAAATGTAGAATCTCAAGTACAAAAACTTGCACATACCGCAAAACTTGCAAAAATTCACGGTATCGTTTGTTCAGCCCATGAGATAAAAAAAGTTAAAAAAGTTTCAAAGAATTTTGAAATCGTAGTACCTGGAATAAGAATATCAAACAAAGTTCAAGATCAAAAAAGAGTGATGTCTCCAAGAAATGCATTAAAGCTAGGCGCAACCCATCTAGTCATTGGTAGAGACATTACTAAAGGAAATCCTAAAACAAATATCAAAAAAGTTTTAAACGCTTTAATTTAAATGCACCCACAAGTTAAGATTTGCGGCATGACCAATGCCACAACCATTCAAACTGCTATTAAACATAAAGTCGATTATTTAGGTTTTGTATTTTATGCAAAATCACCAAGAAACTTAACCCCTGATCAGGCCAAGATTCTTACTAAGAATATTCCACAAAATGTAAAACGAGTTGCGGTACTAGTGAATGCAAATAATGAATTTATTGAAAAAATTAAAGACTCCTTTGATTACTTTCAATTACATGGTGATGAAGATGTAAATCGAATTAAAGAATTAAAAAAAATATTTAATAAAAAAATAATTAAAGCTATTCGTGTGACTGATGAAGTAAGCGCCAGAACATTTTCTCATTTTGAAAATGAGGTAGATATGCTCATCTTTGACAGTCCAGCCATGGAAAAAAGTGCAAAATTTGATTGGCAAATTCTCTCAAAACTCAAAATTAAAAAACCTTATTTAATTGCTGGCTCAATAAATATTAATAATGTTGATGAAATTTTAAAGTACAATCCCACTGGCATAGATGTGTCTGCAGGGGTAGAAAGTAGCGTTGGTGTTAAAAGTAATGAAAAAATTATAGAATTTTTAGACAAAGTTAAATCATGATTAGAATACAAAAAGGAAAGCCCATCATCGATCAGCACGATAAAAACTATTTATATGCTGGAAAATTTGGTGGTAACTTTGTTCCTGAAACCCTTAAAAAACCCATCGAAGATCTTACAAAACTTTTTAATAAACTTAGAAGAGATAAAAGATTTATTAAAGAACGCGATTATTACTTTAAAAACTACGTCGGCACCCCTACTTCTTTTATTAAACTTTACAACTTATCTCATCAATTAGGCGGCGCACAAATTTATGCAAAAGTTGTAAGCGAAGCAAATGGAGGCGCTCACAAAATTTATAATGCAATTGTACATGCGCTTATCTGCAAACATGCAGGAAAAAAATATATTATTGGTGATACCGGTGCTGGTTATGCTGGCAAGATGCTTTCCATGGCTGCTAAAAAATTTGGACTAAAATGCAAAATATTTATGGGTACCAAAGATATGGCAAGACAAAAACCTAATTGCGATGCAATCCGTGCTAACGGTGCAGAGATTGTGCCTGTGGATTCTGGAAGCAAAACACTTGTCGATGCCGTTTCAGAATGCATGCGTTACTGGGTTTCAAATTGTGACACCACTCATATGTGTGTTGGTTCAACGGTGGGACCTAATATATTCGTTAAAATTTGTGCATGGAGTACTGCACAAATTTCAAGGGAACTTATTGTTCAAATAAAAAAAGAATTTGGAAAGATTCCAAAGAAATTAAAATTAATTAATTGTGTTGGTGGTGGATCCTCTGCAATTGGTTTTTGGAATTCATTTATGGATTACAATAAAAATCAGGTAGAATTTATTGGTGTAGAAGCAGGCGGACCTAATAACAGCAGACTGCATGCTGCCCCACTAACAAATAAATCTAAAATTGGAATTTTGCACGGCGCTGCACAATATGTGGTGCAAGATAAGGAAGGGCAAATTAGCGAAACACGATCTATCAGTGCAGGATTAGATTATCCTGGCGTTTCACCTTTGCATTGCTTTTTAAAAGATGCAAAACGAGCACGTTATACTTCTGCTTCAGATGAAGAAGCATTAGCTGCCTATCAATTAGTTTCGAGTATGGAAAAAATTAGACCTTCCCTTGAACCATCGCATGCTTTTGCTGAGGCTATTAGAATTGCGCCAAAATTAAGCGAAGACACGATCATTGTAGTGAATGCCTGCGGAGATGCAAAAAAAGATGAATTAATTTTAACAAAGCGACTTGGTAAAAATCATGATTAATGAAAATATCACTCTTGCATTTGAAAATTGCAAATTAGAGAAAAGACCAGCGCTACTGACTTATATTGTTGCAGGAGACAATAATAAGAAAATGACTTTAGATATTTTAAAATCAATTTCACCCCACGTCGATATTTGCGAAATTGGAATGCCTCACAACACGCCCGTTGCAGATGGAAAACAAATTCAAAACAGCTCTTATCGTGCACTGAAGAATGGGATTAAAATTAATGATGTATTTGAAATCGTTAAAAGTTTTAAAAAAACTGAATTTGCAAAACCAACTATCCTGATGGGCTACTACAATCAAATCCTTCAATATGGTGTTAATAAATTCTTGAAAAAATGCAAAAAAACCAATGTAGATGGGCTTATTGTGGTGGATCTTCCTTTTCCAGAAAATAAGGATTTTGCACAACTATGTAAAAAACATCACATTAGTTTCGTCCAACTTATTGCGCCAACAACCTCAGATGAGCGTATGAAACAAATTATAAAGAACTCACATGACATGATTTATTATATTTCTATGTTATCAACGACGGGTGGAAAATTAAAAGTAACTCCAAAAAAAATATTAAATAATTATTTTAAAATAAAAAGAATTAACAAAGAAAAAAACATCGTCATTGGTTTTGGTATCACAGAAAAAACGATTAAGTCTTTAAAAGCAGCGGATGGTTTAGTGGTGGGTAGTCAATTATGTAAAGGAATTACTGACTCACTTCTAGCTCATAAGAGCCCTGTAAAAACTCTTCATAAAATAGTAAAATCATTAAAATCTAAAATACAATGAACTGGATTACAGATAAGTTTAAACGAATTAAACCCAAAATTAAGAATCTATTTCGTGTAAAGATTGGGCCTGAAGGAAAGCTATGGGAAAATTGTTCTTGCGGCGCCGTGCTCTTCAAACAAGACTTAAAGGAAAATTTATACGTTTGTACTAAATGTAACAAACATCA
>NZ_JAYQPI010000034.1:0-8175 GCF_038145245.1 Candidatus Allofontibacter sp. | reverse complement strand
GGAGGAGGCTCACCCATGGGTATTCATTATGATTACAAGTCTAAACGTGGAGAAAGAGCTATGCTTAAAGAAGCAAAAAGAAAAGAGCGTCTTGCTTTAAGAAAAGCCAAAAGAGCCTCAACCATACCCGCAAAAGAACCCGAAGAAGAAATGCACGATATTAATAAGCCTATTACTTTGGATGATTTAACAAATCCAAATAAGTAGTTCGAATTTGATTTTGATGATTAATAATCAAAAAGATTTAAAAAAAGAACGTCTTTCAGAAGCCCTTAGAGAAAATTTAAAAAAAAGAAAAGAGTTTTTAAAAAAAATTAAAGAAAGAAAAGCATGAGTGTTTTATCTGATCATTGGATAAAAAAAATGTCCTTAGAAAAAAGAATGATAAGTCCTTTTGTTCAAAAACAACAAAGAAAAAATAAGATTTCTTATGGACTTTCTTCTTATGGCTATGATGCAAGAGTTTCTAATGAATTTAAGATATTTACAAATATAGATTCGGCCTTCGTAGATCCCAAAAAATTTTCAAAAAATAGTTTTGTGACAAGAAAAACCGATGTTTGTATAATACCTCCAAACTCATTTGCATTAGCTAGAACGGTTGAATATTTCAAGATTCCAAGAGATGTTTTAGTAATTTGTCTTGGAAAAAGCACTTATGCAAGATGTGGAATAATTGTTAACGTAACTCCTTTAGAACCAGAGTGGGAAGGACATGTGACTCTAGAATTTTCAAATACAACTACATTGCCTGCAAAAATCTACGCTAATGAGGGAGCTTGTCAGTTTATTTTTTTAAAAGGTGATCAAGAGCCAGAAACTTCATATGCTGATAAAAAAGGAAAATATATGAAGCAAAAAGGCGTTACACTCCCAAAAATTTAAATATGCAAAAACTATTAATTAAGGGAGGAAAGAAACTCTCTGGTGAAGTAGTTATTTCAGGTTCTAAAAACGCAAGTCTTCCAATTATTATATCCTCATTATTATTTGATGATTCAGTGCAGTTTGAGAACGTGCCAAAAGTTAAGGATATCTACACTTTAATTAATTTAATTAAAGTTTTAGGAAGAGAAGTTGAATTTAATGAAGAAAGCGAAGTATTAAAAATATCAAAAAAAAATAAGGATAAATATTTTGCTCCATATTCAATCATGAGAACTATGAGAGCTGGAGTTTTAGTACTAGCCCCATTATTATCAAAATTTGGAAAGGCTAGAGTTTCTTTACCAGGAGGGTGTTCTATAGGCGCAAGACCTGTGAACTTACATTTAGAGGCTTTAAAAAAACTTGGCGCAAAAATTAACGTAAAAAAAGGCTACATTGATGCACGTGCACCAAAAGGTTTATCAGGCGCTAATATTAGCTTTTCTTCAATTTCAGTTGGGGCGACAGAAAGTATAATTATAGCGGCAGTTCTTGCTAAAGGAATAACAAGAATCAGCAATGCTGCAATAGAGCCAGAGATAATAGACTTAATTAATTTTTTAAATAAATGCGGAGCAAACATAGAATATAGTTCAAAAAGAAAAATTATTATTAAAGGAGTAAAATTTTTATATCCAATAAGACACAGAATTATTCCAGATAGAATAGAAGCTGCAACTTATGCCATTGCGGCACTAATAACCAATGGCAAATTACTAATTAAAAATGTTAATAATGATCATCTAGAAAATATATTTAGTGTACTTAAAAAAATAGGCGCAAACATTAAAACTTTTAAAGATTCTTTTATTATTTTTAGGAAAAATCAATTAAAACCATTTAAAGTCACAACAAAGCCTTATCCTGGATTTCCAACCGATATGCAGGCTCAGTTTATGGCTCTGGCTACTCAGGTCAAAGGAACGTCGGTGATTAACGAAGACATATTTGAAAATAGATTTCTTCACGTTTCAGAATTAATGAGAATGGGTGCCGATATAGAGATAAAAAAAAGAAAAGCCACAATAAAAGGAATTAAAAATTTAAATGGTGCTGAAGTGATGGCTACGGATCTAAGAGCATCTGTAAGTTTAGTTTTAGCAGCATTATCTGCAAAAGGCATGACAACAATTAATAGAATTTATCATTTAGATAGAGGTTATAGTAAATTAGAAAAAAAACTTAATTTATGTGGTGCTAATGTCAGGAGAGTAAATGACTAATGAAAATATTTCTAAATTAAAACTTTTTGCAGAAGATATACAGGATTTAAATGTTTTTTCAGCGTATCTGCAAGACTCAGTAATTGTTGCAAATGATATAAAATTTCTAGCTAAGACTAAAAAACTTATTTGTGTATTTAATCGTTTTATGTGGGAAGACGCTGAAAAAGGAATTTTTAGAAAAAATAAAAGAATACGTAGTGCTCTTGTTTTTGATAATGTTTCAAAAGTTAAATCCAAAGGAATTAACCCAAAAAAAAAGACTAAGATACTTGAGTTTTTAGCAATCAAGACAGAGATTAAAGATAATTATTTTGATATAAGATTAATTTTTTCTGGAGATAGTATTCTATTAGTTAAGGCAGAAGAAATAAGTTCATCTTTAGAAGACTTTGGAAAAACTTGGGAAACCAGTTATAAACCAAAACACAAGATTTAGTATGAAAATTATAACATTTAATAAAAACAAATTTTTAAAAGATTTAGATTATATTTCTCGAAACAGAAAATCTAATTTTTTTAATAAAGCTAATATTGTAAAAAAAATTTTAAAAGACGTTAAAACAAAAGGGGATAACGCTATTATTTATTATCAAAAAAAATTTGATAAAAGTTCAGTTTCTAAAAAAAATATTATTTTAAGTGATAAAGAGATTAATAAAGCTATAAAAAATCTAGATATCTCAGTAAAAAGTTCTATCAAGCTAGCTTTTGATAGAGTTAAAGACTTTCACAAGAGACAATCAATCAAAGGTTATAAATATTTTGATAAATATAAAAATGAGTTGGCTTATAAAATTTCTCCATTAAGTAGAGTTGGAATATACATACCAGGAGGAACAGCTAGTTATCCAAGCTCTGTCATTATGAACGCCGTTCCAGCAATTGTTGCTGGAGTAAAAAATATAACTCTATGCATGCCTACTCCTAATAATAAAATTAATGCTGGTGTCGTTTATGCAGCTAAAATATGTGGCGTGAACAAGATTTATAAAATAGGCGGAGCTCAAGCTATAGGAGCCTTTGCCTACGGCACTAATACTGTTACAAAAGTTGATAAAATTGTAGGACCGGGAAATATTTTTGTAACTATAGCTAAAAAAGAAGTTTTTGGTGAGACAGGCATAGATATGGTCGCAGGACCTTCTGAGATTACTGTGGTTGCAGATGAAAATAATGACTCAACATTAACAGCAATAGATTTATTATCACAAGCTGAACATGATGAATTATCCCAAGCAATATTAGTAACAACAAATTTGAAATTTGGTCTAGAGGTTAAAAATAAGATCTATAAATTTTTAGATGTTTTGCCGAGAAAACAAATAGCTAAAAAAGCAATCGATAATAATAGTGCAATAATAGTTTGTAAAAATTTTAAAGAAGTAGTTAGTGTTGTAAATGAAATTGCACCAGAGCATCTTGAAATTAAAACTAAAAATAATTCAATCTTAGCAAAACAAATTAAAAATGCAGGATCAATTTTTTTAGGAGAAAATTCACCAGAAGCCATTGGAGATTATATAGCAGGACCAAATCATGTTTTGCCAACAGCTGGATCAGCGAGATTTGCTTCAGGATTGTCTGTTTATGATTTTTATAAAAAAACTTCAGTTATTAAAATGAGCAAACAAGGTCTTGAAAAGATAGGAAGATCAGCTATACAACTAGCAAATTATGAGGGTTTATTTGCTCACTCTCAATCAATTAAAATTAGAATTAGTTAAATATGGCAAAAGAAGAAATGTTGGAATTTAAGGGACTAGTAACAGAGTTATTGCCCAATGCTATGTTTAGAGTGAAACTAGAGAACAATCATGAAGTTTTAGCTCACACGGCTGGAAAAATGAGGAAGAATAGAATTAGAGTTTTAGCTGGAGATGAAGTTATGGTTGAAGTTACACCATATGATTTAACTAAAGGCAGGATCATTTTTAGATTTAAATAATGAATGAAACAAAACATAGTTTTGTTTTAGCCTCCGCATCTCCAAGAAGAATTGAACTTCTTAACAATATAAAAATTTTTCCAAAAATAATTTATTCTTCAGAGATTAATGAAGATATAAATAGTAAAGAGAGTCCCAAAGAATATTGCATTAGAGTTACAAAAAATAAAGCTCTTAAAGCTTTAGAAAAATATCCAGAAGAATTTATTTTATCAGCTGATACTATTGTTTTTTGTAGTAATAAAATTTTTTTGAAGCCTAAAGACAAAAAAGAAGCAAAAGATTTCTTGGCTTTTTTTTCAGGAAGAAAACATAATGTCTTGACATGTGTATGTTTGGCAAAAAAAAACTCAATCAAAGTTAAAAAAGTTATAACAAAAGTTACTTTTAGAAGATTGCATAGGAAGGAAATCGACGAATATTTATCAACTAATGAGTGGGAAGATAAAGCCGGGGCTTATGCCATACAAGGTTATGCTGAAAAATTTATTAAAAGAATTAATGGTTCGTATTCAAATGTAGTTGGTTTGCCTTTGTTTGAAACTTATAATTTGCTTAATTCACAAGGTTTAATTTAATATTTTAATTGATTAATAATTTGTTTTGTGAAAAAAACATGCCCAGTGGTCTGGTAGCTCAGTTGGTAGAGCAGAGCCCTGAAAAGGCTTGTGTCGCTGGTTCAATTCCAGCTCAGACCACCATTTTTTATTTGCAATTTTATTGTCAGATTGATAATCAACCTCTAATTGAAATGATAAAAAAATATATATCTACTCACAGACACCATCCTCATGCTGAGCATGCGCTTAGCTATTAGAATTATATATTTAAAAACAAAATAATATTATAAACAAAAATTATGCAGCTGTAGCTCAGTTGGTTAGAGCGCTGGTTTGTGGAACCAGATGTCGGTGGTTCGAATCCACCCAGCTGTACCAAATTAATGAATAAAAAAACTTTTAAACCTAGCAGTGAATTACCAGCAGGTTTTGTAGATAGACAAGAAGAAGAGTTATTAACAAGAGATCTTTTAATATCTAATATTAAAAAGGTCATGGTTAAATATGGCTTTCAATATCTTGAAACTCCTAGTTTCGAGTTTACTGATAGTATTGGTAAATTTTTACCCGATAAAGATAGACCATCAGAAGGAGTTTTTTCATTCGAAGATGATAAAAAATGGCTGTCGTTACGATATGACCTAACAGCACCACTTGCCAGATATTCAGCTAAAAATTTTAACAACTTACCAAGACCCTATAAAAGATATCAACTAGGAACTGTTTGGAGAAATGAAAAGCCAGGTCCTGGAAGATTTAGAGAATTTTTACAGTTTGATGCAGATTATATAGGAACAAGTAATTTATTTGCTGATGCAGAGTTATGTTGCTTAATTTCAGAGATTTTAACTAGCTGCGGATTAACAAAAAAAGAATTTATAATTAAAATATCTAATCGTAAATTAACAAAAGGATTATTAGAAAAGTTAAAAATTAATGACGAAAATAAACAATCAATAACACTAAGAGCAATCGATAAGTTAGATAGAGTTGGGTTAGAGGGCGTTCAGTATCTTTTAGGAAGAGGCAGAAAGGATAAATCTGGAGATTTTACTAAAGGAGCCGAGTTAAATGATTCTCAAATAAAAGAAATTATTAATTTTTTAAGTATTAAAAATCTTTCAGAAAATAATTTTGAAAAAATAGAAAAAATTGCCGAAGACAATCAAGCTATATTGGATGGAGTGAATGAACTTATTTTAATAAAAAAATATTTTTCATTATTAAAATTTGATAATTTTATCTTTGATCCTACTGTTGTTAGAGGACTTGAATATTATACGGGGCCTATTTTTGAGGTAAATCTTACATTTGATGTTAAAAACAATAAAGGAGAAGAGATTGAGTTTGGTTCAATAGGTGGTGGTGGTAGATACGATGATCTTGTAAAACGTTTTAATAATCAAGATTGTCCTTCAACAGGAATTTCAGTTGGTCTTGACCGTTTAATTTATGCCATTCTTCAAAAAAATAAAATTAAGATAGAAAAAGAAACTCCAATTTTAATATGCGTTTTTGATGACAAATACATGGATTATTATGTGAAGATTTTAAGTTTATTGAGAACAAAAAATATCAGCGCTGAAATTTATTCAGGAAGCGCCAATATAAAATCTCAACTAAAATATGCTGACAAACGAGGATGTAATTACGTCATTTTATGTGGCGATGACGAGGTAAGTAAGAATTCAGTTACAATTAAAAATTTGGAAATTGGAAAACAAATCTCCGATTCTCTAAAAGATAGAGTTGATTGGAAAGAATCTTCTGGATCTCAAAAAACAGTAGCTTTAGATCAACTTTTAAACGAGATTAAATAATGAAACAAGGTCTGGAAAAAAAGAGATTAAAAGAAGATCTATCTAAAAAGATATTAAGTAATTTTAAAAAAAACAAATTTAATTTTACAGATCTGGATCTATTGATTGATACTAATTTGTTAACTGAGCGATCAGGAGAGCAATTTAAAAAATTTACACTAACTTATAAAGATTTATTTGGAAAAGAAATTAGTTTGCGTCCTGATTTAACAGTTTCAACAGCATTAAAATATATTCAAGAAAAAAAAAATAAAGAGGAAAAATATTGTTACTATGGAAGTGCTTATAGATTAGACAAAGAAGGAGATCTAAAAGTTTTTGATCAAATAGGTTGTGAAATAATTAATTCCAATAACAATAAATCAGAGAATATTTTAATTAATTCGATATTAGAACCATTAAAAAAAGTTAAGAATTTAGAAGTTATTTTAGGCGACGTTGGATTATTTAAGATTTTAGTAGACTCTTTAGAGCTTCCAGCAAGATGGAAAGTAAGATTAGTAAAAAATTTTTCTAGAAGAGAATATTTTGATGATATGTTGAAAAGATTAGAAACAAATTATGATCTTGATCAACAAGCAATTAAATTAGATACAAAAAGACTTAAAGACTTAGAAAAACTAGATCCGAATAGTATAATTGGAGGAAGAACAGTTTCAGAAATTGTTAGACGTTTTAATAAAAAAATTAAAGATCCAAGAGACAATTATAAAGGAAGAATGAATGTTAAGATTATTAGAGATTTTTTAAATATTAATAGTTCAATTCAGAAAGCAGAAAATACAATTTTATCATTTTTTTCAAAAAATAAATTAAGTCAATTATCTATTAAGAATTATGTAAAAAAAATTAACAGGATAAATAAAGAAATAGGAAAAAAATATTCTATTAATTTTAAAACTAATTTTGGAAGAAATACTGATTATTACACCGGCGTCGTTTTTTTAGCTTCCGTAAAAAAGAATTCCAAAATTATCGAATTAGCAAGAGGAGGAGAGTATAACGGTTTACTTAGAACCCTAGGTTATAAGAGAGATATACCTGCTATTGGTGGGGCAATTAATCTTAACGAATTAATAAATTTATAAAATTATGTATAAAATAAAAATAGGATTACCTAGCAAAGGAAGGTTAAAAGATGAATCTTTAGCTTTTCTAAAAGGTAAAAATTTAGAGGTAGTAAATTCTTTTGGGGAAAGAAATTATTTTTTTAATATTAAAAATAATAATGAAATAGATGGAATTTTTTTACACGCGAGAGAAATAATAGAAAGAATAAATGATGGTACTTTAGATATTGGTATTTCAGGGCTAGATCTACTTAAGGAGTTGCCAGACGTCTATTCAAAAAATGTAAAAATTTTTAAAAAACTTAATTTTGGTTTTGCTGATTTAGTAGTTGCCATACCAAAAGATTGGATTGATGTTCAGAATATGGCTGACTTAGAAGAAGTAAGCTTTGAATTTAGAGAAAAATATGGACGTCGAATGCGAGTTGCAACAAAATATCCCAATTTGACTGAATCTTTCTTCTTATCAAAAGGAGTCAGTCAGTTTCGTGTTGTTCCAAGTTTAGGAGCAACGGAATCTTATCCATTTACTGGCTCTTCTGAATTGATTACGGATATAACTTCTACAGGCTCAACTTTAAAAGCTAATAATTTAAGAATTATAAATGATGGAACTATATTAAAAAG
>NZ_JAYQPI010000033.1:4278-8402 GCF_038145245.1 Candidatus Allofontibacter sp. | reverse complement strand
TTGGAGCGGGTGAAGGGAATTGAACCCACGACCTAATCGTTGGCAACGATTCGCTCTACCACTGAGCTACACCCGCTTAATAATCCTTTAAAATTAAATGAAAATAAATTTTAATCAATTGAAAAGTGAAATTGAATAAAGCAAATTAAACACTATATTAATTTATAATGGCAACTTTAAATAAAAAAGAAATTCCTCAAGAAATATCTGTTTTTCCACTTGCTAATGCGGTTTTTTTTCCAAATACAATTTTACCTCTGAACATATTTGAACCTCGATATAAAAAAATGATCGAAGATGCCTTAGCGTCAGACAAAATGATTGGAATGATACAAACAAGGGAAATGAATAACTCAAAAAAACCTGAAGTATTTAGTGTTGGTTGTCTTGGTAAAATAGAAAATCATACAAAAACAGCTGACGGCAGATACTTAATAAACTTAAAAGGTTTGGTGAGATTTAGAATTTTAGATGAAGCTGAGACTGAACTTCCTTATAGAAAATTTAGAGTTACCTATGATGAATTTTTAGATGATTTAGAAAAAATAAAATTTAATGAGAAGATTGATGTATTGCAGCTCATAGATAAAGCTAGAAAACTATTTAAGATTCATCATTTATCTACCGACTGGAAGATTGTTGAGAAAGTTGAACCTGATCAATTAATAAATTCATTATCAATGATATGTCCATTTTCTGTAAGTGAAAAACAAGGATTACTTGAGGCAAAAACTTTGCTGGAGAGAAACTTACTAATCAACCAGATTATCAATTTTTATATTATTGGAAATAACCCTGGATTTGAAAAACAAATCCACTAAAAAATTAATTAAGCAGATTTATTCATTGAGTCAAAAAATTCAGCATTATTTTTTGTCTCTCTTAATTTACCAATTAAAAATTCTATTGCTTCCATATTTCCCATTGGAGCAATCAATCTTCTTAAAACATTCATCTTTTGAAGATCTTCTTTCTTAAATAACAAATCTTCTTTTCTCGTTCCTGATTTTGTAATATCGATTGCTGGGAAGATTCTCTTATCTGCAATTTTTCTATCTAATATAACTTCAGCATTACCTGTTCCTTTAAATTCTTCAAAAATAACTTCATCCATTCTTGATCCCGTTTCAATTAATGCTGTAGAAATAATTGTTAAAGACCCACCCTCTTCGATGTTTCTTGCTGCTCCAAAAAATCTTTTTGGTCTTTGTAATGCGTTCGCATCAACACCCCCTGTTAATACTTTTCCTGAACTTGGAACAACTGCGTTATAAGCTCTTCCTAATCGCGTGATTGAGTCTAATAAAATAACCACATCTTTTTTATGTTCCGCTAATCTTTTTGCTTTCTCAATTACCATCTCAGCCACTTGCACGTGTCTCATTGCAGGTTCATCAAATGTTGAACTTACAACTTCACCTTTTACAGATCTTTGCATATCCGTAACTTCCTCTGGTCTTTCATCGATAAGTAAAACTATCAAATAAATCTCTGGATGATTTGCAGTAATAGAATGTGCAACGTTTTGAAGTATTACTGTTTTACCAGCGCGTGGTGGCGATACAATTAAAGCTCTCTGTCCTTTTCCAATTGGGGTTACAAGATCAATTAGTCTTGCTGTTAAATCTGGTTTTTTATCTGCTTTGCTAGATTCAACTTCTAAATTTATACGCTCATCTGGATATAAAGGTGTTAAATTATCAAAGTTAATTTTATTTCTAGATTTTTCAGGATCTTCAAAATTTATTTTGCTAACTTGTAAAAGCGCAAAATATCTTTCAGAATCTTTTGGAGCTCTAATTTCTCCTTCAACAGTATCTCCTTTTCGAAGTCCAAATCTTCTAATTTGGCTTGGACTAACATAAATATCGTCAGGTCCTGGTAAATAATTTGACTCTGTAGCTCTTAAAAAACCAAAGCCGTCTTGTAATGTTTCAAGAACGCCACTTCCTGTAATTTTTTCATTCTTTTCAGCAAATTTTTTAAGAATTGCAAACAAGATTTCTTGTTTACGCATTGTGCTCGGATTCTCGATTCCTAGCTTTTCAGCTTCTAAAATTAAATCAGCTGGAGTTTTATTTTTTAATTCTTGTAGGTTCATTTATGTTTGGGATTGTCTTGTGGAACTTTTAGATATGATATGAATATAACAATAATTAATTATATTTCAAGCAGGTTTAAAAATAACCAAAAAGACAATAATTATCAGTATTATAGTCGGTATTTCATTTATAACTCTAAAAAATTTTGCAGATCTTTTATTTCTATCAAATTCAAAATCCTTCAAGCACTTTGATAAAAAACCATGATAACCGGAAAGAGCAATTACAAATAAAAATTTAAGAGATAGCCACAAAGTAAAAATATTATTAAATCCTAAGATCCACAAAACTGACAAACCAGACAGCCAAGTAATAATCATTGCTGGGTTCATAATTATTTTCATTAATTTTTTTTCCATAATTTTAAAAATTTTTGAGGTTTCGGCACTATTATTTTCAACGTGATAAACAAATAATCTTGGTAAATATAAAAGTCCAACCATCCAAGAAACGACAGCAATAATATGAATTGCTTTTAGCGTTAAATATAAACTCATTAGTTAATTAAATATTTTTTAACAATATGTTCCATCATTTTAATATGATCATCATTGTCATTTAAACAAGGAACAACATCATAATTTTCCCCTCCATTTTCGAGAAAGCTTTCTTTTCCTTGAATTGCTATTTCTTCTAAAGTTTCTACACAGTCTGACGAGAACCCCGGACATATCATAAGGACATTTTTTTTACCTTTTTTAGGCAATTCTTCTAAAGTTTTATCTGTATAAGGGGTTAGCCATTCTTCTGGTCCAAACCTTGATTGAAAAGTAGTCTCGATAGGAATGTCTCCAAATTTTTCTTTCATCAGTCGTGTAGTTTTTTGACAATAGCAATGATATGGATCTCCCTTTGTAAAATATTTCTTAGGTATGCCGTGATAAGAGGCTAGAATTAAATCTGGCTTCCATTTTATTTCTAAAACTTTCTTTTTTATGCTTTTTATAAGAGCATCAATATAAAAAGGTTCGCTTTCATAATGTGGGATAGTTTGCAAACTAGGCTGCCACCTCATTTTTATTAAATTTCTATAAACCTCATCACATACTGTTGCGGTAGTTGCCGCCGCATATTGCGGATATAAAGGGAAAATAATAATTTTTTCACAGCCCTCTTTTTTCAAAAAATCTAATTTACTTTTTATACTTGGGTTTCCATACCTCATCGCATAATCAACAATAACGTTATCTTTGCCTATCTTTTCTTTTAATTTTTGAGTCTGGTTTTTAGTATAATATCTAAGCGGAGACTCATTGGTATCCTTCATCCAGATTTGTTTATAAGCATGTGCAGTTTTTGAAGGTCTAAAAGTTAATATAAATAAATTTAAAATAATTTGCCAAAGAACAGGGTTAACCTCGATTACTCTTGTATCGGATAAGAATTCTTTTAAATATTTTCTAATATCGCACCAACTCGTTGAATCAGGCGTCCCAAGATTAACCAATAAGACCCCGGTTTTTCCAAATTTGATTTTTGGGTGGTTAATTTTTTCTAAATCAAAACTCATAAATTATAGCTTCTTACAAACTCAACGAGTTTCTTAATGTTTTCTGGCTTTGTTTTTGGCAATATCCCATGGCCTAAATTAAATATGTATGGTTTGTTTTTAAAAAAATCTAAATATTTTTTTGCTTCTTCAAACATTCTTTTGTTATTTCCCAATAAAAATTTTGGATCCATTCCTCCTTGAAAAACCACATCATTATTTAAATCTAAATTGTTAAGATTAACATCATAATCAATGCTAATTCCATGGGGTTTTACTTCTTTTATAAAGTTATTAATATTTTTATTAATTCCTTTCGGAAAACAAATAACTGGGTTTTGTGGAAAATTTTTTTTTATTCTATTAACAATATTTTTGTTTGGATTTATACAATATTCTTTTAAATTTTTTTTATTAATTAAACCGGCCCAACTATCAAATAACTGAATAATATCGGCTCCAGCTAATATTTGCTCTTTGCAATGAATATAAATTAAATGTTCTAGCCTTTTAATTATTTTTATTATTTCTTT
>NZ_JAYQPI010000033.1:0-3866 GCF_038145245.1 Candidatus Allofontibacter sp. | reverse complement strand
GGAAGATATCTTCCTGCTTGTCGCATAAACCAAATAGGAAAATTTTTTTGTTTATTTAAGAGAGAATATTTAAGAGAACTAATCATTAATAATATTAGTAAAGATAGTAGTATAATATGGTTATGTTATTAATGTGTTTATATTTTTATTAACAGTTTATTAACAAGTGTTGTTGAATAATTATTTTTAAAAACTTTATATTTATGAAGTTTATTTAAAACTATCAACAATCCTAAAATATAAAAAAATAAACTTATTAATGTTATTAATTAAATAATAACAATTAATTAAATGTTAACGTTATATTTTTTTAAAGTTAGAAATGTATAAAAAATAATTATAAAGACTTATCAACAAATTTATGAACAGAAAATATAATGTTTTTTTAGTATCAGATTCAACCGGCGAAACTCTTGATAGGATATTTTTAGCTTTAAAAGCTCAGTTTGAGAATTTTAATAACAGTTTACATCATTTTTCATTTGTTAGAACACAGACTCAAATTACAACATTATTAGAAAAATGTAATAAACTAGGAAACTCTATTATACTTTACACTCTCGTTGAGCCTGATGTTACTTCTTTTTTAATTAAAGAAACAGAAAAACATAAAATTCCTTGTTTTGGAGTTTTAGATTATTTAATTCCAAAATTTGAGACAGCGCTTAATAGAAAAGCTAATAGAAAACCAAGCGGTCAACATATTTTAAATAAAGAATATTATAAAAAAATTGCCGCAATGCAATTTAGCATCGAACATGACGATGGCCAAAAACTAGAAACAATTTTAGAAGCTGATATAATTATTTTAGGAATTAGTAGAACTAGCAAAACACCAACAACAATCTATCTTGCAAATAAAGGTTATAAGTCAGCTAACATTCCAATGGTTCCAAATCAAAAAATACCAGATGAGGTTTTAAAGAATAAAATAAAAACAATAGTAGGATTGGTCGCCGACCCCGAAAGGCTAGCAGATATAAGAAAAAATAGGCTTAACACATTAAGCGAAGAAAAGCACACATCTTATGTTGATTTGGAAAGAATAAAAGAAGAGCTTGATGAAAGTAGAAAAATTTTTAAGTTAAATAATATTCCAACAATTGATGTAACAAGAAAGTCCGTTGAAGAAACGGCTGCCTCAATTATAAAGATTCACGAAATTAAAAATAGCTAATGAGAAAAATAATTTTAGCATCCGCTAGCGGGATAAGGCTAAAAATATTAAATGATTTTGGTTTTAATGTTAAAGTAGAAGCTGCCAATATAGATGAGGATGAAATAAAAAATTCTTTATTAGCAGAGAAGTTCAGTTCATTTGAGGTTTCAAGGGCTCTTGCTGAAACAAAAGCAAAAAAAATAAGCAGCAAAATACATGACGAGATTGTTCTAGGCGCGGATCAAATTTTGGATTTTGAAGGCAGTATATTTAGCAAACCAGAAACAATGGAATTGGCAATAAGTTTGATGAAAAGATTAAATGGGAAAGAACATTCTTTATTTAGTTCTATTTGCTTGAGCAAGAACGGATCAACTATTTGGATGCACACAGAACACGTTATTTTAAAGATGAGGCAATTTTCAGATAATTTTATTAAAGATTATTTGCAAAAATTAGGTCTAGAAATCATTAAGAAATATGGCGTTTATCAAATAGAAGGAATGGGCAAAGATTTATTTGAAGAAATAAAGGGAGATGAATACTCTGTTATGGGGATGCCAATTAAACAATTAATTAATTATTATAAAGCAAATGAAAGATAAAAAAAAATTTTTAGTTATTGGAAATCCTATTAAACATTCTTTGTCTCCAGCTTTGCATAATTATTGGTTTCGTGCGAATAGAATTAATTGTGAATATAAAAAATTAAAAATAACACAAAGCTCAATAAAGAAAATTTTAAATAAAGTTAGAAAAAGAGAAATAGAGGGAATTAATGTAACTATACCATTTAAAAATAATGTTATTAAATATTTAGATATTTTAAAGGGAGATGCTCTAAAAACTTCTTCGGTGAATACTGTTTACTTAAATAAAAAAGAATTGGTTGGTGATAATACTGATGTTTATGGTTTCTATTCGGGTATTTTAAAAAAAGTTAAGGCCAGAATTAAAACAGCAGGGATCATTGGCGCTGGAGGCGTTACTTCTTCCATTATTCTTGCTTTAATCCAAAAAGGAGTAAAAAAAATATACATAACGAATAGAACTTTCTCTAAATTAAAAGTATTTAAGAAAAAATTTAAAAAAATTGTTCGTCCCATTAAATGGGACGATCGTTATAAAGTATTTGGTGAGGTTCAAATTTTAATTAATGTCACAAGTTTAGGTATGCTTGGTCAGGGGGATTTAAAGTTTGATTTTAATATTTTTGATAAAAAAGTTAATGTTGTAGATATCGTCTATAATCCAGAAAATACAAGGTTTTTAAGAGAAGCTAGAATGAAGGGTCATAAAACTTTTACTGGTTTAGATATGTTTATTTATCAGGCGCGAAAGGCATTTTATATATGGAATAAGATAAATCCAAAAATAACAAAGGATATTTATAAGAAGCTTAGAAGTAAAATTGATGGTTAGAGTTGGCATTTTAGGATCAGTAGGAAGTGGCAAATCATTTGTTGCAAATATATTTAAACAACTAGGTTTTAATATTTTTTCGGCAGATAATGAGGTTGCCAACCTTTATAACAACAATAAAACTATTAATAAAAAAATTTCAAAATTCTTTAATTTAAAACTCTATAAAGGCAGAATAAATAAAGAAGAACTTAGAGCCGCTCTTAAAAAAAACCCTAAAAAATTTAAATATTTAAATAAGATTATTCACCCAACAGTTAGAAGAAAATTAATCTTTTTTCTATCTAAGTGTAAAAAAGATAAATTAGTTGTTTTAGACGTTCCTCTTTTAGTTGAGAATAAAATGCTAAATTTTGTTGATATTCTTATTTTTGTTAAAACTACACAAAGTTCTTTTTTAAGCAGAATTAAAAAAAGAAAAAATTTAGATAAACAATTTTTAAGTATATTAAAAAAACAGCAAACAAACGAAAAGATCAAAGAAAGTTATGCGGATTTTACAATTTATAATAGTACTAAAAATAAAGTTAAATTGCAGGTAAAAAATATTCTTGATAAGATTCTTTTAAATTAATGATTGAAGTTATTTTAGATACTGAGACTACAGGATTGTCCGCAGAGAAAGATAGAGTGGTTGAGATTGCTTGTATTGAATTGAATAATCATATTCCTACCAAAAATATTTTTCATACCTTTTTGAATCCAGAGATAAAAGTTTCGGCAGATGCTTTTAGTGTACACGGTTATTCTGATGAATTTTTATCAAGCAAACCCAAATTTAAGGATATTGCTAAAGATTTTCTTAATTTTATTAAAGATAAAAAACTTATTATTCATAATGCTGATTTTGATCTTGGATTTTTAAATAATGAATTAAAAAGACTTAATATAAAGCCAATTCTAAAATCTGATATTTTAGATACATTGCAGATTGCTAGGTCAAAGTTTCCAGGAGTTGGAAATAGTCTAGATGCTTTATGTAAGAGGTTTAAAATAAGTATCGAAGCTAGAGAAAAACATTCTGCGCTGTTAGATTGTCAATTACTTTCCAAAGTTTATATCGAATTAATTGATAAAAAAGAATTAACACTAGATTTAACGTCCAATGATAAAATTTTTAATGAAAAGATGAGGTTAATTAATGAGAATAGAGAGGGTATTGTTGTTAAAATTTCTAAAGAACAAATAGAGGAATATAATAAATTTTTAAAAAAGAATGTTTCTAATGCTTTTGCATTAAATTAGTAGATTGTTGTTCGTATAGTTCTTTAAAGTTAATTTCTTT
>NZ_JAYQPI010000032.1:0-8619 GCF_038145245.1 Candidatus Allofontibacter sp. | reverse complement strand
TGTACGATAAAAATAATATATTTGCCAAAATTTTAAGAGGAGAAATCCCTTGTGATAAAATTTATGAAGACAAGTTTTCTCTTGCATTTAAAGATATTAATCCTCAGGCAAAAATTCATGTCTTGGTAATTCCAAAAGGCGCATATGTAGATATGAATGATTTTGCAGCTAATGCTAAAAGTGATGAAATTGAAGGTTTAATTAGAGCATTAGGAAAAGTTGCTAATATTCTAGGAGTATCTGCTTCTGGCTATAGATATTTAGGAAATAATGGCAGAGATGGTGGGCAAGAAGTTCCTCACTTACATTTTCATATATTTGCTGGAGAAAAATTAGGAAGAATGATCCATAAGTAATATGGAAAGATCTATAGATAGATTTTATCTACATCTTATTTCAAGGAGCGATTTAACAAAATCAAATTGCAAAGAAAAAAATCTAGAAATTGTCCAAGAAAAAAAACCAACAATAGATTTTTGTAAATTTCTTTATAGAGAGGTGGGAAGAGATTTTTTTTGGAGAGACAGACTCAAGTGGAGCGATCAAGATTGGTTAGATTATTTAAGTAATGATTTTTTAAAATTATATCTTTTAAAACAAAATAATAAATTAGCAGGATATTACGAGCTACTTTATGATCCAAAAATTCTTTCAATGGAGATACCCTATTTTGGAATATTTAAAGAATTTTATGGCAAAGGAATGGGAGGGTATTTATTAACTGATGCGATATTAAAATCCTTTAATGAGAAGATTAACAAAGTGTGGGTTCATACGTGCACACTTGACCATCCTAATGCTTTAAAAAATTATCTTGCACGAGGAATGAAGATTTTTAAGACTGAAAAGATATTTTTTAATCCAGAAAATTTATAATTTTTACTTTGGTATCTCAAATTTTTCGTTTGCATCAATATTTATTGAAATGTTTTTCATAAAAAATTCTAGATTAGAATTGTCATAATTTTTTATTTTCCATCCTACAATATTCATTTTTTTAGAGTCAAAATGTATCTCAATACTTTCTTGAGAATTTAGATCTATAATTGCGATTATATTTTTGTCTATTATATTAAATTTTTCTACTTTTAATAATTTTTCTATAATATTTTCTTTGTCCAGCATAACTCCTAAAGGAGTATCTTTGATATTGTAGTTATAATTTTTATTTTCTCTTTTATTGATTAGAAATAAATAATCATCATTTACAATAATCTCCTTATCTTCATCATATAAACATCGCATTTTTTTTGGGTAGACGATAAGACAATTGCCATTTTCTGTGATGTCATTTGAAATCTGAGTGAAATTAAATTTTATTGAATCTATTTTTTTTAAATTTTCAATTATTTTTTCTTTGTATGATTCTTGTGCGATAACGCAAAAAGGAATTAACATTGTTAAAACAATGTATAAAAATTTCTTCATTTTTCTAAAAGATTTCTCTTTTACCTACGTGATTTGCTGGACTAATTATTTTTTCTTCCTCCATTTGATCGATAATTCTAGCCGCTCTATTATAGCCAATCCCAAGTTTTCTTTGCAAAAAACTAGTAGATGCTTTGCCTTCAGTTTTAATTATTTCAACCGCTTTATTATATAGCTCATCTTTTCCTTCTGAATTTAAAACAACTTCATCATTTTCTTGTTCTTCTATTCTGGTTACTTCCTCAATGTATGTTGGTGAGCCTTGAAGTCTTAAGAATGTTGAAACTCTTTCTATTTCTTTTTCAGAAACATAGGGACCGTGAATTCTTATAATTCTGCTTGCCGAAGACATAAAAAGCATGTCCCCATTACCAAGCAATAGTTCAGCACCCTGCTCTCCTAATATGGTTCTGCTGTCTATTTTTGATGTTACTTGGAATGATATTCGAGTTGGAAAATTAGCTTTAATTGTACCCGTGATCACATCAACACTTGGTCTTTGTGTTGCCATGACTATATGAATTCCAGCAGCTCTAGCCATCTGTGCTAGTCTTTGTATGTAATTTTCAATTTCTTTACCTGCAATCATCATTAAATCAGCCATTTCATCAACTATTACAACAATGTAAGGCATTTTTTTTCTACTTTCTGAAGATGCCTTTTCATTAAATCCTGAAATATTTCTCACTCCGATTTCAGTCATTTCCCGATATCTTTTTTCCATTTCTTTAACGACCCATTTTAGAGCTGTTGTTGCTTTTTTTGGTTCTGTAATAACGGGTGTTAGTAGATGAGGTATTCCTTGATAGATAGAGAGTTCTAACATTTTTGGATCAATCATAATAAGTTTACAGTCATCAGGTTTGTGTCTGTAAAGAATTGATAGGATTAAAGTATTAATACAGACTGATTTTCCAGATCCAGTTGTTCCGGCAATTAAAAGGTGTGGCATTGAAACTAAATCTCCAACAATTGGAAATCCTGAAATACTTTTCCCAAGAGTTATGGGAATCTTAATGTCTTTATTGTTAAATTCTTTGCTAGAAATTATTTCTTTTAAAGCAACATTTTCTCTTACTTTGTTTGGTATTTCTATTCCTATAGTGCTTTTGCCTGGAACAGTTGCAACTCTTGTAGATATAGAACTTGTATTGCGCGCTATATCCTCTGATAGATTTATAATTTTTGATGTTTTAATTCCTGCGGTTGGTTCAAATTCATATAAAGTTACAACAGGTCCAGCGCTTACTCTTTTTATTTCACCTGAAATGCTAAAATCTAAAAGAACATTTTCTAGGAATTTTGATTGTGTCTTATAACTTTCCTCATCTAGTTGATTTTCAATCTTTACTGGATCATCAAGTAATTTTGTTGGAGGTATCTTAAAGCTTGTCGATTTTTCAACTTTTATGCTTTCCAGAGGAAGTTGTTGTTGAGGAGAGATTTCTTGTATCGGAATTTCTTCTAAAATTTTTTGATTATTATTTTCTTGTAAGGTTGTATTAATAGTAATTTCCTCAGTATTTTTTCTTTTGATATATATTTTAAATATTAATTTTGGAAAAAAACTTAATAAATTATTTATAGTTATAAAGACAGTTTTCCATTCTTGGATATTTAACCCTGTACTTAAATAAAAACATATTAGAGATATACATAAAAAAATAATTGAAAAATAAGCACCAAAAGAATTATTCTTTATATTTAATTTTTCAGAGATAAAATTAGCAACAAAACCTCCAAAACCATTATCAGGAAGCCAAAAACTCTGATCAACATTTATTGAAAAGAATAAAGCACCAAAAATAATTGATAAAATTAAGAGTAGTAGTTTTATAGAAAAATTTTCAATCTTTTTTTTAATAATTAAGTATCCACCCCATATAATTAAATTAATAAATATTAAAAATGCTAAAACACCGAAAGCTTGTAAAAAGAAATCAGAGAGATAATAAAAAAAAGATAAAAATTTATTATGAATATTTTTCTCTTCCGGAAATACATAGCTTATATTGTTGGCTGAGTAAGTTGTTAAAGAGACAAAATACGCAAGTCCTAAAAGAATAGTTATTACTCCAGCAGATTCTATTAATTTTACTTTAATAAATGTTATTATTTTTTCCATATTTTGCTTGGCGAATCACAATTAAAACCTTTGTATCATTAATATTCAGTTGATAGAATTCCAAAGCAAAAGACAATCATGCCTAACTCTCAAAAAATTTGTATTATTGGTTCTGGTCTTACAGGGTTAACGATTGCTTACTTGTTATCAAAATTTAAGTTGCAAATTGATATAGTTGAGCAGGATTTTAGTAAAAAAAAAATTAACCCAACAAAAATAGCATTAAGTAAACACTCCCTAGATCAATTATGTCTTTACGGACTAAAAGATATTAGAAAAAAATCTAATACTGTTAAGAATATTTATTTATACGATTCTTATTCATCCATAAGCTTAAAACAAGATCTTCAATTTTCTGCATCTAATAAAAAAGAAGCATTAGCTTATATTATTGATGGTAATATTTTATTTTTAAATATTAAAAATAAATTAAAAAGTTTGAAAAATATTAATTTTCTTAAAAAAGAAATATTGTCAATTAATGACAATAAATTTTATAAAGAAATTACTTTTAAAGATTTAATTAAAGAAAATTATAATCTTATTATTTTTGCTTCTGCTAACAATCTTTCTTTATTATCAAAATTTAAATTAAGAAAAGTTGTAGATAAATCTTATAATGAGAATGCATATGTTTTTAATCTTTTTCATAAAAAAATTATAAATAATTCAGCAAGACAATTTTTTTTAAAAGATGGACCTTTGGCTTTTCTTCCAGTCTCAAGCACAGAGACTTCTGTAATTTGGTCTATAAAGAATAATTCTGTTAATGAAAAATATGTATCAAATAATAATTATTTATTTAAATTTTTTAATAATCATTTTAAAGAATTATTTAAAGAAATAATCTCTACCTCTGAAATTAGTAAATTTAATTTAAATTATATTTTTAATGAATTAAAAGATTCTAAAAGAACTTTACTATTTGGGGAGATAGCTAACAAGATTCATCCTATTGCTGGTCAAGGATGGAATATGACTTTAAGAAATATGTTTTCTTTAATTAAAGTTATTGAGTATTGTGAGAATTTAGGTTTAGAAATCGGTAATGATATTTTTATTAAAAAATATTTAGATGAGACAAGTTTAAATAATTTTACTTTTGCAACATTAATCGATGTAATTAGAAAAATATTTGATATTAAAATTGATAGTTATTCTTTTATAAGAAAAAATACACTTTCTAATCTTGATAAGAATTCTTTTATTAAAAAAAATTTTGTTAATATAGCTAATAAGGGTTTATTTATTTAAACTTTCAATTCTAAGAATCTTACTTTTTAGTTTAATTCCCTGCTTTGCAGAAAAACCACCTAATAAGCCATCTGATCTAATCACTCTATGACAAGGTATAAAAAATAATAACTTGTTTTGACCACAAATCCTTCCAACATGTCGTGGATGAATTTTAGTTTTTTTGGAAATAAAATTATAAGTTGTAGTTTTTCCATAGTTTATTTTTTTAATTTCATTCCAAACTTTTAATTGTTTTTTTGATCCAATAGTTTTTGTTTTAAAGGTAAATTTTTTTACCTTTTTTTTTAAAAATTCCCTTATTTGATTTTTAACTTTTAGTAATTGCTTTGTACTGTTTTGTTTTGATATTTTTTTAAAAGAAATATTAGTAATATATCCATCGTTTTCTATAACTGAAATAAAGCCTAATTTTGTTTTAAAAGATAATTGGAAAGTTGACATTTATATTAAAACTAAATCATATCGTTTTTTTATGTCAATATTTGCGTTAGCTACAGCACCAGGAACATCTGGTTTAGCAGTTATAAGAGTCTCCGGAAAAGAGGCTCTACCGGTAGCTAAAATCATAACCAAATTCAAAAAAATTAAACCAAGAGTAGCTAATTTCTCTTCATTTTATGATCATAAAAATAAAATCATTGATAAAGGGATTTTTATTTTTTTTCCAAAACCTAATAGTTACACAGGAGATGATGTTGTAGAATTTCACATTCATGGAAGTAATGCTGTTGTTAAATACTTCTTAAAAATTTTATCAAACTTTAAGAATTGCAGATTAGCAAAACCAGGAGAATTTACTAAAACCGCCCTTCTAAATAAAAAAATAAATTTACTGCAGGCAGAGAGTTTAATCGACTTAATAAATTCAGAAACAGAACTGCAGAGAATTCAGGCCTTGAAAGTAATGAACGAGGATACAACGCAAGTTTATACTAGTTTAAGGAATGAAATGATCAAAATACTCTCAGATTATGAGGCTGTTATTGATTTTTCCGATGATGAAGTAGGTGATAATGTATTTTCAAGTAGTAGAGATAAGTTATTGAAAATAAATGATAAAATTAAAAAAATAATAAGCAATGGAGAGAATTCTGAAAAAATTAGAGAGGGATTTAAGGTTTCAATCATAGGACCAACAAATTCTGGTAAATCATCATTAATTAATTGTTTAGCTAATAGGCAAGTGTCAATTGTTTCTAATATACCAGGCACAACGCGAGATCTTATAGAAACCAGTATTATGTTAAATGGAAAGTTAGTAAGATTTTTTGATACAGCTGGATTAAGAAAATCCAAAAATATTATTGAGAAAAAAGGTATTTCGTTAACTAATAAAAATTTAAAAGATTCTGATTTAAAATTAATTATTTTTGATTACACAAAAAAAATAGATAAAAAAATTTTAAAATTATTTGATTCAAAATCAATTTTAGTTTTAAATAAAATTGACATCAAAAGTTCAAATAAATTTTTACAAGATAAAATTTTTAAACCAATTAAAATTTCAGTAAAAAAAAATATAGGAATCGATAATTTAGTTAATAAAATATCTGAAAAAATTGATGAAGATTTTAAATTTAGTAGTGACAACATAATATCAAGACAAAGACATAAAAAAAGCCTTGAAAATGCAGTGTTTTTTATTGAAAAATGTCTTAGTAAAAAATCTATAGATCAGATTGACCTTGCAGCAGAAGATTTAAGATTGGCAGTCAGGAACCTTGGAGAAATAGTTGGATATGTTAATGTTGAGGAATTATTAGAAAGAATTTTTAAGGATTTTTGTATCGGCAAGTAGCATAAAAGTATCTTATATTTTATGTTAATGGGATATAATAGACCCCATATGAATTTAGAGAAAAATTTTGATGTAATTGTAATTGGAGCTGGGCATGCAGGTTGTGAAGCCGCAGCAGCTTCTGCAAGATGTGGTGTTAATACTGCTCTTATTACAAATTCCCTTTCTACAATTGGGGAAATGTCTTGTAATCCTGCAATTGGTGGATTGGGCAAAGGACATTTAGTTAGAGAAATCGACGCATTGGATGGCATTATGGGAGTTGTTGCCGATCAATCAGGAATACAATTTAGATTGTTAAATAGCAGTAGAGGTCACGCTGTAAGAGGACCAAGAACTCAATCTGATAGAGAGCTTTATAAAAATTATATGCAAAAAATGTTGTTAAGTTATTGTAATTTAAGTCTTTTTTATGATCCTGTAACTAGGTTTGAATTTAGTAAAAATAAAATTATTTCAATTGAAACTCAATCCAGAAATTCCTTTACAGCAAAAAAATTTATTTTAACAACTGGCACTTTTTTAAATGGTCTTATTCATATTGGAGATGAGAAAATTTCAGCTGGAAGAATTGATGAGAAACCAACCTTGGGATTAAGCGAGCAGCTAAAAAAATTAAATTTTAAGATTGGCAGATTAAAAACTGGGACACCTCCAAGATTGGATGGAACAACTATTAATTACGAAAAACTTGAAATGCAAGATGCTGATGAAAAGCCTTTTTTCTTTTCGTACTTAACTAAAAAAATTAACGCCAAGCAGATTTCTTGCGGAATGACTTATACTAATGAGATCGTTCATAAGATTATTGAAAAAAATTTAAAACGTAGTGCAATGTATTCTGGATCCATTAAAACAATTGGTCCAAGATACTGTCCTTCTATAGAGGATAAGATTGTAAAATTTAAAGATAGGCAACGTCATCAGATTTTTCTAGAGCCAGAAAGTCTTACAACAAATATTGTTTACCCAAATGGTATATCAACTTCTCTTCCAAAGGAGATACAACAAGAAATATTATTTAAAATCAATGGTTTAGAGAACGTACGAATGATAAGACCTGGCTACGCAATCGAGTATGATTACGTATTCCCAACTGAGTTAGATTTTACACTTAAAACAAAAAAAATTGAAAATTTATATCTCGCAGGTCAAATTAACGGAACAACAGGATATGAAGAAGCTGCTGCACAAGGTATCGTGGCAGGTCTTAATGCAGCTCAATCTGTAAAAAATTTAGAACCAATTAAATTTGAAAGATCACAGTCTTATATTGGAGTGATGATTGATGACTTAATTACCAAAGGCGTAAGTGAGCCTTACAGAATGTTTACATCACGTGCTGAATATAGATTAACCTTGAGAGCAGACAACGCTGATCTAAGGTTAACTCCTATTGCTATTAAGTATAATTTTATATCTAAATTTAGAAAGGCTAAATTTATTAATAAAATCAATGACTTAAACAGTTTTAAAGATATTTTGTCTAATAAAATAGTATCTCCTTCTCTTTTAAAGAAAAATGGTATCAAAATTTCTCAGGATGGCAGAAAAAAATCTCTTCTGGAGATTTTAAAGTTTAAAGATGTGACCTTAGATAAGATCAGAAATATATTTATTGATATTCCAAAGTATGATGAGGAAATAGAAGACTTAATCAAAATAGAATCGCATTACAGTGGTTACATACAGCAACAAAAAAGAGATATAAGTATATATGAAAAGGATGAAAATCTTATAATACCAAGAAATATAAATTATGATTCAGTTTCTGGCCTTTCAAATGAGATAAAGCGTAAGCTTAAAGATATAAATCCATTAACTTTTGGTCAGGCATTAAGAATTGATGGTGTGACTCCTGCAGCTATTAATATATTGATAATTTATTGTAAAAATACTCTTAAAAAGGCATCTTAAAATATATATGTATCATGATGTTGAATTTTTTATTAAAAAATTCAATGTTTCACGTGAAACAATAGATAAGTTAAATAATTACAAAGATTTTCTC
>NZ_JAYQPI010000031.1:0-8824 GCF_038145245.1 Candidatus Allofontibacter sp. | reverse complement strand
CCTCGATATTCGAGTTTTTTTAATGATTCTAAAATTTCTTTAGAAATATCTTTATAACTGGCAATACCAATAATACCGCACATAAATTATTTTTATTTTTTTCTTTTTTTAAATTCTCTTTGAGAAACTCTACTTAAAGCAAGAGCGTTGTTTTTTACATCTTTGGTAATAGTGGATCCTGCTCCGATCACTGTATTTTTTCCTATTTTAACCGGGGCAACTAAAGAACTATTTGAACCTATAAAAGCATTATCTAAAATTTTAGTTTTATATTTATTCTTGCCATCATAATTGCAAGTAATTGTTCCGGCGCCAACATTAACATTTTTTCCTAACACTGAATCTCCAATATAACTTAAATGGTTAACTTTAGAATTCTTCCCAACTCTAGATTTTTTAATTTCAACAAAATTTCCAATTTTAGAATTATCCTCTAAAACTGTTTCGGGTCTTAATCTTGCAAATGGTCCAATAGTTACATTGTTTCCAATTTTTGTTTTTTCTAAATATGAAAAACTTAAAATTTTAACATTATTTCCGATTTTAACACCCTTACCAATTACGACATAAGGTTCGATTAAAACATTTTTTCCAAAAATTGTGTCTAAAGATAAATAAATAGATTCTGGAGAAATTAATTTAACTCCTTTTTTTATCGCAGCTTTTCTAATTTTATTTTGTAACAATTTTTCAGTCTCAATCATAATTAAATTTACAAATAACTTTAATTCAAATTTATGATTTATTGCTATTCGATGAATGTTACTATAGTAATGATTTTGATAATTTAACTCACAAATTATTTCTTTTAACTACTATTTTTTTATTTATTTATGAGCAAAGCAATAGTTTTTGATCTGGATGGAACTCTTGTAGACTCCGCTCCTGATCTAATGGATGCACATAATTATGTAATGCAAAAATTTGGCTATGATCAAAAACCACTTACAGACATACGCTATTTGGCTGGTAGAGGTGCTGCTAATATGATTTTAAGTTCTTTGAAAGAAGAAGAAAAAAAATTCGATCAAAATATTCATAAAAAAATGACTGAGGAATTTATTAATTATTATAGAGAAAATATTTCAAAAAAATCAAAAATTATTAAAGGAGTTAATAAGTTTCTTGATTGGGGAAAATCTCAAAATATTAATTTTGCTATTTGTACAAATAAAATGGAATCTTTGGCCAAAAAACTTCTTAAAGAAATTAATCTTATTGAATATTTTGATTACATTGCAGGAGCTGATACATTTGAATATAGAAAACCTGATCCAAGACATTTAACAAATATATTAGAAATTTTAGATGTTAAAAAAGAAGATAGTATTATGGTTGGTGATAGCGAAACAGATGCAGAAACTGCAAGAATAGCTAAAGTAAGTTTTATACTCGTAAAAGGTGGGTATACAGAAAAAGATCAGCATACTATATACAATGATCACTCTATTAATGATTTTACTGAAATGAATAATATATTATCTAAAATAAATTTTTTAAATTGATTATGTATTTTGTTAAAAAAAACCCTATTGAAAAAAGAGCAGACCTTCAAAAGAAATTAAAAACAGGAAAACTTATTCGATTCCCTGGAGCCTATAATCCACTAGTTGCAAAATTAATAGAAGAAATCGGTTATGATGGTGTTTATGTATCGGGAGCTGTTATGGCTAACGATTTAGGAATTCCTGATATTGGACTTACAACTTTAACTGAAGTTTCAAATAGAGCTGAACAAATAGCCAGAGTTACAAACCTACCTTCAATTGTAGATGCTGATACTGGATTCGGCGAACCTATGAATTGCGCTAGGACAATTGAAGCGTTCGAAAATTTTGGAATTTCTGGATGTCACATTGAGGATCAAGTTAATCCTAAAAGATGTGGGCACCTCGATAATAAAGATATCGTTAGCACAAGTGAGATGATCAAAAAAATTAAATCTGCAGTAAAAGCTAGAAAAGATAAAAACTTTTTAATTATAGCCAGAACTGACGCTAATGCTTCTGAAGGTTTAGATAAGACAATTTCAAGAGTAAAAGCTTACGTCGATGCTGGTGCAGATATGATTTTTCCTGAGGCTTTAAAAGATGAAAAAGAATTTGAAAAAATGAGAAAAGCTACGAAAGCTTATTTACTTGCTAATATGACAGAATTTGGGAAATCAAAATTACTTTCTGTTAAAGAACTTAATAATCTTGGTTATAATTTAGTTATTTACCCAGTAACAACTCAAAGATTGGCATTAAAAAATGTTGAAGATGGATTAAGACAAATATTTACGGAAGGTCATCAGAATAATGTAATTGATAAAATGCAGACTAGAAAAAGATTATATGAATTAGTTGATTATGAAAAATATACTGAATTTGATAGTTCAGTATTTAATTTTTCTAAAAAAGGACATGAATAAATATGGCCGAAGGTGAGATTAAGAAAGGGCTAGTCGGCGTTATTGCAGATGAAACTAAAGTTTCAGAGGTAATGCCAGATATAAATTCTTTAACATATAGAGGCTATGCAGTTCAAGATCTGGCTGAAACATGTATGTTTGAGGAAGTTGCATATTTATTATTAAATGGAGAACTTCCAACAAAATCGCAACTAACTAAATTTCAAGAGGAAGAAAGAAATAATAGAGAAATTAGTTCTAATTTAAAAAAAGTTATTCAAAGTTATCCAAAAAACGCTCATCCAATGGATACGACTAGAACTTCTGTTAGTCATTTAGGATTGGAAGATCCTGAAACTTCAACAAATACTACTCAAGCTAATTACAGTAAATTTATAAAAATTTTTGCAAAAACTCCAACTGCTGTTGCAGCAAATTTTAGAACAAGAAAAGGACTAGATATAATTGACCCAAAAAAAGATTTAAGTTTTAGTGAAAACTTTTTTCATATGTGTTTTGGAAAAGTTCCAAGTAAAGATGTGGTCAAGGCATTTGATGTGTCTTTAATCTTATACGCTGAACATAGTTTTAATGCTTCAACTTTTACATCTAGAGTTATAACTAGCACTCTAGCTGATATTCATAGTGCTATTGTCGGTGGAATTAGCGCATTAAAAGGTCCATTGCATGGAGGAGCGAATGAAGTAGTGATGGATATGTTCATGGATATTAAAGAGCCTGAAAACGCTGAAAAATATATTTTAAATAAAATCAAAAATAAGGATTTAATTATTGGCTTTGGTCATCGCGTTTATAAAAATGGAGATTCTAGAGTGCCGACGATGACTAAATATTATTACAAAACTGCAGAATTTTATAAAAATGAAAAGTTTCCTAAAATTTCTAAAATATTGGAACAAACAATGATTAAAGAAAAAAATATATTTCCAAATTTAGATTTTCCATCAGGTCCTACTTACTATTTGATGGGCTTTGACGTTAACTTTTTTACTCCAATTTTTGTAATGGCAAGAATTACTGGTTGGTCAGCTCATGTAATTGAGCAGTTAAAAGATAATAGATTAATTAGACCCCTTTCAAAATATACAGGATCGGTTCATCGAAAAGTTCAATCAATAGATAAAAGATAATTCTAGACTATTTCGTAAATTCAAAGGCTTCAACCCAGGAACCCCTTGTAGATGCTTTAGAATACTCTGTCGCTCTACCTTCAAAAAAGTTCATGTGCTCAACCCCATTTAACATATCATCCAACCAACTTAATGGATTTTCCTTCACTTCATAAATTTCTTTCAGACGCAATTGGGACAGTCTTCGATTTGCTATCCATCTAATATAATCTTTGACTTGCTGAGCTGTTAATCCCTCAATATCACCCATTTCAAATGCTAAATCGATAAAAGCATCTTCATGATGAACAATTGTTCTGCACGCATCATAAATTTCTTTTCTTAAACTATCATCGAGCAAGCCTGGATTTTCATCACAAAAAGTATTAAAAATTTTAATCATTGAGTTGCAATGAAGCGTTTCATCTCTTACAGACCAAGTAACAATTTGGCCCATACCTTTCATTTTATTAAATCTAGGAAAATTAAGTAAAATTGCAAAACTTGCAAACAATTGAAGTCCTTCGGTAAAAGCACTAAATACCGCTACCGTTTTAGCAATCTCACGTTTATTTTTTGTATTAAAATTTTGCATATAATCATACTTATCTTTCATTTCTTTATATTTTAAGAATGCTGAATATTCTGAATCTGGCATTCCAATTGTGTCTAATAAATGAGAGTAAGCCGCAATATGAATTGTTTCCATTGCTGAAAACGCAGTCATCATCATTAAAACTTCAGTTGGTTTGAATACACTCGTATAATGTCTAAGATAACAATTATTTACTTCAACATCTGCTTGGGTAAAAAATCTAAAAATCTGAGTAAGTAAATTTTTTTCACCTTGAGTTAATTTTTTTTGCCAATCTCTAATATCTTCTGATAACGGAACTTCTTCTGGTAGCCAATGAATTCTTTGTTGAGTAAGCCATGCATCATAACACCATGGATATCTAAAAGGTTTATATACAGGATTATCTTTTAACAAACCTTGAGTATCACAATAATTCTTATCAATAATTTTATCTTGAATTTTAATTGCTACTGACATGACAAACATTCCTCATAATTTTTAGGTTCATCATTCTGTGTTTTTTCTGATGTGCTTGCAACAAAACTTTTACTTACAACTTCTGCTCTCTGTATAGATTTCGATCTACAGTAATAAAGACTCTTTAATCCTTTTTTCCAAGATTGAAAATGAATCTGATGTAAATCTTTTTTATGAACGTCTGCTGGAAGAAATATATTTAAAGATTGAGCTTGGGAAATGTAAGGAGTTCTGTCCGCCGAAAGATCAATTAACCATCTTTGATCAAGTTCAAATGCAGTTTTAAATACATCTTTCTCTTCTTGAGTTAAAAAATCTAAGTGTTGAACAGAACCTTGGCTTGTTGTGATCGAAGACCAAGTTTCATTATTATTTTTTCCATATTTATTAAGAACTTCTTCTAAAAACTTATTTCTAACGTTGAAAGAGCCTGATAATGTTTTATGGGTGTAGCTGTTTCCTGCAATAGGCTCAATTCCTGGCGATGAACCACCACAAATGATTGAAATTGATGCTGTTGGGGCTATTGCAGTTTTATTAGAAAATCTTTCCATTATTCCATAATCTTTAGCGTCAGGACATGGCCCTCTTTCTTCTGCAAGTTTTTTTGAAGCTTTATTTACTTCCTGATCGATATATTTAAATATTTTTGTATTCCACACTTTTGCCATTACAGATTCAAAAGGAATTAAATTCTTTTGTAAGAATGAATGAAATCCCATAACGCCAAGACCCACACTTCTTTCACGATAGGCAGAATACTTTGCATCTTTGAAAGAGTCTGGAGCTTTTTCTATAAACTCACTTAAAATGTTATCTAAAAATCTCATAATGTCTTCAACAAAATTTTTATCATCCTTCCACTCGTCATATGTTTCTAAATTAATTGACGATAAACAACAAACAGCTGTTCTATCTTTTCCATTTTTATCAACTCCGGTAGGTAATGTAATTTCAGAGCATAAATTTGAAGTTTTAACACTTAGGCCAGCAAGCTTATGGTGCTGCGGTATCATTCGATTAACAGTATCTATAAAAATAATATAAGGCTCTCCTGTTTCAACTCTAGCAGTTAAAAGTCTAATCCATAGATTTCTTGCAGAAATTGTCGCTTGAACAGTTCCATCATACGGACTCTTAAGTGCCCATTGTTCATCCAGTTCAACAGCTCTCATAAAAGCATCAGTTACTAAAACGCCATGATGAAGATTTAATGCTTTTCTATTTGGATCTCCTCCTGTTGGCCTTCGCATCTCAATAAATTCTTCAATTTCGGGATGATCAATTTGTAAATAACAAGCAGCTGACCCTCTTCGCAAAGATCCTTGACTAATTGCTAACGTCAAAGAATCCATGACTTTAATGAATGGAATAATTCCAGAAGTTTTTCCAACTCTTCCGATTTTTTCGCCAATAGATCTTAAATTTCCCCAGTAACTACCTATTCCTCCGCCTCTCGCTGCAAGCCAAACGTTTTCTGACCAAAGATCTAAAATTCCATCTAAGCTATCGTTAGCTTCATTTAAAAAACAAGAAATTGGCAGACCTCTATCAGTTCCTGCGTTTGATAAAACTGGTGTTGCTGGCATGAACCAAAGATTACTAATGTAATTATAGACTCTTTGCGCATGTAAATTATTATCTGCATAATTTGCCGCGACTCTTGCAAATAAATCTTGATAAGATTCTCCTTCAGCTAAATACCTATCGTCTAAAGTTGCTTTGCCAAAATTTGTTAATTTTGAATCTTTAGAACGATCAATTTTAATTGTAATCCCTTTTTCATTCTGGAATAATTCTGTTTCTTTAGTTAAAGAAAAAAGATCTGGTTTTTTTAAATCTTGAACATTAGATTTTGGAGTTGATGTTGGAATATCGATTCCTTTATCCAAAACGAGATTCTTGATGGCTAAAGCCAAATTATCTTGCATAACTCTATATTTTATTAGATTTTTATGGTAAAACAACTACATGTTGTGTTACAAAATCATGAATATACTATTAATAAGTATGCTTCAATAGAACATTAATAGAACACTATAAAAAAGTCAATTAAAAAAATTTAATTTTGATAAACCATTAAAAATAAAAAACTAATTTTTTTAATGAGTTCTAAAGATATCAACATAAACAAAAATGGTTTTAGAGAATACGACGCCAGATGGTTGTATCCAAATGATATTAATTTAGGCGGTATTAAAAATTTAGGAATCGGACTTGGAACACAAATCACAAAAAGAACTAAAAATAATCCAAGAGTAATTGTTGGGCATGATTATCGCTCTTATAGCGAAGAAATAAAAAAATCACTAATCCAGGGTCTCATATTAGCAGGTTGTCAAGTTGAAGATGTAGGGTTGTCACTCTCACCTATGGTTTATTTTGCACAATTTGAATTGAATGCAGATGGTGTTGCAATGGTTACCGCGAGTCATAATGAAAATGGATGGACTGGTGTTAAGATGGGAATTGAAAAAGGATTAACTCATGCGCCTGAAGAAATGAATGAACTTAAAGATATTGTTTTAAATCAAAAATTTAAATTAGGCAAAGGTTCTTATAAAGAAATCAAAGGATTTAAAGAATTATATATTAATAATCTGATATCAAAAAATAAAATACAAAAAAAAATTAAAGCGGTTGTTGCGTGTGGAAATGGAACTGCTGGAGTATTTGCCCCGCAAATCTTAAAAGGTATTGGTTGTGAAGTTGTAGAATTAGATTGTAATTTAGATTTTACTTTTCCAAAATATAACCCTAATCCAGAAGATTTAGAAATGTTACATGCAATTGCAAAAGCTGTTAAAAGTAATAATGCAGACGTTGGTTTTGGTTTTGATGGAGATGGAGACAGAGTTGGGGTGATCGATAATAAAGGTGAAGAAATATTTTCAGATAAGATTGGACTTTTAATAGCTCGAAACATTGCCCCAAAATATAAAGGAGCTAAATTTGTTGTAGATGTAAAATCTACTGGTCTGTTTGCAAAAGATAACATTCTTAAAAAAAATAATTGCGAAACTGTCTATTGGAAAACTGGACACTCTCACATTAAAAGAAAAGTTAATGAAATAAAAGCACTTGCTGGGTTTGAAAAAAGTGGACACTTCTTTTTTAATAATCCTTTAGGATATGGTTATGATGATGGGATAAATTCTGCCATCCAGGTTTGTCATTTACTTAATGATCAAAATAAAAAAATGAATGAAATAATTAATGATTTACCTAAAACTTATCAAACTCCTACTATGGCTCCATTTTGTAAAGATGAAGAAAAATATCAGGTGGTTGAAGATATAATAAAACAAGTAGAAATTCTTAAAGTAAAAAATATTAAAATCGACAATCAAGCTATTACAAATATCTTAACAGTTAATGGTGTTCGTTTTTCTTTAGAAGATGGATCATGGGGATTAATAAGAGCTTCATCTAATAAACCTTCTTTGGTTGTGGTAACTGAAAGTCCTACATCAAATGAACGTAAAAAAAAGATCTTTGATTTTATAGATAGTTTACTCCAAAAAACTGGAAAAATTGGAGAATATGATCAAAAAATTTAATTTGATTTAGTCCAGTATCCATAGACACAACGAGTGCCATTTCTAGAACAATCAAAAATATCATTAAGAACTCCATCGATAACAACTGTTAAATGCTTAGAACAAGATACAATTAACGTACCCCCTGGCAGTTCCTCCCTTTTTAAATGAACCTTGCAACCTTGTCCTACAAACATAGTTGGTGTCCATTTCCAGCCTAATTTTTCTAAATATTTGTTTAATACAACTCTATGAGTGCCAGTTCTTGGACTGTCGTTTTTTTGTTTTAAACTTCTAGCTAATTTTGTTTTGGATGTATTTCTAAATTCTTGATTAGCCTTAAATAAATCATCATAAACTTTTTGATATGACATGCCTGTTGCAATAGCAATAGATCTAACAACGCAATCTCCTGCTAGGCCTTTGTAACCTGCGGCAGCTCTGCCACCATCATTTACTTTTAATACTAAATTACTTCGAGAAAATAATTTTTTAAAAAACATCAAAAAGATTTCTAAACTTATTTGAAAAAAGAATAAATTATTTTATTTTTAATTAAACTATCAATCTCTGTTTCACTAAACTCATAATCTAATAAAATTTCTTTTGTATGTTCACCAAAAATAGGTGCGGCTTTAGATTTGTCAGATTTTGATTTTGAAAATTTAATTGGCATACCAATTGATTTAAATTTACCTGCTTTTAAATT
>NZ_JAYQPI010000030.1:7026-9525 GCF_038145245.1 Candidatus Allofontibacter sp. | reverse complement strand
AAGCTTAAGAACCTTTGCTTAATCAAAAATAAGGTTCAAAAAATCATATAAATTTTCCGGTTTTCTATAACCTGATAAAAGGGACCAGAGGTCCCTTTATTCTTTGATTTTCTTGCATATTGACAAATATATTTGATTATTGCATAATACACATATCTGATATGTAAGATTCGCATGTCAAATAGATAAAACAAAACAAAGGAGTTAAAATGCTAGAAGGATCAAAAGGTTTGATAGCTAAAAATTTTGAGAATAAAAAAAAAGAAAAGAATATCGATAGTATTAATCGTAACATGAAATCAGTTGATACCTATGGAAATGGTACAACAGGTTACAGAATTAAAAACGGCGTTAATGCTGGTAAAGTAGTCGGTCATATCACAAGACCAAAGTCCGAAATTTAAAGTTTTATTTACCTTGCGAAAGCTTGGTAAATGAAAGTCCTATAGCCTAACATTTTTAAATTCCCTTTTAAATATTTGCTATAGGCATGTCTAAAGCGCAAAAATTTAAGCTGATTTGATATAAATGCATTTGATGCATACATCAAAATTGATGTATGAATTAATAATTTATGAAAGATAGTCTTAAAGCTGGAATTAAATACCAACACAAATTTACAATCCCAAAATCAAAAACAGTTCCAAATCTTTATCCAGAATCTGAGGAATTTAAAATTATGCCAGAAGTTTTTGCAACAGGATATTTAGTTGGATTTTTGGAGTGGGCATGTATTTTAGCAATCAAACCACATCTTGATTGGCCAGCTGAACAAAGTGTAGGCACTCATATTAATGTTAGTCACGAAGCCGCAACACCTGTTGGTCTTGAGGTTACTGCAAACGTTGAGTTAATAAAAGTTGAAGGAAAAAAATTAACTTTTAACGTAGAAGCTAGTGATGGTGTAGATGTTATTTCAAAAGGCGTGCATGAAAGATTTGTTATCAATAAAGAAAAGTTTGATAACAAAGTGAAAGAGAAAAAAATAAATTAATTTTATGCGTGTAAGTAAAAAAAGGACTTTTGTAAAAACTGCTATCTATAGGATCTGGATACTGATCACCTCTTATATTTTTCTAAGTATTGTTGGTAAGTCTTGGTCAGAATCAATTATTCCAACACTTACATTAAATTTTCTATATTCAATTGGTTATTATACTTACGATAGAATTTGGCAAAATATTAAGTGGGGAATTGAAAAATAATAAATGAATTGGATTATATTTAAATACCTGCTGACCGCAGGAATGGTTGTATTAATTTCTGAGGTTGCAAAACGTAGTGATCGATTAGGGGGATTGATTGCAGCTCTTCCTTTAGTGACCGTTTTAACTTTAAGTTGGTTATATATTGAAAACCAATCAAGTGATAAAATTGCAAATCACGCCTACTATACTTTTTGGTATGTGTTGCCAACGTTGCCGATGTTTTTAATATTTCCTTATCTATTAAAAAAATTTGGATTTTGGACTACTTTATCTTTGAGTATGGTTCTCACCTTAGTTATTTTTTACTTTTTTGCAAAAATAATGAAATTTTTTGGAGTAGAACTTTTATAACTAATTATTTTTTTTCCTAAAAAAATAAATAAAAATTAAGGCTGATAATACCTGCGATATAAAAAAGCCAATCACATCGCCTGAATAAATTCCAACAAAAGTATCCGTAAAACTTCTCGCCACTGTTAAAATTGGATTTACAAAGAATGTGGATGAGGTGAATAGATAACCTGCTGTAACTAGTAATGAAACCATCAATGGGATTTGATTTTTATTTGTACTTGCAAAATATTTAATTACAAAAAGTAATAAAAAAGTAGAGACAAATTCACTAATCCAAAAGGGGTATCCAGATCTAATCTTTGTTGAAAATTGAACAACAGGTAAATAAAAAATAATATGAGTGACAACTATACCAAGTAAAGCTCCCATAAATTGACTTAAGAAATATTTTATAAACGTTTCATTATTAATTTCTCCCTCAGACCAAGAAACCAGCGTGACTAATGGATTAAAATGTGCGCCTGAAACATTAATAAAAATTGTAATTAAAATAAAAAGCGCAATTCCTGTTGCAAGGGAATTGATTAACAAAGCAATTGCTGAATTTCCCCTTGATAAATCATAGCCCATGATACCAGAGCCGGTGACTACAAAAATTAATAAACCAGTGCCAATAAACTCAGCTAAATATTTATTGTTAATCATTGTGGTAAATTTCCCTTAGTTTAAATTTTAAATTAACGGTGTCCATAGTTGTAACAGGTAACCTTATGAGTTTTTCAATTTTAGGTTTTAATGTTTTAATTAATTCATCAAATGCTTTACGTTTTGCAATTTTATCCCCCTCAGCAGCGGATGGATCTTTAAAACCCCAATGCACTTGTAAGGGATGACCTGGCCAAATAGGGCACATTTCTTTTGCAGCGCTATCGCAAACTGTAATTACAATGTGCATTTTAGGAGCATTGGGTTTTGCAAACTCATCCCAACTTTTAGA
>NZ_JAYQPI010000030.1:0-6177 GCF_038145245.1 Candidatus Allofontibacter sp. | reverse complement strand
ATTGCAGATTTAATTGCATCACTCATTGATCCAGATATTCGCCCTGCAACCCTTGGAATTTTTCTAGGCGGTCTAACTCCTCTTGCTCTAATTCCATTACTTGAAAAATATGTGGTAAAATCTAAACATCATATTGTAGTAGGTGATCATGATGATGTGAAAAAAGACTTAGATCACCATCATTAATTTATCTAAAGTTTTTAACTAAATACTTCACTTCTGGAATTCGAGTGTGAGTGTTTTTGCTACCTAGTACAATTATTGCACGCTTGCCTTTGTCTGTTTCCATTAATAAGGCAATGCAACCACCTGCCGCTTTGATATAACCTGTTTTGCTGACTAAAAACTTTTGATAGCGGCCTATTAATGGATTGGTATTTTTAAAAGACAGATAAGTGTTCTTTAATTTAATTTTCATGAAAGAAGTTTGCGAAGATTTTACAATTAAGGGATAGTGCTGAGCTGCAAGAACTAACTTTACTAAACTTTTTGAGGTGCTAACGTTATCATCATTAATTCCAGAGCCATCCACAAAAGAAGTATCTTTCATGCCAAGTTTTTTAGCTTTTGTATTCATGGCATTCACACAAGCCTCCGTTCCACCTGGATAATTTTCACATAATAAATCTGCTGAGTGATTATTAGATTTTATAAGAGCGAGTTGTAAATGTTGTCGTCTTGTAAATTTTTCAATTTTTTCATTTAAATCTTGCTTAGAATCAAGAACAACCATTGCGGTCATTAATTTTGTAATACTTGCAATACTGTGAAGATCATCATGGTTAACACTTTTTATAATTTTACCACTTCCATCTGCGACCAACCAACTGGTTGCAGTTACAGGCTGTTTTTTTTTGGCATCAGCAATTGATGTCAAAATGATAAAACACAAAATAAAAAATATATTTTTGTAATTTTGATTACTAAGTAAATTCATTAGTTTGTAAATTAGTGTGATTTGAGAGAATTTCAAAGCGGACAAAAATTGTTTGTCCGCTTTAGAAATATTTAAGTATCGTAATTAGATCGTAACTTTAGAGCCAATTAATTTTAAAGCATCACGACAAGCTTTTTCTGATTTGTCATGAGTTTTTTCATTGTGAAGTTTTTCACAAGTAGCTCTTAAAGCTTTTGCTTTTGTTACATCTTCAGCTTTTGCTTTTGTAGTTTTTACATCTGCATCAAATTGTGCCATTAATTTTGGACAAAGTTTTGCATAAGCAGCTGTAGTTACTAAAAACATACTTACGACTAGAACTAGTATTTTTTTCATTTGTTTATTTTTTGTTGATTGAGAAATAAGTGCTCCTTTTTATCTAAAAAATCAATAAATTTTACGAAAGAGGTAAAGGCAGAGAAAATTAGTATAAAAATTCCAATAAATAGTATTATATATTTAAAAATTCTTTTGGTATGTCGTTATTTTTTTTTCCAATTATTGCATAATAATAAATCGGAACCCCCTCTATTGAAAGTCGATGTTGATATCTTTCCAAATTATAAATATCTAAAAATTCTGAGAAGATAATTTCTTGAATCGTCTTTGAAAAACCAGAGTTATCTTTTTTGTCTAAAAAAGTTTCTTTAATATTAAATCCAACCCATCCTTGAGACTCGATTATATTAAATGCATTGATAAATGCTCTGGGGGGTATATCGCCAAAACCGAGTGCTGCTACACTAATTAAACAATTGCATCTCCACTCTGTAATATTTTCTTTAGTTCTTTGATCTAAATTTTGAAAATCGCATACATAATAGCTGTCATAAGTTCCAGGTCGATCTCTTAAGGCAGCTTCTTTTGCTTCAGGCAGGATGTCCACTCCAATAAGTCTTGAGATCCCATATTTTTTTAACTCAATGCCTACAACACCGTTACCTGCTCCTAGATCCAATATTCTTAATTCGGATAAATTTTTATCTGATTGGCCTAAAGCATTTTTTAAGAGGGAAGATATCTTTACAGGCGAAGCACATTTAAGACGGTCATAAAATAATTGTTCATACAATCCCTCTATTTTATAAATTTCATTATAGTCATGAAATCTTAATTTTTTCTTTTCATTATTTTCATCATCCCAATAATAAAAATATGCTTCATCTTGAGTTAAATGGTCGGCGTGTTCTTTTGGAAAACTGATATGATATTTTTTTTTCAATCTATTAAATAAATTTTAAATTTTAAAAAAAGTTTTTGTAATATTTTACAGTAAAAATGAAATGTGTCGTAAATGCGTCAATTTCAACTTTTGATTTTATATTTCAACCAGAAAGTTAGATATTAAAATTTTAAAAAAAACTAAAATAAAATAAAAAAATATGACTGAAAAACAGATTGTAATTTTAGTTTTTAGTGCTTTAATGATTTTAATAATTTTTTATTAAAATTAAATTTATGTTTTTAAAAAAAGTACTTGTTATTTTTATATTAGCTTTATTTATTAGCTCTTGTGCTGCGGTATCAGAAAAAGCTGCAAAAAAAGCAGATAAAGAAAATGCTTATCTTTCAACTTTTTTAAATAAACCTGCAGCTAATCTAAATTCAACTTTCGGCAAGGCTTCGCAAGTCTCAACTGAAAATAATCAAACTATTCATATTTACGAAATCAAAGGCAAGGTATTTGATTGTCAGAGAAAATTTACAATCGATAATAAAAATATCGTGACCGGTTTTGTCTCTACTTGTTGGGATTGATTAATTTTAGAATTATTTTTTATCTCTCTTTTTTAGCCAATCTTGCATTTGTTTTATTTCGGCTTTTTGAGCATCAATAATTTTTTTTGCAAAGGCTTTAAGTTCAGGATCTTTTGTTTTTTTAATTAGTTCTTCTGACATATCAATGGCGCCTTGGTGATGAGGGATCATACCTTTCAAAAAATCAGTTTCAATATTACCCGTTGATTTAAAATTCATACCCTTATGCATTCTATCCATGGCTTTTTTAAAAGGGACATTGGGATCTAGTTTATGAGAATCATGGTCATTTGCCGCAAGAGCAAAGGTAATTGTTAAAGTGACTATTAAAATGCTTAGAAATATCTTTTTCATGTATTCATTATAAAGTTTATTTAAAAAATTTAAAGAAAATAGAGACAATAATCGAAATAACGATGCAGGTGACGATCGGGAAATAGAAAGAATATTTCTCACCCTTTACACTAATATCCCCTGGTAATCTGCCAAGGGGAATTTCCTTAGCAAGCGGCCAGAATAATCCAACGAGTAATATTAAAATACCAATTATGATTAATGCTTTTTGCATTATTTACAAATTATAAATAGCATTTTGGCAAAAGAAAGATGATTATGATATATTAGTTTTGTTAATTCAAATTCACTATGAATTTAACTCAACCAGAGCTTATTCAGCTTATCATGTTAGTGGTTGTTCTATTTATTATAATTTATAATTTTCCAAAGGGTCGCTTTTAGAAAATATTTGAACAATAACTTTAAATCTATTAATTAAACGGCATGAGCGAAAAAGATAATAATATGTATCGAAGTAGCGATGATAAATTCATCGCTGGCGTTTGTTCAGGGATTGCTCACAAATTAGGTTTTAGCAAATGGGGACTTCGTTTTGCATTTATCATTGGTGCATTATTTTACGGGATTACAATTCTTGCCTACATTGTCTGTTGGATGGTTTTTAAACCTCGTCCTACCTTTAATCGTTAAGTCTTTTTAAATTCAAATTATGAGTGATGAAAATAAAGAAAAGTTTGTTGATTTAGTTGCAGTCACTCGAGGAAATATAACCGAAAATATTCATCAAGGAATTGCAATTGCAATGGACTCCACTGGTCGAGCTATTAGACAATGGGGCGATACTAAAACAGAAATATTTCCACGATCCGCACTTAAACCCATTCAAGCTCTTGGGATTATCACAACCGGGGCTGACAAGGGTTTAAAATTAAGCGATGAAAGAATTGCACTTGCAACCTCTTCTCATCATGCAGAAACGGTTCATCTTGATATGGTAAAGTCTTGGCTAACGGAATTAAAGTTAGAAGAAGAAGATTTAACGTTAGGAAATGCTTGGCCATTAAGTCCAAAAAGAAAAGATTATATTTTACGTCATGAAGGTCGCAAATCTAAAATCTATCATAATTGTTCAGGCAAACATTGTGGACAGTTATCTATTTGTGTTCATCAAAAATTTAAAACCTTAAACTATCAAGATCCAAAACATCCTGTACAAAAGTTATTCATTGAAAATTTACAAAAGTTAGCAGAGATAAAAATTAAACATTTAGGAATTGATGGTTGTGGACTTCCTGCGCCAAGTTTATCCTTAGATCGATTTGCTTATGCCCTTACTAAGTTTGCAGATCCTTCAAAATTAGAAGGGATTGAACAACAGGCAGTTAAAAAGATTTTTGATTGTTGCGTTAAATATCCCATATTATTTGGCGGATCTGAGAGCGTGAATTCTATTTTAACAAAGAGTAGTAATAAAAAGATTTTAGTTAAAAATGGAGCGGACGGAGTATTTTCTGCAATTATTCCTGAGGAAAAAGTGTCTGTTGTTGTTAAAATTAAAGATGGCAATATGAAAGCAGCTGAGGTTGCAATTGCAGGATTGTTAAAAGAGTTAAAATTATTAGATAATGATGAGGTTAATAAATTAATCAGTCAGCCTATTTTAAATTCTGCAGGCACGAAGAGTGGTAAAATTTATTGGATTGGAAATTAGTAAATTTAGCGATTTAATAATTTATTCTTTATATACAGAGGAAGAGCCACAATTTCATAAGTAATAAAGAACAATGGAAAAATAATAGGATTGCCTAATATCTTTGCTAAAATTCTTAAATAATCAATTTCCTCCCAAATAATTAAAAAAACTTTAGCTCCCGCCACTAAATGACCATGCACTAAAGCATGCATCCGTCTCATTAATTGATCTTTGGTTTTTTTAGTCTCAATATAAGCTTTTGCATTTTCATGAATGTTTACCCATTCAAATAAAGGGTTATTAATTTTTTTTTTATAAAAATTAATTTCGCAGTTACAAATGGAACAAGATTGGTTGTAATAAATTTTAATAATCTGCATAAATATCTGCTTGATTTTACAACAAACCAACTAAACCTAAAGTAGAAATAAACTTATTGTTTACTTAACTTTCTAACCTTTTTTTGGTAAGACTCGGCTCCTTTCAAAATTATGAGCACAGAAAAATTAAAAACAAATGGTTCAGGAAAATGCCCAGTAATGCATGGCTCTTTAACAAAGGCAGAACAATCACCAACTGCAGCGTGGTGGCCGAAATCTTTAAACTTAGATATTTTACATCAGCACGATACTAAAACAAATCCACTGCCAGGATTTGATTATAAAAAAGAAGTTAAGAAATTAAATTTTAAAGCTTTAAAAAAAGATTTACTAAAATTAATGACCGACAGTCAGGATTGGTGGCCGGCTGATCTTGGAACATATTCTGGTTTATTTGTGAGAATGGCTTGGCACTCTGCAGGAACTTATCGAATTGCAGATGGTCGTGGTGGATCTGGAACAGGAAATCATAGATTTTCTCCATTAGATTCTTGGCCGGATAATGCAAACTTAGATAAAGCACGAAGACTTCTTTGGCCGATTAAAAAGAAATATGGAAACAGATTAAGTTGGGCAGATCTGATGATCTTAGCTGGCAACATGGCCTACGAACATGCGGGACTTAAAACTTATGGTTTTTCATTTGGTCGAGTGGATATTTGGCATCCAGAAAAAGATGTGTACTGGGGAAGTGAAAGAGAATGGTTACAAGATAAACGTTATCCAAATAAAGAAGATCGAACGTCTTTAGAAAATCCTTTAGCGGCTGTGGTGATGGGACTTATTTATGTAAACCCACAAGGCGTGGATGGCAAACCAGATCCATTAAAAACAGCTCATGATGTGAGAGAAACATTTGCACGTATGGCAATGAATGATGTTGAAACTTGTGCCCTTACGGTTGGAGGTCACTCTATTGGACGAGCGCACGGGAATGGGGATGCTGCAAAACTTAGAGCCGAACCTGCAGCTGCTGATATTTATGAACAAGGTTTAGGTTGGAACCAAGAAAATGGACTTGGAAAAAATCAGGTAACTTCTGGACTTGAAGGGGCTTGGACAACTAATCCTGATAAATGGAATTATGAATATTTAGATTTACTTTTAAATTA
>NZ_JAYQPI010000029.1:0-11684 GCF_038145245.1 Candidatus Allofontibacter sp. | reverse complement strand
CTATCAACAACTGCAACTATTGGAATTTTTAATTTTTTAGCTTCAGCAATTGCTAATGACTCAATATTTGTATCGATAACAAATAGCATATTAGGAACGCCTTTCATCTCTGCAATTCCACCTAACGATCTATTTAACTTATCTCGTTCAAGACTCATTTTAATAAGTTCTTTTTTAGTAAAGCCTTTATTTTCTTTGTTAAGTTCTTCTGTGAGTTTTTTTAATCTTCTTATTGAATTGCTAATAGTCTTCCAATTAGTCAACATTCCACCAGGCCATCTATGATTAACAAAGAATTGTCCTGTTTCCTTAGCAACTTCTGCAATCAACTCGCTTGCCTGTTTTTTTGTTGAAACGAATAAAATTTTACCACCAGAAGCTACACATTTATGCATTTCTAGCATTGCATTATTAAGTAATTTTACTGTTTGAAGTAAATCAATAATGTGGATTGAGTTTTTTTCCCCAAAAATAAACTTCTTCATTTTTGGGTTCCATCTAAAAGTCTTGTGACCTAGATGCACGCCGGCTTCTAAAAGCTCTTTTACGGACGCAGCAGGTATGTTCATTTTTTTCTCCGGTTATTTCCACCACAGTTTCTGCCTTTATTGGACCGGGGGGTATTTCTACCCACAACTGTGTGCGAATTTTTAGCGTTTTATATTAAAATCTGGAAAAAACGCAAGTGAATACTAGTGAAATTTGCATTCAAAACCTGAACTATTAAGGACACTAACTATATTGGCATCAATTAACTTATTAGTTTTAAGATTAAAAATGTAGTTTTTATCTTTAGAATTCATTCTAATTAAAACTTTTGTATCACCTCCATCTTTTAAAATTTCTTTTAACTCATCAATACTTTCTAAATTTTTAATAAAAATTTCAGCATTATTAATTCTTGCCTCTTTAATTGAATTAATCTCAGTTAGTTTTCGAACTGTTAATCTTGTAGTTCCATTAGCCATTTTTTCTTTAACAATATTTATCAAAAAAGAATTTCCTGGTAACATTTTATCACGATTTCCTAGTAAGATTTCTGAAAAAATAAATAGTTCATACATTCGACTAAGATCACTTAGTTTAATAATTGCAAATGGCTGGCCTTTTGCCGTTTTCTTTTCTTGAATAGCCATTAAAGTACCAGAAAGAACAAATTCTTTATTTAAATCATTCTCTGAAATATCAGAAAATTTTTTTACATTATAAGTTTTTAATATTTTTTCATAATTTAAAAGTGGGTGTTCACTAATAAAAAAACCTATAGATTCAAATTCATTCTTCATTTTTTCATTTTGATTCCAAGATTCTTTTTTATTTATTAAATTTTCTAAAGATGGAATTTTACTATTCTTATCATTTCCAAATAAACTATCCTGTAAAAGATTTGTTTCATTATAATTTTTAGAAATCTTAATAATTTCAGGCACGGCATCAAATAAAAATTTACGATTACCTTCTAAGCAGTCAAAAGCGCCAGATTTAATAAGACCTTCCATTTGAAGTTTATTAATTAATTTTGAATCAACTCTTAAAATAAAATCTTCTAAAGATTTAAATTCACCTTTATTTTTTCTATCATCAATTATTTGATTAATTGATTCATAGCCAACTGCCTTGATTGCTGCTAATGCATAATAAACTTTATTATCTTTAACAATAAAATCTGCAAAAGAATCATTAATAGATGGAAGCACCACCTCTATCTTTAATCGTTTTAATTCTTCATAATACTCATTTAATTTATCCGTATTAGCTAAATCTAAATTCATAGAAGCTGCAATAAAATAAAAAGGATAGTGAGTTTTTAAATAAGCTGTCTGATAAGCAATTAATGCATAGGCTGCTGCATGACTTTTATTAAATCCATACTGTGCAAACTTCTCAACTAATTGAAAAATGTAAACAGCTTGATCTTTGGTAATTCCATTTTTAACAGCTCCTTCTATAAAATCTTTTTTCTGCCTTTCCATTTCTGCTGATTTTTTCTTACCCATGGCTTTTCTTAAAATATCAGCTTTGCCAGCTGAAAATCCTGAAAGGCATTGAGCTATTTGCATCACTTGTTCTTGATAAATAATAACTCCGTAGGTTTCTTTTAAAATATGCTCTATTTTTGGATGAAGATAATCTGGTTTTTCTACGCCATGCTTACAATTATTGTATTTAGAAATATTCTGCATTGGACCTGGTCTAAAAAGAGCGACTAATGCGATGATATCCTCAAATTTATTAGGCTTCATTTGCTTTAAAACTTCTCTCATTCCTGCGCTTTCTAACTGGAACACACCCATTGTTTCTCCTGAACATAAAAGTTCAAAAGTTTTTGGATCATCAAGAGGAAGGTCTTTTAAATTTATTTTAATGTTATTATCTTTAAGAGAATTAACAGTCTTTTTTATAACCGTTAGTGTTTTAAGACCCAAAAAATCAAATTTTACAAGTCCAGCATTCTCAGACCACTTCATGTCAAATTGTGTAACCGGAATATCATTTTCTGAATCAAAATCTTTATATAAAGGAACAATTTCTTCAATTTGTCTGTCTGCAATAACTATACCAGCAGCATGAGTTGCAATATTTCTATAAAGTCCCTCAAGTTTAATTGCTAATTTAATTAACTTATCGATCTTAAGATCATTTTTTTGAGCCTCTTGAATTCTTGGCTCAAGTGCAACGGACTCTTGTAATGAAAGAGGTCGCGAAGGATCAAAAGGGATCATTTTTGAAAGAGAGTCTACAACGCTATAAGGTAAACCAATCACACGACCAATATCTCGGATTGCCATTCTAGCTTGAAGTTTTCCAAATGTAATAATTTGTGCAACTCCACCTTTATATTTGTTTTTCACATAATTAATTACTTTGTCTCTATCTTCCTGACAAAAATCTATATCAAAATCTGGAATTGAAATTCGATCTGGATTTAAAAAACGCTCAAAGATTAGTCCAAATTTAATTGGATCTAGTTCAGTGATAGATAACGCCCAAGCAACTAAAGATCCTGCTCCAGATCCTCTTCCGGGTCCTACAGGAATATTATTATTTTTAGCCCATAAAATATAATCAGAGACAATTAAAAAGTAACCAGAAAATTTCATCTGGCTAATCATTTTTACTTCGTAGTTTAATCTATCTACATAAATCTTTTTAGTTGCTTCAATTTGCTTAGGGTCAGTAATATTTTTCAAAATAACTTCCTTTAATCTTATCTCTAATCCCTTATGAGCTAATTCTTGAAGTACAGAATCAATATTTTTCTCAATTGAAGAAGTAGTGATAAAGTTTGGAAGTAAGGGTTTGTTTGGTAGTGGTCGATATAGACATTGGTATTTTAAATTATGATTATTTTCTAAAGCATCTGGTAAATCAGCAAATAATTTAAGCATTTCTTCGTTGCTTTTAAGATAATGTTGGTCTGAATAGCTAATTCGATTTTTATCCTCTACATAAGCTTTTTGGCCAATACAAATATATGCATCATGAGCCTCATACATATCTTGATGAATATAAAATACTTCTTGTGAAGCTATAATAGGAACTTTTAAAGATTTAGAAGTACTAATTAAAAAATTTTCTATTCTGTCTTCATTGACCTCATTATGTCGCTGTATTTCAAAAAATAAACTATCTTTAAATGCGGACTTTAATTTACTTACATTATTTAAAAATATCTTATCTTGATTATTAAGAATAAGTTGAGATGTTAAAGTATGTTTTCCACCCAATAAAATAAAAAGCCCACTGCTGTAATCTAGCAAATCTTTAATTGTGCAATGAGGCGCATCTGTTTCATTAATATCTAAATAGGACTTAGAGGAAAGTTTTAATAAATTTTTATAGCCATCCTCATTTTTTGCAATCAGTGAAATTTTACCAATAATATTGTCAGTTTTTATATTAAGTTGAGTTCCAATTATTGGATGAACTCCAACTTTTGATAATTCTTCTGAAAACTCTAAAGCTCCACTTAAATTGTAAGAGTCAGATATTCCAAGAGATAAAAATTTTGAAAGTTTTGCATATTTTGCTAATTCTTCAATTTTAACTGCACCTTCGCAAATTGAGTACTGAGTATGAATTTTAAAGTGATTAAAAGTAATATCTTTGAGACTCATTTTTCTATTTCAAAATTCTAACATTAGAATCTTGAATAGCTAACTGAATATCTGCTTTGTCAGACAATTCTCTATTATGAGTTGCAAAAACAATTAATCTTTCTTTTGATTTTAAACTTAAAAGTACTTCAAAGACTTCATTTGCCGTTTTGTTATCTAAATTACCTGTTGGTTCATCTGCTAAAATTAGTTCAGGTTCATTTATTAAAGCTCTTGCGATTGCAACGCGCTGCTGTTCACCTCCTGATAATTCATGAGGGTAGTGATTTAATCTTTCTTTTAAACCAAGTTTTACAAGTAAGCTCTGAGCTTTATTATAAGACTGATTTTTATCTAAATTATTAACTAACAAAGGTAGAACAACATTATCTATTGCTCGAAGATCAGAAATTAAATTATTAAATTGATAAACTATTGAAATACTCTTTCTTCTATAGACTGTTTTTTGATCATCTATTAAATCAATTAAATTCACATCATTAAAAAAATAGTCACCTTGGTCAACGGTCTCTAATAAACCTAAAATATGCAAAAGAGTAGATTTACCAGAACCAGAAGGTCCTATTAAAGATACAATATTATTTTTACTTAAAGATAAATTAATGCCATTTAAAACTTGGATATTTTTAGTGGCATCAATGTATTTTTTTTGAATATTTTTTAACTGTAAAAAATTATCAGTCATATTTTAATCCTTTAATTGGATTAAGTTTAGAAGCTGAGATTGCAGGATATAAACTTGCAAAGAATGTAATCAACACTGAAAATAAACAGATAATAAGAACTGATTTAAAATCTATTAATGATGGCATTTTGCTTAAAAAATAAATCTCAGGAGGAAAAACTCTTACATGAAAAATAAAGCTTACAAATTGTCTGATAGCTTCTATGTTGTAAGCAAAAACTATCCCAAGAATTACTCCAAATATAGTTCCTGTAATTCCAATAAAAGATCCCATAATAAAAAAGATTTTTGAAATAGAAAACTTAGACATTCCGAGAGTGTTAAAAATTGCAATCTCTTTAGTTTTATTTTTAACCAAAATTGTCATGCCAGTTACAATATTAAATGCAGCAACAATAATAATAAGTGTTAAGATAATAAACATCACATTACGCTCAACTAATAGAGCATCAAAGAATGTTTGATTATTATCAATCCATGTTGTGAAGTAATAATTTTGAAAATTTTTCTGTAATTCTTTTTTATAAAAATCAACGTTATGAACGTCTTTAATCTTAATATCTACAGATATAAGATTTTTATTATTTTTAATAAATTCTAAAGCATCACTATAGGGAATAAAAATGTAGTTATAATCTAACTCTGAAACTCCGCTTGAGAATGTAGAGGCTACTTTATATGTGAATTGTTGAGGTAATTTACCAAATGGCGTTGAAACATTATTTGCCGAAAGTACATTAATCTTATTATTTTTCGCAATTCCAAGTTTATCTGCCAAGGCTGTACCGATGATAACTGAGCCCTTCTCATAACCAGTTAAATCTTTGGCAAACTCGTCCTTGAGTAAGTCTTCTTTATTAATTCCAATAATTCCAATTCCAGAGTTAGTTCTTTCTGAAATTAATAACCCTTGAGCTTTAATAACTTTTCTAATGCTTTTAACTTCAATTTTTCTTTCATTAAAAAACTGAGTTAATTTAGGAATATTTAACTCATCAGTACCAACAGAATGAACAATAATATGAGGATTAAACTTTAAAAGTTTATTAAATAATTCAGCTCTAAACCCATTCATTACTGACATAACAATAATAAGAGTTGCAACCCCAATAGCTATTCCAAGAAAAGAAAAAATGGAGATAATTTTTAAAAAACTATCCTTTTTTTTTGATCGAATATAATTTTTAATTATTAATAATTCTGCAGCGGAAATCAATTTAGCCTTTTAATTTTTTTATTTTTTTAATTATCTCTTCAATTGTTAACATTTCTGTTTTTGCGTTTAGCTCTTTAAATTCTAGTTTATCATCATTACTTTTTGAACCGATGATAATTTGATAAGGAATTCCTATTAGATCAAAATTTTTAAATTTACTAGATGGACTTTCAAGAGTGTCATCTAAAATAGCATCAATGGAATTATTTAGTAAAGTTTCATAAATTTTACGAGCCTTATCTAAAGGTGCGCTATCTGATTTATTATTAAGAGGAATAACTGCAATATCAAATGGAGATATCTCAAATGGCCACTTCATAACGCCTTCGATACATTTTGCTTCAATTACTGCTGCTACAAGCCTTGAAACTCCAATTCCATAAGATCCCATTTCAACATTCACATTCTTACCTTCTTTATTTAAAACGTTTGCTTTCATAGGTTTTGAATATTTGTTACCAAAATAAAAAATATGACCAACTTCAATTCCTTTAGTTGCTAACTGATTTTCTTTTGAAACTTTTTTATTAAATTCTTCTTCAGAATGCTTTTCATCAGTTGCGCTATAAGGTGTTGAAAATGCTGTAATCATTTTATTAATAGAAGCTTCAGAATTATCAAAACTATTCACATCAATATTAAGCAATGATTTATCTAAATAAACCTGACTTTCTCCTGTATCTGCTAGAATAATAAATTCGTGAGAGGCGTCACCTCCAATGGGTCCTGAACTTGCACGAAGCGGTAATGCTTTTAACTCTAATCGAGTAAACGTTCTAAGATATGCATAAAACATTTTATTATAAGACTTAATTGCATCTTCCTTATTAAGGTCGAATGAATAAGAATCCTTCATTAAAAATTCTCTGCATCGCATGACTCCAAATCTTGGTCTGATTTCATCTCTAAATTTCCACTGAATATGATAAAGAATTAAAGGCAAAGATTTGTAAGACCTTACATTGTCTCTAAAAATCTCAGTGATAAGTTCTTCATTAGTTGGTCCATATAATAACTCCCGATCGCCTCGATCTTTAATCCTAAGCATTTCCTGACCATAATCATCGTATCTACCACTTTCTTTCCAAATATCTGCTGATTGAATAGTTGGCATTAACATTTCTTGAGCGCCTACATTATCTTGTTCTTCTCTAACAATTTGTTCAATTTTTTTTAAAACTTTATGTCCCAAAGGCAACCATGAATAGATTCCAGCTGCACTTTGCCTAATCATACCGGCTTTAAGCATAATTTGATGCGACTTTAGTTTTGCATCAGCTGAGACTTCTCTAAGAACAGGAAAAAATAACTTTGAAATCAACATTAAAATAATATTTTTCTTATATAAAACAAATCTAATTTGTCTAAAGCAAATATTAAAGAAAAAATAATCGTGGTTATAAGCGTAGTTATTAAAATCTTCATTTTCATTTTTGATTCAATTGGTGCCCCAGGATCAGTGCCTTTTTGAAAATTAGGTGAATCAATTTGATTTTTAACGCCGAAGGGTAATACCATAAATAAAATCACCATCCATAAATTTACATAAATAATAATACCGCCTGTTATCGACATAAGTTAAAGTCTAACTAAATTAATATTCACTAAAGGTTTTTTTCCTGATTTTTCATTAATTAATTTTCTGCAATTACCTTTTAAAGTATCAATTAAATTTTTTTCTTGTTTTGAATTATTTAAATTAAAAGTTTTACAGGTATTCATCACCACATCCTCTAAATCATATTCAATTTCACCTACATCCTCTTCAAATAATGGAATTCCTTTTAGACTAATAATTGGATTATTTTTGATCTGCCCATTTTTAGATATTAATACTGTAATTTCCATATATCCATTTGCTGCAATATTTCTTCTCTCTTTTAAAACAGAAGAATCGTTATCAATTAAAACTTTGCCATCTAAGTAAATTCTTCCCCATGTAACTTTATCTACTACTTCAGGTTCTCCTGGGGAAAGTCTTATGATGTCACCATTGCTTACTTTAATTGGAAATTTTACGCCCATTTCGTTTGCAAACTTAATATGTTCCGCAATGTGTCTATGCTCACCATGAACAGGAATTAATATTTTAGGTTTAACCCATGAATACATTTTTTTAAGATCATCACGAGCAGGATGTCCAGAGACATGGATCATAGAATTCTCCTCCGATAAAACGTTAATATTGTTCTTAGAAAAATCATTAAAAATCTTAAATAATTTTTTTTCATTTCCTGGAATAATTCGTGAAGAGAAAATAACATTATCTTCCTTTTCTAAATGCACATCTGGATGAGTTCCATTTGCAATTCTTGCTAATGCAGCTCTTTGCTCTCCTTGAGAACCTGTGCAAAGAAATACAATTTTATTTTTAGGTATTTTTTTTGAATCTCTAACGTCAATTGGAACTTTTATATCTTGTAAATAATTGCACTGTCTTGCCAGCTGATAAATTCTATTCATCGACCTTCCAACTAAACAAACTTGCCTGCCGATTTTTTCTGCAACTTTAAATACTGTTTCCATCCTTGCAACGTTCGATGCAAAAGATGTAATAACAATTCTATTTTTCATCTTTTCTAAAATAGTTAAAAGACCTGTTCTTACTAAAATTTCTGACCCTGAAGTTCCTAAATTAAAAATATTTGTAGAATCACAAACCATTGCAAGAACGCCATTTTTTCCAAGTTCTGTTAATTTTTTAACGTCAGTTTTTTCACCAATTAAAGGATCATCATCAATTTTCCAATCCGCTGTGTGCAAAACAACACCTTCGGGCGTTTTAATTGCAAGTCCATTTGGTTCTAGAATTGAATGAGTTAGTGTTACGTAATCAATATCAAAAGGTCCTAATTTTACATTTCCACCTAATTCAACAATTTTTAAATGATTACCTATATTAATTTTTAATTCTTTGAATTTTTCTCTAACAATGGCCGCGGTAAATGGAGTTGCATAGATTGGACATTCTAACATTGGCCACAAATGAGCAATTGCACCAACATGATCCTCATGAGCATGGGTCAAAACAATACCTAGTAAATTATCTTTTTGATTTGCAATAAATTCTGGGTTAGGCAAAATAACTTCGATACCTGGAATATTATCATCTGAAAAAGTAACTCCAATATCAACGATAATCCATTTGTATTCACTTGGCTTACCGTAGCCAAATAAATTCAAATTCATACCGATCTCTCCTGCTCCACCTAGAGAGCAATAAACTAGCTCTTTTCCACCTTTGACCATTAAATATTTTTTAGATTAAATTTTAAAATTTCAGCTACACCTTTAAGTGTTATTTGCTGATCAATAACTTTGTTTTTGAAAGGAAATGAGGAAAAGAAAATATTTGCAAGTCCTCCAGTAAATATAACGAGGTACTTCTTATTTGTTTCTTTCATAATTTTATTCACTAGTTCTTTAATTAAACCAATATAACCCCAATACATACCGTTATTCATCGCCGTCTTTGTATCTTTACCAATATATTTAGTGGTTTTTTTTAATTTTATTAATGGCAGCTTAGCAGTTGCTTCTTTTAAGACCTTTAATGACAGATTGATTCCAGGCGTTATCATTCCGCCTAAATAAACATTCTTAACTATAACATCGAAAGTTGTAGCAGTACCAAAATCAATAATAATTGAATCTCTTTTATAAATCTTAAAAGCAGCAATGGAATTTACTATACGATCAGAACCAACTTGTTTAGGCTTATTAATTTTAATTTTAACAGGTAGTTTTATATTATTATTTTTAATTTCAATTAAGTGAATATTCTTTTTTTTTAAATTTATTTTTAAACGATTAAAAACCTCAGGAACAACACTTGAACATATAGCTTTTTTGTAAAAATTTTTTTTAACTTTTTTATCAATAACTTTAAAGTGTCCTTTTAAAATATCTGCGGTGTCTACTGTAAAACTATTAGAAAATTTATTAGTTAATATATTAAAATTAACAAAATCTACATTTGTATTACCAATGTCGATAATTAAATAATTCAAACTATCCTACCATGCGTAAAATAATCTTTGTGATTATTATGCTCTAAAATTAAAGCACCGTTGTTATTAATACCTTTAAAAATACCTTTATAAATCCTATTGTTTAATTCAAAATTTATAAACTTGTTTTTATATAAAGCATATTTATTCCAATTTGCAGAGATCTTTTTAAATGAATATTTTTTATTAATAATATTAACTGTAAAAGCATTTTTTAGCTTTTCTACTAGTTCATTTAAATTAATTTTTTTCTTTGTTTCCTTATTTAAGAATGTCGTTGGATACTTTTTAATTCTTGGGGAAGATTTTACATTAATACCTATACCTATAATTAAATAAAATTTACCAAAAATAATACTTTCCTGTAAAATTCCACAAACTTTTTTGGCATTAATATAAAGATCATTAGGCCATTTTAAAGCAATATTTTTAATATTATAAGTTTTTAAAATATTTTTAATTTGTAATTGCACGAGGAACTGAATCTTTTTTAAATTATTTCTCAATATTGGAAAAAATATAGTGAAGTATAAATTTCCTTTTGGAGAACTCCAATGATTACCATATGTACCACGACCTTTAGTTTGTTCATCGGCAATAACAATTCCCTTAAAAATTTTATGTTTAGTAATTAATGATTTCGCAAAATCATTTGTGCTCTCTATTTTTGTAAAATTAAAAATAGGCAGATTCATTTATTTAATATTTTTTGTAATACTTTCTACAATTGTATTAAGTGAGGATGGATCGATAAAATAAAATAATATAACAACGGTTGAAACAATTATTGAAAATTTCAAGCCATAGCTATAATCTTTACTATAACTTTCTTTAGCTGCATCAAAATAGATAACTTTTATAATTCTAAGATAATAAAATGCTGCAATTACAGCAGACAACAAACCAATAACTGCAAGATAGTAAATTTTTTGTTGGATGATAGCTAAGAAAATATAAAATTTTGCAAAAAAACCTGCAAGTGGAGGTATTCCTGCAAGTGAAAACGTTAATATTGTCAAACAAACAGCAATAAGAGGATGATGTTTTGAAAGTCCCGATAAATCAGAAATATTTTCAAAATAAACTCCATTTCTATTTAAAGACATAATGCAAGCAAAAACACCAATATTCATAAAAACGTAAATAACTATATAAACTAAAACAGCGCTTAATGACTGAGGTGTAGCAATTGCAAGTCCTGCAAGTATAAAACCAACATGGCCGATAGAGCTAAAAGCCATCAGTCGTTTCAAATTACTTTGGCCAATAGCAGCAACGGCTCCAAGAAACATAGATGCAATCGACAGAACAATAATAATAGTTTTCCATTCACTGATGAAATTTGCATATGGGACGTTTAAAAATTTTATTAAAGCTGCGATAGCTGCAACTTTGGGAGCCATAGCAAAAAATGTTGTAACAGATGTAGGTGAACCTTCATAAACATCTGGAGCCCACATATGAAATGGAACTGCAGATACCTTAAATGCTATTCCACATAGAATAAAAACTAATCCAAACTTTAAAGCTCCGCTATGTTCTGTTGCAACTTTTGCAATTTCTGAATAATCCACTGAACCTGTAAATCCATAAACTAACGAACAACCATATAATAAGAGACCTGAAGATAAAGAGCCTAAAACAAAGTATTTTAA
>NZ_JAYQPI010000028.1:0-12418 GCF_038145245.1 Candidatus Allofontibacter sp. | reverse complement strand
TAGGTTGTCCTTTATAGACTATATTTGGATTAAATTTTTTTCTTTTTTCTTTAAATTTTAATTTAATATTCTTTTTATTTTTTGTGGGCACTGATCTATAAAAACAAGATCTATAACCTACATGACAGCTTGCGCCTTGGCCAATATCAACTGAGATCCATACTGCATCTTGATCATCATCAATTCTGATATCTTTTATTTTTTGAATAAAACCACTTGTAGCGCCTTTGTGCCATAAAGCTTTTCGAGATCTACTCCAATAGAAAGCTTCGCCAGTTTCAATTGTTTTTTGTAATGCAAGTTTGTTCATAAACCCATGCATAAGAACTTCCTTTGTTTTGTAGTCTGTAGTGATGACTGGAATTAGTCCATCTCTATTGAATTTAGGGCTTAAATACTTGCCTTCTTCTACTTGCCTAATTGAGGTTCTTTTTTTAAACATTTATGAGAAAATTAATTTTTTCTAAGCGTTTAGTATATATTATAACTTAATAAAAAATATAATCACTTTTAATGAACGTTACTGAATTACTAAAAAAAAAATTAGAAAAAACGGTTACCAGACAACAGGCTGAAGAAGCTATAAAAACGTTACTTGCTTGGGCTGGAGATAATCCAAAAAGAGAGGGTTTAATTGAAACTCCTAAAAGAGTGGTAAAAGCCTTTGAAGAATATTTTTCGGGATATTTAATTGATCCTTATAAGGAGCTTGAAAGAACCTTCGGAGATGTTGATGGTTATGATGACATGGTTATCCAAAAAAATATTTCAATTTATAGTCATTGTGAACATCACATGGCGCCTATTATTGGTGTAGCTCACGTTGCATATCTCCCTTATGAAAAAGTTGTTGGTCTAAGTAAACTTGCTAGAGTAGTCGAGGCCTATTCAAGAAGACTGCAAACTCAAGAACGATTAACCATGGAAATTGCAAACACTATATTTAAGGGTTTAAAAGCTCATGGAGTAGCAGTTAGCATTGATGCCGTACATCATTGTATGACATCACGAGGAATTAAAAAACATGAAGCAACTACTGTTACAAATTATTTTGCTGGTACATTCAAAGAAAGTCATAATCTTCAAAATCGTTTCCTACAGTATATCGGTCAGAAATAAATGTTAGATCAAGTAATTGTTGAGACAGAAGTAGAATCCGTATGCTGTAATGGTGGAGATGACGCAATAGGTCATCCAACTGTTTATTATAATTTCGGAGAAAAATCTGAAGTTGTATGTGGTTATTGTGGAAAAAAATTCTTAAAAAAAAAAGATAGTCATGAGTAATTTTAAAGCAATTGTTTTAAATAAAACTGGTGATCAATTCACAAGAGAACTTAAAAGTGTTGATAAAAGTTTTTTAAAACATGGGGATGTGTTGGTTAAAGTAGATTATTCAGATTTTAATTATAAAGATGGAATGATTTTAAAAAATGGTGGAAGTTTAGTTAAAGATTATCCACATATTCCAGGAATAGACTTTGCAGGTACTGTAGAAGAAAGCAAGAGTGAAAAATTTAAGTCAGGAGATAAAGTTATCCTAACTGGCTGGAGAGTAGGTGAGATTTATTATGGTGGTTACTCTCAATATGCAAAAGTAGATGCTAATTTTTTAGTGAAAGCTCCAAAAGATATTTCAACTAAACATGCAATGGCTATCGGCACAGCTGGTTTTACAGCTTTATTATGTTCTTTTGCTGTACAAGCAAGAGAGACAATTTTATTAGGCGAAAAAGTAAACGATGTACTTGTAACAGGCGCAACTGGCGGGGTTGGTAGTGTAGCAGTTATGATCTTGGCCAAAATGGGTTACAAAGTTCATGCGCTTACTGGAAAAAAAGACAAGGAAGATTTTCTAAAGAAGTTAGGTGCAACTGTTGTTTTAGATAGGTCAGAATTAGAGGGTGAAACAAGACCGTTAGATAAAGGGCTTTTTGATTGTGTAGTGGATACAGTAGGAGGAAAAGTTTTAGCTAAGGCTTTAACGCATACAAAACCTACTGGAATTGTTGCTGCATGCGGACTTACTAATAGTTTTAAGTTAGAAACAACGGTTATGCCATTCATCATTCGTGGAGTTAAACTTTGGGGTATTAATTCAGTTGATACACCAATGAAAAGAAGAGAGTTCGTTTGGTCGCAAGCTGCAAACTTAATTGATATGAAAAAATTAGATGAAATTACTCAAATTTGGAGTTTGTCAAAACTGATTGATTCATTTGATAAAATATTAAAGGGTGAAGTAGCAGGCAGAGTAGTTATCGATGTGAATCAATAATTATGGATTGGGATAAACTTAAAATATTTCATGTTGTAGCTCAAGCAGGAAGTTTTACAGAAGCATCAGGCACGTTAAATTTAAGTCAGTCTGCAATTAGTCGTCAAATTCAATCTTTAGAACAAACTTTAAAAACATCACTCTTTGAAAGACATGCACGGGGCCTTTCTCTTACAGAAGATGGAGAAACTCTTTTTAAAACTGCAAATGAAGTCATTATACATTTAAAAGATGTTGAAACTTCTTTAATGGAAAAAAAAGATAAACCTTCAGGAAAACTGATTGTTACAACAGTTGTAGGCTTTGGTAGTATTTGGTTATCCCCTAGAATTAAAGAATTTATGGATAAATACCCTGAAATGGAAGTTGAAGTTGTTGTTACAGATAAAGAATTAGATTTAAGTACACGCGAAGCAGATGTTGCTATATGGATGAGACAACCAACCCAATTAAGTTATATTCAAAAAAAATTAATTGATATCAATTATCATATTTATGGATCTTCAAAATATTTAGAAGAAAATGGTTATCCAACTACATTAAAAGATTTAGATAAACATAAGTTTATTGTTTATGGTAAAGGCACTCCTTCACCATTATCACAAACAGATTGGATTCTAAAAGTAGGCAAAAAAGATTCAGGTAAAAGAAAATCAGTAATGAGAGTGAATAATATTTATTCACTATTACTCGCCGTTGAAAGTGGCGTAGGTCTTGCAGCATTACCTGATTATATGGTTCAAGAAAAAAGTACTTTAGTTAAAGTTTTGCCAAATGTTGATGGACCCAAATACGAAGCTCATTTTGTTTATCCACAATCTTTAAAAAATGTCGCACGTGTTAAAAGTTTCAGAGATTTTATTTTTGACAAAGTAAATGAGTGGCGTTTTTAGTTTGAGCAATTAATTATTAAATTAATGTTAACATTTTTTATTGGAGTTTTATCCGGCTTTTGTCTTGCTTTGCCCGTCGGCGCTATTGCATTAATGTGCATTAATAAAACTTTGCAATTTGGAATTAAATCAGGATTGGCAATAGGTCTTGGAGCTGCTTTAGCTGATGCTTTTTATGCTACAATTGCAATTTATAGTCTAACTACAATCTCAAATATTTTTTTGCAAAACCAAGATATAATGAGAATTATTGGTGGTTTATGCCTAATTTTTATATCCATTAGAATGATATTCAGCGGACCGGTTGTTATTGAAACTGGTAAAGTTAATTATGACAAATGGACAAAAGATATTATTTCAGGGTTTGTAATTACAATAAGTAATCCATTAACATACATTGGATTTATAGCTCTTTTGTCTTATATGCATCTAGTTTTTAGAAATTTTGATTCTGGTTTAATCTTAAATTTTGCGTTGGGGGCATTCACTGGTTCAATGTTATGGTGGTTAATATTAAGTGAATTTGCAAGATTTTTAAAAAACAGAGTGGATTCAACTTTTATTAAACGTTCTAATATTATTTCTGGATTTATTATTTTAGGTTTTGGTTTGCTTGTAATTTTATCTACGGTAGGGGATATCTAATTTATGGGTTTTATTAATATATTAGTTCCATTTATTATTTTAATTTCAGTTGTTGTATTTGTCCATGAGTACGGACATTATTATTATGCAAAAAAATATGGTGTTAAAGTTACGGATTTTTCAATTGGTTTTGGAAAAGAATTATTCGGTTGGACTGATAAAGATGGAACACGTTGGAAAGTTTGTCTCATACCTTTAGGCGGATATGTAAAATTTTTTGGCGATACTAATGCCGCAAGCCAACCAGAAAGTGTTTCAAAATTTTCATCAACTGAGCAATCTTATTTACTTGCTACTAAAAAATTATATCAACGAGCAATTATTGTGTCTGCAGGACCTATTGCTAATTTTATTTTAGCACTTGTCATTTTTTCATTTATATTTATGTTTTTTGGAAAAGATTTTTCTGTACCAGTTATTCAAGATGTTAAAATTGATAGTCCAGCTTTTAAAGCAGGTTTAAAGAAAGGAGATCAAATACTTAGTATTAATAATAAAAATATTACAAGTATTACAGAAGTTTCTCAGTCCATTGCATTAGCAGAAACTAATTTAATTAAAATAACTGTATTAAGAGAAAAGAAAGAATTTAACTTTCAAGTTCAAGCAAATGTTGAAGCTGCTAAAGATCAATTAGGAAATAATATAAATCGAAAAATGATAGGAATTCAAATTGTTCCACTCAACAATGAACTCAATAGACAAAAATTAGGACCCGCTAAGGCAATTTATTATTCTTTAAAAGAAATTTGGTTTACAATTTCAACGACTATGAATTATGTAGGTAAAATGATTATTGGCACTGAGAAAGCCGATCAATTGGGAGGGCCAATAAAGATTGCACAGATCTCCGGACAAGTTGCTGAACTTGGAATTCTTCCATTTTTATCTATTATGGCTTACATCTCTATTAGCCTAGGATTAATAAATTTGTTTCCGATTCCATTGTTGGATGGTGGGCACTTGTTATTTTATTTTTACGAGTTTGTTAGGGGAAAGCCTTTGAGTGAAAAGATGCAAACTTATTTTTTTAAATTTGGTTTATTTATTCTTTTCGCTTTAATGTTTTTTTCGACCTATAATGACCTTAAAGGTCTTGGACTTTTCTAAAAAGCTATATAAATCAAGGTTTTATTAAAAAACCTATATAAATCATATCAACATCTAGTGTTCAAAAAATAAGCAAATACTACATTTATGTTGATTTCCAAGGTTTTTTAAACATTATTTGATTATTAACGAATCAAAAAGGTTAAAATGAACAAAAAACAATTAGTGGCTAAAATAGCTACTGCATGCAACATGGGTAAAAGTGATGCTGAAAAAACCTTTGATAAAATACAGGATATTATTCTTGATTCATTAAAGAATGATGAAACTGTAAAAATCGCAGGTTTTGGTACCTATAAAGTTGCAAAAAGAAAAGCTAGAACTGGAAGAAATCCTAGAACTGGCGAAAGTATACAAATCGCAGCTTCTCAAAAAGTTAAGTTTTTGCCAGCAAAAGCTTTAAAAGAGATGTTTAATAAGTAATTTCATTTTTAATAACTCAGCCTTTAAAGGCTGAGTTATTAATTTTTAAGTCATAAAATAATTCTATAAATACTCAAATTTAATAATTTTTTTCAACCTTAACTTGTTTGTATATAAATTTTATTAATTTATAACTCAGTTAAACAATTTGGAGAAAATTATGTTTTCTAAAGAACTAAATAAAAAATTAGATGAATTTCATCTTTTAAAACATCCATTCTATCAAGCATGGAACGAAGGTAAATTAAGTAGAGATATTATTAAAGATTACGCTGAACAATATTATCATCACGTGAAAGCATTTCCTCGTTACATTAGCGCAACTCATTCATTATGTGAGGATATTGCTAATAGAAAAATTTTACTTGAGAACTTAAATGATGAGGAAGACAAGCATAATGATCATCCTAAACTATGGAAACAATTTGCTGTTGCTTTAGGAGCTGATAAAAATGAAATCGAAAAAGTAAAATTAGAAAAATATACTTCTGAAATGATTGATAACTTTTTTAAACAAGGAAGATCAACATATGCAGAAGGACTTGCTTCTTTATATACCTACGAACGACAAATACCTGAAATCGCTGATGTTAAGATTGAGGGTCTTAAAAAGTTTTATGGTGTAAATTCAGAATCTGGACTTGCATTTTTTGAAACTCATAAAAAAGCTGACGTATATCACAGACAAGAATGTGAAGTTTTATTAGATAATCTTTCTAAAGAAGATCAAGAAAAAGCTGAAGCAGCTGCTTTAAAAACTGCGAAATATCTTTGGAACTTTCTATCGGGTGTAGCTCAAAAACATAATTTAACTGTTCAAGCAGCAGCCTAATAATTTTTTTAAATATCCTGTGGCAAAGTAAACCACAGGATATTTATTTGAATAGTTTAAAATATTAGCCATGACAATTGAAAGACCAACGACAAAACCTGAAAGAGCATTTTTTTCATCAGGTCCTTGCGCAAAAAGACCAGGCTGGTCTATTACAAATCTTCCAACTTTTACTTTAGGAAGATCACATCGATCTAAGGTTGCTAAAGATAAATTAAAAGAATTAATTAATTTATCAAAATCATCACTAAAACTTCCAAATGATTACAAAGTAGGAATTGTTGCGGGCTCAGACACAGGTGCAATCGAAATGGCAATGTGGAGTTTACTTGGAGTAAAGGGAGTTGATATTTTAGGTTGGGAAAATTTTGGCAGCGATTGGATCAAAGATGCTGTTAGTCAATTAAAAATAAAAAATTTGAATGTTCACAAAGCAGATTACGGAAAACTTCCTGATTTAACAAAAGTCGATTTTGATAATGATGTTATATTTACATGGAATGGAACTAGTTCTGGAGTATGTCTTCCAGATGCTAACTGGATAAAAGATGATCGAAAAGGGCTTACAATATGCGATGCTACATCATCAGTTTTTGCAATGACAATGGATTGGAAAAAATTAGATGTAATTACATGGTCATGGCAGAAGGTTTTGGGAGGAGAAGCTGCTCATGGAATGATTGCATTATCGCCTAAAGCTATAGAGAGACTAAAAACGTATCAACCAAGTTGGCCAATACCAAAAATATTTAGATTAGCTGAAGATAAAAAAGTATTGGAAGGTGTTTTTGAGGGAGAAACAATTAATACTCCATCTATGCTTTGTGTTGAAGATTGTATTGATGCATTGTTATGGATTGAGTCTATTGGGGGGTCAGAAGGGGCTATTAAAAGATCAAAGAAAAATTTAGAAGAAGTTAAATTTTTTGTTAAAGAAAATAAAGACTGGATTGATTTTTTAGCTGAAAAAGAAAACACAATTTCTTCTACTAGTATTTGTCTAAAGATTACTGATCCTAAATTTAAAAAATTAAGCAAAGAAGATCAAACTGCTAAATTAAAGACTATTAATCAAATATTAGAAAAAGAAAATATTGCTTATGACGTAAATTCTTATAGAACTGCTCCAGCAGGTTTTAGAATCTGGGGTGGTGCTACAGTTGAGGCTACGGATATAGAAAAATTACTTCCCTGGATTAAATGGGCTTATTTGACTAATTTAAATGTATAAAGTTTTAATAGCAGACAAACTTAGTAACGAAGCGTTAGCTATTTTTAAAGAAAATGGCATTGATGCTATTACAAAAACTGATCTTGATGCAAAATCATTAATAAAAGAATTGCAAGATTGCGATGGTTTGGTTGTTAGGTCCGCAACAAAAGCAACTAAAGAGGTAATAGAGTCTTGTAAAAAACTTAAAGTTATTGGTAGAGCCGGAATTGGAGTTGATAATGTAGATCTTGATGCAGCTACTAGTAATGGAAAAGTTGTGATGAATACTCCATTTGGTAATTCTATAACTACTGCAGAACATGCAATTACATTAATACTTTCAACTGCAAGACAAATTCCTTATGCCGACAAGACTACTCATGAAGGAAAATGGGAAAAATCTACTATCAAAGGTGTGGAAGTCACTGGAAAAACTTTAGGAATTATTGGTTGTGGAAATATTGGAACAATTGTTGCTCAACGAGCATTAGGTCTTCAATTCAAAGTAATTGTTTTTGATCCTTTTTTACAAGATAAAAGAGCATTAGAACTAGGAGTTGAAAAAGTCTCTTTAGATGATTTATTTAAAAGATCTGATTTTATTACTCTGCACACGCCTCTCAATGAAAAAACAAAAAACATTGTTAGTAAAGAAGCGTTTAAAAAAATGAAAAAAGGAGTTCGGATCGTTAATTGTGCACGAGGTGGTCTTATTGATGAAGTAGCTTTAAAAGAAAATCTAGAAAGCGGACATGTTTCTAGTGCTGCACTAGATGTTTTTGTTCAAGAACCTCCAAAAGGAAGTCCTTTATTAGGAACAAAAAACTTAATTTTGACGCCACATTTGGGAGCCTCAACAACTGAAGCTCAAGAAAAAGTAGCTGTGCAGATTGCTGAGCAAATATCTGACTATTTAAAAACAGGCGCAATTACTAATGCGGTAAATACATTTTCTTTAACCGCAAAAGAGTATCAGTCTGTGAAACCATTTTTAAAATTATCTAGTTTATTAGGTGGTTTTGCTGGTCAACTAACTGAGAACGCAATTAAATCTGTTCAGATAGAATTTGAAGGGGCAGCAGCAAATGTAAATAGCGCTCCACTAACTCAGACAATCATTTATAGTTTATTAAAACCAACTACAGATAGTATTAATGTAATTAATTCTGTTTTGGTTGCGAAGAGTAAATCAATCTCAATTTCAGAAGTAAAACATCAAAAAGAAAATGACTATCAATCATTAATTAAACTTACTGTTACAACAGATAAACAAACTCGTTCTGTATCTGGAACTATTTTTGGTGGTAAAGCCAGAATAGTTGAAGTTAAAGGAATAAAAATTGAAGCAGATTTATCAGAGCACAATTTATATGTAACAAACCAGGATAAACCAGGTTTTATAAAAGATTTATCAAAGATTTTAGCAGATAATAAAATTAATATAGCAACCTTTCATTTAGGTAGATTGAATGTTGGTGGAGAAGCGATTGCTATTATCTCCACAGATAATAAAATTGAAAATTCAGTTATTGAGAGCATTAAGAAAATTCCTCTTGTGATACAGGCTAAATATATTCAATTCAAAGATAAAGAGAATGAATAGTTCTTCTGAACTAGTTTGTACTTTTGTAACTAAAAATAAATTAGATTATAAAAAACTTATAAATTTTTTCTCAAAGATTCAAAATACCAAAGATTATAAAATACTTTCTAATAGAGCACTCGATCTATATTGTGAAGATATTAGTAAAAAGAAACAAGTTAAACTTAGAAAATTTTGCTTTAAAAATAAAATTGATGTTTGTATTCAAAAATCAAAATGGAGAAAAAAGAAAATATTTCTAGCCGATATGGATGCTACAATGATTAAGGACGAAACATTAGATAATTTAGTAAAGATTGCAGGAATAAAAACAGATATTGATAAATTGAGTAAACTTGCAATGGACGGAAAGATTAGTCTTCGTGATACATTAAAATTTAGAGTTAGTTATTTAAAAGGCAAAAGTACCAAACTCATAAAACAAGTTATAAAAAAAATTAGATTTAATGATGGATCAAAGATCTTGATTAAGACTCTAAATAAAAATGGTTATCATACAAGTTTAGTAACAGGTGGATTTCAACCAATTTCAACTTATGTTGGTAAAGTGTTAGGATTTAAAAAAGTAATTAGTAATAAATTTGTTATAAGAAATAATAAATTTACTGGTGCATATATTCCAATTACAGGAAAACAGAATTCAAAATTGGCTTATCTAAATGATATTTGTAAGAAAAAAAAATTAAATAAATTTAAGAATGCACTTTCAGTTGGTGATGGAGCAAATGACCTTGGAATGTTACAAAATTCTGGACTAGGAATTGGCTACCATTCTCATCAAATAATTAAAAAAGCAGTAAAAAATCATATCCAATTTACTGACTTAAGAACTATTTTATTTTATTTAGGATTTACCGAAAAACAATTTTCTAAATAATCTCTTTTAGAAAACTTAATACTTCATTTGCATGGTTTTTAACTTTAACGTTATTCCAAATTTTTATTATTTTGCTTTTAGGATTAATTAAAACTGTTGTTCTTTTAATCCCCATAAATTTTTTACCGTACATACTCTTTTCACCCCATGCCCCATATTTTTTAAGGACTACAACCTTTTCATCTGAAAGTAATTGAAACGGAATCTTAAGTTTATCAATAAATTTTTTATGACTTTCGATGTTATCTTTTGATATTCCGATAATTTCACAGTTTAATTTTTTAAAATCTTTATATAATTTTGAAAAATCTTTAGCTTCATTGGTGCAGCCAGGGGTGTTATCGCGAGGATAAAAATAAATAACTAAATATTGCTTTAAATTTTTATTGATTTCAAAATCTTTATTATTAGTTGATGGTAATTTGAAATTAGGAGCTTTAGAATTATCCTTAATCATTAATCTCATTTTCATCCCATAATTTTTTCCAATTTATGACAGGTGATAGGCCATAAATAGAATTTATATTTGTGCAATGCATTGCAAGGGATGGGATAGGAGATAGACAATATTGTTTTGAATATATTTCGTGCAATGGTTTTTCAAATGGTAAATTTTCTTTTTTTGTCATTGAAACAAAAGTTTCCCAATATTTTATTAACAATCTTTTGCTAGTTAAAAAGGTACAAAGCGTTTCCTCAATAACTCTCCAATGTCTATTATTTCCTAAGATAATTTGAGTGGGTTCGAATTTATTATAAAGATATGGAAAATCGGTTGGGCAGAGTATTAACTCATCTTTAATTAAACTTGCAAATTTTTCATAAGTAAAAAGCATTTCTGTTAGAGAATCTTTTGCGTGTATATAATCATCTTCTAAAAAATATAATAAATCGTATTTTCCGTCTCTTCCAATTTCAAATGACTTGTAAATGTTAGCCATATTAGATTTTTGATTAGCTGAAGCTTGCGGGTCAATGAAATCTTTGAATTCATTAATATTTAATTTTATATATTCAAAATTAATATTTTTTTCTTTAATCATTTTTTCAATTTTTTGAATATCAGTATCATCAGAACCAGAGTCGATTGCTGTAATTTTAATATCAAGATATTTAAAGTTATTTTTTGCAATTAGCGTGGAGTTTAAAATAGAATTTAATGACCTAAATGTGTATTGATTCTTTTCTTCTTCAAATAGTCTTTGTTTACTTTGAGTTAGCATTTTTACTTTAGTGCAAAATCTAAAGATAATATTTAGTGAATTAATCTGTCTTGTTACTTTTATCTCTCCCATTGGCAAAGTTATAGATTTTTTTCCTGCGTTACTGAGATTTTCATCTAATTTTTTTTTTTGAGTTGGAACTGTAAAGTTTGACTGGTCGATAATTTCAAAATTAAGAAGTCTGCAAATTTTTATAAAAATTTTCTTTAAAAAATTTTTTTTATTACTTTTTTGTATTTTCATATAAGATAATATTACTTTAATTAATTATATATTAAGTTCTATGAAAATTATTTCAGCAAAAGATCTTGTTGATAAAGTTCTTAAAGATATAGAAACTTTAACTCCAGAAGAAGCAAAGTCTAGAATTGAAAAAGAAAACGCAATTTTAATAGATATTCGTGATGTTAGAGAATTGTGGAGAGATGGCACAATTGAAAACTCTAAACATATCCCAAGAGGAATGCTTGAGTTTTGGATGGATCCTGAAAGTCCTTATTCTAAAAAAGAGATTCCCTTAGATAAAAATTTAATTTTATTTTGTGCTCAAGGAATGCGATCAGCACTTGCAACGAGATCACTAAAAGAGATGGGTTTTCCAAAAGTATCGCACGTAAGAGGAGGATTTGGGGCTCTCAAAGAAAAAGGTTTTAAAGTAGTAGAAGTTAAAAAGAAGTAATTATTTTTTTGCTTCGCTAAACACAAACTCTAATCGATCTTGACCCCAGAATAATTTTCCATTTACGATAAAGCTTGGAACTCCAAAAATTCCCTTCACAAAACAATCATTAGTTCTTTTGATAAGATCATTTTTAATGACAGGATCATCATATTTTAGAGAAAATAAATCAGCATTTACATCTTGGTTTTTTATAAATTTAAAAAAAACCTCTTCATCATTCATATTCATTGAATCTACCCAAATTGCATTAAAGGCTTTATCCACGAAAGATCTAAAAAAATTATCTTTTTCGGCAACTAGCGCTGCTCTCATTAGATCAACCGTTTTAATTGGAAAGTATCTATTAAATTGATATTTAACTTTATATTTATCTGCCCAAAGTTTGCAGTCTTTAATTAAATATTTTGCCTTTAGAGGAATGAATGCAGGAGCAGTGATACCTGCTAATTTATGAAGACCGCCTACAAGGACTGGCATGTAATTAACTTTTTCACCTGTCTCTTTTTCAAATTTTTTAATTTGTGTGTGTGCTAAATATGAATAAGGACTCCCAAAATCAAAGTAGAAATCTATTTTCTTCATAGTTATTTATAACTCTGAAATAAATTATTAGCTACTAAGACTTAATCAAATAATTTT
>NZ_JAYQPI010000027.1:0-12544 GCF_038145245.1 Candidatus Allofontibacter sp. | reverse complement strand
TCAAGTTGTCTGTTTTTAACTAGACACTTATTACAGATTAAAATAGTGATTTGAAGTCATTAAATTTTTAAGAATCATAAAATGTCTAAATATATTGCTGAAAGTTTTTACACTTGCTTATTTAAAATCACTCATAATTTACAAGAATTAACAAACGAAGCTCTTCAGGAAATTGATAACAGAAAAGATGGAAAAGTTGAGGTTTTGGACGTTAAATTTAATAAAAGAAAGACTAAATCATTAGCAGAAGCGCAAGCTAGTAAAGCTCAAAGCAAAGAACAGGAAGTAAAAGAAATTTCCAGTCAAAAAATTAGTGAAAATATAACTTCTTCAATTTTTAATAATATTCAAGATAACAAATCTTCATCTTTAACTACTGAAAACAAAGCTTTTAGTGAAAGAAGAAAAATGCCTGATCGAAGAAAAGGCTATATCCAAAAAGCAATGATTGGTGATCATAAAGTTTATTTGCATATAGGTGAATATGACGATGGAAGAGTTGGTGAAATATTTATTGATACGAACAAAGAAGGTGAACTTGTAAGATCTTTGATGAATAACTTTGCAATAGCGATATCTTTAGGCTTACAATATGGCGTTCCGCTAGAAGAATATGTTGATGCATTCATTAACACTAAATTTGAACCATCTGGAAAAGTTAAGGGTAATGATAGAATTTTATCTGCATCTTCAATTTTAGATTATTTATTTAGAGAACTTGCAATCTCTTATCTAGGAAGAGAAGACCTTGCTCACACTCCTTCTATTAAAAAAACTGATCAAACAGAAGACTCTGAAGAAAACGCTCAGCTTATCGACGTTCTTAAAAATATTACAAGTAAAGGTTTCTTAAGAAATCAGTATAAAGAAAAATTAGTAGATTTAAGTAATATTAGATTAAATATTAAGAGCAAAAAAATAAATTAGTCTTTTTTAACTAATTTAATATTTAACTCTTTTAATTGTTTTTCAGAAACATCTGATGGTGCGTTCATCATCAAATCTTGAGCATTTTGATTTAACGGAAACATCGTAACTTCTCTTATATTTTTTTCTCCTGCTAATAACATAATAATTCTATCAATCCCTGGCGCTATTCCTCCGTGCGGAGGTGCTCCATAAGATAAGGCATTAATCATACCACTAAATTTATTATCGACCTCCTCTTTTGAATAACCTGCAATTTTAAATAATTTATACATTAATTCTGGAATGTGATTTCTAATTGCTCCAGATGACAACTCAATACCATTACAAACTATGTCATACTGATAGGCTAATAATTCTAATGGGTCTGTTTTTTCAATTAAATCCATCGATGTTTGTGGCATAGAAAATGGGTTATGACTAAAATCAATTTTCTTATCAATTTCATTATATTCAAACATTGGATAATCAGTGACCCAACAAAATTCAAATACATTATCTTTTATTAATTCTAAATTTTTTGCAATTTCAGTTCTTGCCCATGCTGAATATTTTTCAGCATTTTTCTTAATATCGCATACGAAGAATATAGCATCACCACCAGTAGCTTGGATTTTTTTGCATAAAGTGTTTATTGCATCTTCAGAGAAGAATTTAGCTATAGGTCCTTTTCCCTCTAATTTTCCATTATTATTTTCAAGAATAATATAACCTAGTCCCGAAGCCCCTTCTGTTTTTGCGCCTTTATCTAAGTTGTCAAAAAAACTTCTTGGTTTTGAAGATACATTTTTTGCAACAACACATCTTACTACTGATTTTTTTTGAATTAACTTTTTAAATATTTCTAATTTGACGTCTTCTCTCTCAAAAATTTCAGTAACATCATTAATTTCAATTGGGTTTCTTAAGTCTGGCTTATCTGTTCCAAATTTTAACATCGCATCTTTATATTTAAATCTTTTAAAAGGAGTTTTGCTGATTGAATAACCTTTACTAAATTTTGTAAAAACCTCATAAAGTAATGGTTCTACTACTTGAAAAACATCTTCTTGTTCAACAAAAGACATTTCAATATCTAATTGGTAAAATTCTCCTGGACTTCTATCTGCTCTTGCATCTTCATCTCTAAAACATGGAGCAATTTGAAAATATCGATCAAAACCAGAAACCATAATTAACTGTTTAAACTGTTGAGGTGCTTGAGGAAGAGCGTAAAATTTTCCAGGATTTAATCTGCTTGGAACTAGAAAATCTCTTGCTCCTTCTGGACTAGAAGAAGTTAAAATAGGAGTTTGATACTCTAAAAAACCAAGACTCTCCATTTTTTTTCGAATAAATGAAATAACATTCGATCTTAAAATAATATTTTGATGTAATTTTTTTCTTCTTAAATCTAAATAACGATACTTTAATCTTATTTCTTCTGAATATTCCTGATCACTGAATACCGGTAACGGAAGTTCTTTTGTTGAACCTAATACGTTGAAATTTCTTATTAAAACTTCAATAGAGCCTGTAGCAAGATCTTTATTAATTGTTTCTGGAGTTCTCTCAACAACTTCTCCCTCTACTCGAATAACTGTTTCTAGTTTAATTTTTTCTAGTGCTAAAAAATATTCATTTTTATTATCAATGACACATTGAGTCATTCCATAATGATCTCGTAAATCGATAAATAACAAATTGCCGTGATCACGCTTTTTATGAATCCATCCAGACAGAATAGTTTGCTTACCAATATTATTAATTGTAAGTTCTGCGCAATTGTGAGTTCTATATTTATTCAAATCAAACCAGCCTTTTTAATAATAAATTGAGATACAGTTAATGTTCAAAAAAAACAATCATAATTTCTCATTAATTAAAAACAATAAAGAACTAGATCAATTTATTGCAAAAATTAAAAATAAAAAAAAATTTTTCTTAGACACAGAATTTGAAAGAAGATCAACTTACAAAGCTATTATATCAGTTTTAGTTATTTTTGATGGAGAGAATATAGGAATTATTGATTGCTTAGAAAAAAAAATTAAATTTAAGAAAATCTTCAAGTTTTTAAACAAAAAAAATATCACATTAATTATTCATTCTTGCAGACAAGATTTAGAAATATTCTTACCGATAGTTAAAAAAATTTTATTTACCGTTTTTGATACACAAATTGCAGCGATGTTTAATGGTTATAATGAAACTCCATCATATAAAAAATTAGTGCAAGACTTCTGCAAAATTAATTTAGATAAATCTTTACAGAAAGAAGATTGGCTTAAACGACCAATAAGTAAAGAAAGAATTAATTATTTAATTAATGACGTTTACTATCTAAAAATAGTTTTTAATAAATTAGTTAATAAATTAGTTAAAAATAATAAATTAGAATTATTTAATAAAAAAATTAAAGAGGAAGTTTTTAAAATTACTCATGAAGATTATCCGGTAATTTTTAAAAAAAAATTAGGTAATAATATTTTAAAGCATAAAAAATTTAAAAAAATAATTAGTCTAAGAAACAAAATAGCAGAGAAAATTAATCTTCCTAAAAATTGGATATTTTCTGATAAAGAAATTATAAGAAATATAAAAAATGAACAAACTTCTATTATTTCTAAAAATTTGAAGAGTATTGAAATTAAAGAATTAACAAAACAAATTACGAATTTAAAAAAAAATATTAAGAAAATTAAATAATATCTGTAAGCGCCTGATTAATAATTTTGGTATTTATTTTTTTTTTATACAATAATGATAATTGATCCAAGTTCTTAACAAACTTAGATGCGGCTTCATAGCTTCTCTCAATATTTTTTAAAACAAAATTAACTTCTTTTGTAGTAATTTTAATTTGTTTATCGGAAAGCATCTTTGTTAAGATTTGATAAAATAAATCATCAGAAGGATTAGTAATTTCAACGGCAACTAATGAATTTAAACGTGAAATTAAATCTTTTAGTTTAAATGAAATTGTTCCTACTAATTTAGCAGAAGTTAAATAAATAAATTTATTCTTACTTATAAAATCATTTAAAATTGTTTGAAAAAAAACTTCATCATTAAATAATTCTATATCTTCTACAATTAATACTTTTTGAGTTAAAATTAGATCTAGATTGTCTTTATTAACCTTTCTTCCTTCAAAAATTTTAGAGTTAGCCTTATCTGAAAAAATTTTTGTTAAATAAGATTTTCCGGATTTTTTTGGGCCATAAATATTTATTCCTTTAAAACTCCAATTTGGCCATTCCTTTATTAATTTATAAGCGTTATAGTTATTTTCTCCTACACAAAAATCTTCTTCATAATAAAAACTTTTTTCTGGAAATTTAAAAACTATTTGATCTTTCATAAAAAAACATAAAATTACATTATTTTTATAAAAAATCTTATCTAAAAACTGATTGTAAATTAAGAAAACAAGTGTATTGCTGAAGCGTTAATATTTTTTTTAATGAATAATTCAAATTTTACCTATCTTAATAGTGGCGTTGATATCGAAAAAACCACAAATCTAGTCAAATTCATTTCTAAATTATCAAAATCCACAAAAATTAAAGGGAGTGAAATTAAAAACTTTAAAAACATAGGAGGCTTTGGATCTGTATTTGATCTAGGACAATATAAAATTAAAAACCCTCTTATTGTAACTTCAACTGATGGAGTTGGGACTAAACTAGAGATAGCAAATCATCTAAATGATTTTAGGACTATCGGCATTGATTTAGTTGCAATGTGTGTAAATGATCTAATTGTACAAGGTGCAAAACCTGTTGTCTTTTTAGATTATATAGCAATTCCGAAAGTTATTGAAAAAAAATATAAACAAATATTATCTGGCATAGCAAAAGGATGTAGAATTGCAGGCTGTTCTTTATCTGGTGGTGAAACAGCAGAAATGCCTGGTGTGTATACTGGAAATTCTTTTGATTTAGCTGGCTTTGCTGTTGGAATTGTTGGAAAAAAAAATGTAATCACAGGAAATTCAATTAAACATGGCGATATAATATTAGGAGTGCCTTCAACGGGAGCTCATTCTAATGGATATTCTTTAATAAGAAAAATTCTGAAAGATAAAAAAATTAAAGTTAATAAAAATAAAAGATTATATAAGGATCTTTTAACTCCTACTAAAATTTACGTTAAAGAAATATTAAAACTTCACAGCATGAAGTTGATTAAAGGTTGTGCACATATCACTGGTGGAGGAATTATTGAGAACTTACCAAGAGTAATTCCTAATAACTATAGTGCTAAAATTAATCTTTCGAAAATTAAACCAAACAAAATTATAAAATGGATAAAATCAAACGGAGTTGACGATCAAGAAATGCTTAAAACATTTAATTGTGGAGTTGGTTTTTGCATAATTACAGATAAAAAAAATTATCAAAAAATCTCAAAAGTTTTTAATAAATCTTTAAAACCATATGAAATCGGGTCTATTATAAAAAGTAATAATAATAAAAAAATTATACTAAATGAAAAAATTAACTGGAAATATTAATGTTGGTGTTTTTATTTCCGGTAGAGGATCAAACTTAAAAGAATTAATTAAATATTCTAAAAAGAATAATACTAATTGGAAAATCAAATTAGTTATTTCAAACAAGAAAGAGGCTAAAGGATTAACTTATGCTAAAAAAAATAAAATTATAAATTACGTAATTGAGAAAAAAAAAACTCAGTTTGAGGAGAAAGCTTTAAGCTATCTTAAAAAAAATAAAATTAACTTACTATGTTTAGCAGGATTTATGAGAATTTTGTCGAAAGAATTCATTCAAAAATGTAAAATTAAAATTATTAATATTCATCCTTCCCTGCTTCCAAAATATAAAGGGTTAAACACACATGAAAGAGCTATAAAAGCAGGCGATAAATATGCAGGATCAACAGTTCATTATGTTACAGCAAAACTTGATTCTGGTAAAAAAATATTACAAACAAAAGTTAAAGTTTTAAAAACCGATAATGCAAATTCTTTAGCAAAAAGAGTCTTAAATGCAGAACATTCAATTTACCCAAAAGCAGTCGACATTGTTTGCAAGAAAATAGTTTAAAAACTAATCTTTAAAGAAAAAATCTATTTCAATTTTAGCATTTGCTTTGCTATCAGAGCCATGAACTGAATTTTTATCTAAAGAAATGCCATATAAATTTCTTATTGTTCCTTTTGCAGCATCTTTTGGATTTGTGGCTCCCATAATTTCTCTATTTTTAAGGACAGCATTGTCGCCTTCTAACACCATAACAACAACTGGACCTGAGCTCATATAATTGCAAAGATCATTAAAAAAAGGGCGATCTTTATGAACAGAATAAAAATCTTCAGCCATTTTTTTAGATAATTTAACTTTCTTAATAGAATGAATTATCAATGAATTTTTTTCAAAAATACTCACTATTTGCCCTATTAAATTTCTTTCAACAGCATCTGGTTTTATAATTGATAAAGTTTTTTCCATTTTATTCGTAATATTTTTCTACAAATTTATTTAATAATTTAACACCATAGCCTGTTGCTCCTGTAGGGATAATGTCTAAATCTTTTTTTGTCCAAGCCATTCCTGCAATATCTAAATGCGCCCAAGGTGTATTATTCTTTAAAAATCTCTGCAAAAACTGTGCCGCTGTAATAGAACCTGCTCCTCCGGAATAATTAATATTTTGAATATCTGCAATTTTAGAATCCATTAACTTGTCATAATTTTTATGCAATGGAAATCTCCAAAGTTTTTCGTTTTCAATTTCTCCAGCTTTAATTAATTTTTCTGCTAATTTATCATTATTAGAAAATAATCCTGCATATTCATTTCCTAACGAAATAACTATTGCTCCGGTAAGTGTTGCTAAATCAACTATTAATTCTGGTTTATATTGTTCATCCATATAATAGATTGCATCAGCAAGAATTAATCTTCCCTCAGCATCTGTATTTAGAACCTCAATAGTTTTACCAGAATAAGATTTTACGATATCGCCAGGTCTTTGTGCGGCCCCACCTGGCATATTTTCAACTAATGCAACTGCTCCAATAACATAAGATTTCGATTTTCTAAGTGCTAAAGTTTTCATTAATCCTACAACAGCCCCAGCTCCAGCCATATCGTATTTCATATCTTCCATAAATTTTGCTGGTTTTAAAGAAATACCACCGGTGTCAAAACAAACTCCTTTTCCAATAAACGATAGAGGATTTTTATTTTTCGAATTTTTTGGTTTCCAAGTAATAGTTACAAAATAAGGTAGATTTTTACTTCCTTGAGCAACACCTAATAATGCATTCATTCCAATTTTTTTCATTTTTGAATAATCAAAAATATCAACTTTAAGACCTAAATTAGAGAGTTTTTTTATTTCAGTTACAAATCTTTCAGGATTTAAATAATTAGGTGGTTCAGAAACCAAATCTCTTGTTAGAAAAACTCCATGAACAATATCTTCAATATTATTTTTAATTTTAACAAAAAAATTATTGTTAGATGAAGTAATAAATAATTTTATTTTTTCTTTAGCATTTTCATTTTTTTTTAAAATTGTTTTATACTTTACAAAAGTATATTTTTTAAGAAAACATCCTAAAAAAAAATTAAAATAATAATTCTCAAAAGATTTATTCTCATTAGAAAAAATAACATTGATTTCTTTTGCTGATTTAATTTCGCTAATAACTTTGCCACCAATATTTTGATTCTCAGATTCGTCTCTATTATCTTTCTGATTTACAAAAATAATTTTTTTAGGTTTGATATTATGATAATTAAATACAAAATAATCTTCATCTTTATTTTTTAACAATATAGAACTGATTTCATTAGTACTTATGTTTATGAATGATAATTTTTTTGAATTAAACGAAAAATTTTTTTCACAAAAAAAAATATAATAATCTAAATTATTATTAACATTTGGAGTTATCTTTAAATCTAACATAATGATATAAGATCATATACATATCAAAATGAAAAAAAACAAGTTAGGATACTATTTTATCCAAGAGTTTTTAAAAAATTATATTTCTATTCTACTTGCATTTGGACTTATTATTTGGATCACGCAGGCTGTAAGATTACTCGATCTAATCGGCGAAGAAGGAAACTCTATTAATACTTATTTTCTGTACATTTTATCAATAATGCCAAAATTTTTTTCAAGGATTTCATTAATAATTTTTTTTATATCTCTCGTTGTAACTATCTCAAAATTTGAAGACCATAATGAACTTAAAGCTTTATGGTTTTCAGGATTAGAAAAAAAAAGATTTATTTATTATTTGTTAAAATCATCAATTATATTAATTATAATACTTGTAATTATTAGATCTTTTATAGTTCCATATTTTTCTAATTATTCGAGATATCTACTTCTAAACTCTGGAGTTGGCAGTATTGCTCCTTTATTAAAACAAAATAATTTTAATAATCCTCTTAAGAAATTAACAATTTATGTAGGAAAAAAAAATCAAATTAATGAGCTCGAAGATATTATTTTATTTGAAGATAATGCAGATATAAAAAAAACTATAATTGCAAAATCAGGAGTTGTTATCAATGAAAATAAAAAAAATTTACTTGTCTTAGTTGATGGGAGCATACAAGAGGAACGAAAGGATAAAAAAATTTCTATATTAGATTTTGACAAAACAACGCTTGATCTAAGTCAATATAATAAAAAAACAGTAGATTATTATAAATTTAATGAAATTTTGTTATTTGAATTAATAAAAAGATTAAATATTAAAAATGACTCACAACATTCTAATATAATTGGTGAACTAAATGATAGAATTATAATGCCTTTATTTATTCCTTCATTAGTTTTATTAGCGTGTTTTCTAATTATAACAAACAAAGAAGTAATAAATAATAATTTATTAAAAATAATAATTTTTACATATGGAATCTCAATAATAATAGTAAGCGAAATATTATTAGATCTTAGTTCCAAAAAAATATTCGCAAGTTTAGTTTTGTACGTTTCTCCACTGTTATTTTTAATAATAAATTGGATTTTGTTAAATTACTTTCTTAATAGAGAAAATATCAAATCATAAATGTTAAAATCTATAAACAGATACATAATAAATGAATATGTAAAAAGTTTATTTGTTGTCATAGCAGTTATGCTTTCAATTATTCTTTTAATTAATTTATTAGATGAGTTTAATTTTTTTAAATCAAAAAAGGATCTTAAATTTATATTTTTTATAATATTTACTGTTTTAAAAATCCCTAATGTATTAATAAATTTATTTCCGTTTATTGTTTTATTTGGAGGAATAGTTTTTTATCTAAAAATTTACAATCATAACGAAGTCATCTCATTAAGAGTAATGGGATATTCAAATATTCAAATTATATTAATTCCTGCGTTAACTTCATTTGTTATTGGCTATATTATTATATTTTTGGTTACGCCTTTTTCTTCCTCAATGTTAAAATACTATGAAGAATTACGTTCTCAATATAATGAAACAAAAAATTTAGTATTTGTAAATGAAACTGGAATATGGATTCTTGATAAAAATGATAAAGAAAAAAATATAGTAAGAATTGAAAAAATTAATAAAGATTTTTCAACTATAAATCAAATCACTATTTATAATTATGATCTTTATAATAATTTTATTAGAAGAATTGATGCTGAAGAGGGAATTATTAAAGAAAAAAATTGGCAACTAAATAAAGTTCATATTATTTCTGGAAATAAAAAAAATAATAAAGAGAACTATTTTAATAACTATAACTACACTAGCAATATAAATATAAATGAACTTAAAAATGTTTACAAAAATACCGAAACAACTTCTTTATTAGACATTAATAAAGAAATGCAAATATTAGAAGATAAAGGATACTCCACTATAGATCTTAGAATTAGGTATCAAAAATTAATATCCTTTCCAATTTACTTATTAGCCATGTCAATACTTTCTGGATTAATGATTATAAATTTAGGAAAGACTTCTAATTACCTAAAATATGGAACCTACGGAGTAATAATAAGCATAATAATTTATTTTTTAAATGATTTATCAATAACAATAGCTAAATCTGGCATAATATCTGTAGATTTTTCGGTGTGGATACCTATATTTCTCATAATTTTAATAAATTTAGTAGGAATTACTCAGGTTAATGCAAAATAAATTTTTTTTTAAATTATTTTTTGGAATATTTTTATTAAGTTCAAATATTAGTTTTTCTCAGCAAAAAGATATTTACAATTTTTCTGCAGACAAACTAACTTATTCTCAAGATAACAATATTATAGAAGCCATAGGAAATGTGGTAGCTAAAAATCAAGAAGGAAAACAAATTTCTGCTGATAAAATTATATATAATAAATCAACTCAACTCTTGAAGACTTTTGGAAATTCAAAGTTTTCTGATATCAAAAATAGAACTTTAACAGCAGAAAATTTTGAATACGACTTAGAAAAAAAAATTATCACAGCCGAAAATAAAGTAAAATATTTAGATAATTATAAAAATATATATTATTTTAGCAAATTAAATGCTGATGATAAATTTAATGAAATTATTGGTTACAATCTTAGTTCGGATCTGAATAAAGAAAAGTTTCAATCTAAAGATAAATTTAATGAATTTATAGAACCAAAACTTTCTGGAAAAGAAGTAAGTATAAAAGACAATATAACTATTCTTAAAGATGGAAAATTTACATCTTGTAAATCATCTAATGAAAAAGAAGGATGCCCTTTTTGGAATTTAAATGCTGACTTAGTAACACACGACAAAGAAAAAAAACAAATTACTTATAAAAATGCAACTCTAGATTTAAATAATTTTCCAGTTCTTTATACACCTTATTTTTCTCATCCAGATCCAAGTGTAAAAAGAAAAGAGGGGTTTTTAGCTCCATCATTTTCTTCTTTAGGAGCAGATATTGGTTCAACAATTAAAATTCCTTATTTTTATCCACTCTCTGAATCAGCTGATTTTACAATTAGTCCTACTTATTATTTTAAACAAAATCCATTGTTATTAGGAGAGTATAGAGAAAAATATAAAAATGGCTCTTTAACATTAGAAGGTGGATTTACCGAAGGATATAAAGAAATAACAAATACTCAAACGGATGGTTCCAGACATCATTTATTTGGAAACTTAAATCTTAATTTTGAAGACAAAGTCTTAGATAAAAGTGAATTTAATGCAAAAATTCAGAGAGTAAACAACCCTACTTATTTGAGAGTAAATAAAATAAATTCTACTATTGATGGTTTTAAAACTAATCTTGTAAAAGAAGATTTAACAAAATTAACTAATGAAATATATTTTAACTCATTTGGAAAGAATGAAAGTCTAAATCTTAAAACTGCTGCATATCAAAATAACAGTATTTCAAAAGCATCTGATCAATACGAATATATTCTTCCAGAAATTATTTATTCTAAATATAACTTTTTGGAAAATAATAATCTAAACTTTAACTCAAGTTTTAGAAGTTTAAATGCAAACACCAATCAAAACAAAACAACTTTTATAAACAACTTAGATTACACAACTCAAGAATCCTATAATACAAATCTTGGAATTGGATATAAATTTCTTACAAAAATTAATAATATTAACTATTATTCTGACTATAGAACTCCAAACGAAAACTTAAATAGTCAAATTAACCCAATTGTTGGTATTGATGCTTCATTACCGTTTGCTAAATTATCAAAAGAATCTGAACAGTATTTAATTCCTAGAATCCTCACTCGTTATTCTCCAGGAAAAATGACTAATGCAAGATCTAACGATACCTTATTAAACACTGATAACTTATTTTCAATGAATAGAATGAATTCAGATGAATTAATAGAAAAGGACTTATCTTTTAACATTGGTTTAGACTGGAACTGGAAAGAAAAAATTACAAACAAAAGCAATCCTGCTTCAGCAGATTTTTCAATAGGACAAGTTATAAAATTTAACGAAGATCCTGACATGCCAACAAAATCTTCGCTGCAGAATAAAAATTCAGATTTAGTGACTAAAGCAAAATACTTCAGTCCTGGTAATTTTGATGTAACTCTTAAAAATACTTTAGATAACAATTTTAACCACATTTATTATAACGACTTAAATGTAAAAACTTTTTTGAAACAAGGTGAAATTAATTTTAATTTTTATGAGAAAAATAATCATGTTGGGAGTGAAAGATATGCTAAGGCAAATCTAACTTCCTACTTAACTGATAACACTAAATTAATAGCTTCTACCGACAGAAATCTTAAAACAGACCTAACTAATTCTCACAAACTTGGAATTGAAAATGAAAACGAATGTATAAGATATGGTTTTTATTTTCAGAAAAATTACTCATCTGATAAAGACTTAAGACCAGCAACAAGTATTTTCTTTGGCGTAACATTATTACCATTTGGAGATAACTACACAACATCAAACATATTACCTTCTATTGGTGGAAAACAATTATTCTAAAAAATGAGTAAAAAAAAATTTTTTTTACTATTATCTTTTTTATTTTTTTTTTCTAATGTTAATGCAAAACAATTAACTAATAATGTAATAGTTTCTATTGATAATTCAATAATTACAGAACTTGATATTAATAAAGAAATTAATTTTTTAAAATTTATTAACAAAGA
>NZ_JAYQPI010000026.1:0-12553 GCF_038145245.1 Candidatus Allofontibacter sp. | reverse complement strand
GCAACTTCAAGATCGAAAATAATAAAAAGAATAGATACTAGATAAAAACGCACATCAAACTTCATTCGAGAATCTCCAAACGGTTCAAATCCGCACTCATAAGCTGAAAGTTTTTCAGCATCCGGCTTGCTTGGCGCACAAAGAAAATTAACGACGATGAAAGCTATTCCAATTCCGATTGCAACGAACAAAAAGATTAAAATAGTTAAGTAATTTTGTAAGTATTCAAAGAACATTGGGCATTCTTATATAATAAGAATAAAAACAACCAAACATTCATTTAATGCAACTGTGAATAGATTTTCTAAAAGAAATTATTGTTTTTAAAGGGATTTTTTAAAGGAAACTATTTGTATTTTTCGATTTTTTCTTTCAGCTCTTTATATTCTTCGCAATTACAAGTTTTTAAAACTTCTAATCTCTTTTTAGCTTCGTCTAATCTTTTAGTTTGTAAATATAGCTCACCTAAGTATTCATTGGCCCCAACATGTTTTGGATTGATTTTAAGAGCAGCCAAATAAAATTTTTCCGCTTTTTCAAACTGTTTTAAATTTCTAAGAGAATAAGCGTAATCATTTAAAATATCAGGATTGCCTGCATTTTTACTATCTTTTAATAACGTTTCTAACATTGCAGCTGCTTGATCAAATTTTTTACTTTTAACTAAAGTTTTTGCCTCAGCATATGTTGGGTTCGTTTTTTGAATAATTTGAGGTGAAGGACCAGAATCTGCGGCTCTTGCACTTAGTGTATTGAAAGAAAATGTTAATAAAATGAATAGAAATATTGTTTTTATCATTAGTAAAATATGTTTTAATAATAATTATTAATTATGGTTAAAGCAATTAGAATTACAGAAACTGGAAAAGCAAATGTAATGAAATTTGTGGATGCTGAACTTAAAAAATTAGCACCCAATGAAGTTTTAATCAAAAATAAAGCAATCGGTTTAAATTACATTGATGTTTATCATCGCTCAGGAACATACCCACTACCTCTTCCAACCGGAATTGGTCTTGAAGCTGCTGGAGTTATTGAGGAAATTGGTTCTGATGTAAAAGAATTTAAAGTAGGTGATCGTGTGGCCCATGCTGCTGCCCCTCCAGGGTCTTATTCAGAAAAACAAGTTTATCCGCAAGAAAAATTAGTAAAAATTCCAGATTACATTTCAGATGAGATTGCCTCATGCATTATGCTTAAAGGAATTACTTCTGAATATTTATTACACCGTGCTTATAAAGTTAAAAAAGATCAGTTTATTTTATATCACGCTGCTGCAGGTGGAGTTGGCCAAGTGTTATGTCAGTGGGCAAAATCTTTAGGATGTAAAGTTATTGGAACTGTTGGTTCAGAAGATAAGGTTAAGATTGCAAAAGAGAATGGTTGTGATTTCGTTATTAATTATTCAAAAGAAAGTTTTTCACAAAAAGTAAAAGAAATTACAAATGGTAAAATGCTTGATGTAGTTTACGACGGTGTGGGCGCTAAAACATTTGAAGAGTCCATTGAATGTTTAGCTATTCGTGGAACCATGGTTTCCTTTGGTAATGCATCAGGATTAGTTGAAAAAGTAGATCCTAAAAAACACATCGCACCCAAAGGACTTTTTTTTACAAGACCTTCAATCGCTCACTATACCGTTACTAGGGAAGAATTAGTAAATAGCGCAAACACAGTATTTGAAGCTATCAAAACAGGTAAATTTAAAGTTAAAATATTTAAAAAATTTGCACTTAAAGATGCGGTAACAGCTCACGAAGAATTAGAAGCTAGAAAATTAACGGGTCCTTCAATCCTAGTTCCATAACTCAAATTGTCTGAGGATAAACAAAAAGAAATTATAGAAGTTAAAGAAGTTGAAGCTGAAAGAATTGATCATAACGAGTCCTTTCAACCAAGGTTTTCAAGATTTAAAAAAATACGCTTAAGTCCTCTTTTTCTAATATCTATATTAATTTATATAATTAGTGGAATTTGGGGTTTATTTATTTGTTTTGCTATAGTCAAAAATGTATTTGGTCCCATCATTGCATTTTTAGGATTAATTTTTTTTCCATTTGTTCTAACTCTTGCTCCTTGGTATGCGGCATTAGTTAATTATGATTTTTATCCACTCTTGATTGTTTATGGTGGAATAACTTTAGGAACTTTGTGTTTTAGAATTGCAATACGATCGACTTTTAAAAACAATTAATGGTGCCCTAAGAGAGACTTGAACTCCCAACCTACTGATTACAAATCAGTTGCTCTACCAATTGAGCTATTAGGGCATTTAGTAAAAAGATGATTTTAGTACATAATCTAAAATATAAAAACAAACATTATTTAATTAAAATTAAAATATTTGTTCTAAAATAATCAAAAAACCAATGACAAGCGTCATGTAACCAAAGGCTTTTTTTAATTTTATATCGCTTACTTTTTTGGAAAGAAATGTACCAATGATAGAACCAATGATTGTAAAGATCATTACGTAAATTACAAAATTCCAATCCGTTACAAATCCACTCATAACATCGCTGCCAAATCCAATTAAAGATTTTGTTGCAATAATAAAAAGAGATGTTCCAACAGCAGTCTTCATATTAAGACCTGTGAGCAATACAAGAGCAGGAATTATTAAAAAACCACCTCCCGCTCCTACAAATCCAGTAAGTTGTCCTACAATTAAACCTTCTAAAATAATCAAAACATTTCTTTCAAATTCATTTTTCTTTTTTGATTTTTCAAATTTAAGATTTCTATCGCGGATCATTAAGGCTGCAGAAGTGACCATTAAAAAAGCAAATAAAGACATAATTAAAATACTTTTAGTAATGGTAAGACCAATAAATATAAATTCGTTTGGAATATAAGGGACTAAAATCTTTCTTGCGATAATGACGCCAATAATTGAAGGAATTCCAAAAATGATGCCTACTTTAATATTGATTGTTTTATTTTTAAAATAAGTAAAAAATCCAAATAAAGCTGTTAGTCCTACAATTAATAATGAATAACTAGTACCTGCAATGACTGGTACCTTAAATAGATAAACCAAAATAGGTAGTGTTAATATAGAACCGCCCGCTCCTAATAAGGAAAGAACTGTTCCCATAATAAATGACGCAATAAGTCCTATAATAAACATTATTTAATGATGAGATATATTTTCAACTTTAAGCCCAGCTTTTTTCCAAGCTTGAATTCCTCCAATTAAATGTTTTACATATTTGAAGTCATAGGAGGCAGAAATTTGAACTGCAAGTGTAGATCTGTGTCCAACATTACAATAAATTAAAATTTTTTTTTCTTTCAAAAAAGATTTGTTTTCATGAAAATAATTTGAAATTTCATTAAATTTTATCTGAACAGATCCTGCAATTTGTCCATCTTTATGAATTTCATTATTTTCTCGAAGATCAATTAAGATATGATCTTTAGTTTCTAACTCTTTTTTAAATTGGTCAGCAGATATTCCGCTTGCAGTTTTTTGTCTTTCTAAATTGATACCAAGTGCCAAATTTCCAGGAACTGCGACATCCATAAATTTAGGATTAGGTAAATTTAAATTATTCATAATGTCTGCATACTCTTGGGCTGATTTTACTTGTAATCTTGGATTAAATCTTTTTTCTTCTCCAATAGTTGAGACCATCTCGCCTTTATAATCATGAGCTGGGTAAACTAAGGTTTGATCTGGTAATTTTAATAATTTATTAAACAAAGACTCATAAGCATCATAAGGACTTCCATTTTGAAAATCAGTTCTTCCAGTCCCTCTAATTAAAAGAGCATCACCAGTAAAAACTCTATCTTTCATAGCAAAACTAAAACTCTCCGAAGTATGACCTGGGGTATACATCGCCCTGATAGAAATTCCGTCAATTTTTACCTCCTCCCCATCTGCAACTTTCATGGATACGACATCCGCAGGGGTTCTATCACCCATCACAGTAATACAATTTGTTTTATCTCTTAACTCTGCCATGCCGCTAATATGATCTGCATGTATGTGGGTATCGATTACTTTTACTAATTTAAGATCTAACTGTTTTAAAATTCTAATATATTGTTCTACATTTTCAATGACAGGATCAATAATTAAAGCTTCTCTGCCTACTCCAGATGCAATGAGATAAGTATAGGTCCAAGATTTTTGATCAAAAAATTGTCTGAATAACATTTATTTTTATTTAAACCTTTCTTAAAACTAAATCCAATATTTAAGAATAATTTAATAACTAAAACTTATAGTTGTATTACTAATTTTTTTATTTGTTTACTAAAGATATAATTAAATTACTGTTTGCAATTATGAAATTGATAACAGCAATAGTTAAGCCTGAACAAGCAGATAACATAAAAAAAAAATTAAATGATATTGGTATTCACGGGCTCACCATGTCAGAAGTAAAAGGTTACGGAAGACAAAAAGGTCATACAGAATTTTATAGGGGTTCAAAATATGAAGTTACTTTTTTACCCAAAACTAAACTTGAGATCGCAGTTACAACTGCAAAATTAAAAAAAGTTTTAGACACAATAGTTAATACTGCTCGAACTGGTAAAATTGGCGATGGAAAAATATTTGTAACAAATCTTCAACAAGTAATTAGGATTCGAACTGGTGAAAAAGGACCAAAAGCAATTTAAATGGTGAATTTTGGTCATACTGCCTGGATATTAACTTCGACAGCGTTAGTATTGTTTATGACACTGCCGGGTCTTGCTCTATTTTATGCTGGGTTAGTTAGATCTAAAAACACAATATCTGTCCTTGCCCAATGTTTTTTAATAGCTGCATTAGTTTCTGTAATTTGGGTAGTTGCAGGTTACACTTTATCTTTTTCTGGCGAGGGATCCTTTATTGGCAATCTTGATAAATTCTTTTTAAAAAATATTAAAATCTCTTCACTAAGTGGTGAAATACCTGAATTACTATTTGTCATGTTTCAAATGACATTTGCAATTATAACTCCAGGATTAATAATTGGAGCCTTTGTTGAAAGAATTAAATTTTCTGCAGTTGTGTTATTTACTTTGTTGTGGGTCATTTTTGTATATGCCCCTGTAGCTCATTGGGTATGGGGAAATGGTTGGCTTGCTAAAAAAGGTGTTCTAGATTTTGCAGGTGGATTAGTAGTTCATACGACTGCGGGTATATCTTCCTTAGTTATTGCTTATTTTTTAGGCAGTAGAAAAGGGTTTCCAAAAATAGTTCATCCTCCACACAGTCCAGTTCTTGCTATGGTTGGTGCTTCAATGCTTTGGGTTGGTTGGTTTGGATTTAATGCTGGCTCAGCCTTAGCAGCTAATGGAAATGCCGCAATGGCAATGCTAGTTACTCATACTTCTGCTGCAACAGCTACTTTAACTTGGATGTGTATTGACTGGTATAAAAACGGAAAGCCAGGATTAGTTGGTATTATTACTGGAATGGTTGCTGGACTTGCAACGGTTACTCCTGCTTCTGGTTTTATCGGTCCTATGGGTGGAGTTATTCTAGGATTGTTATCAGGATGTATTTGTTATTGGTTTGTGGGATTTATAAAATTTAAATTAAAGATAGATGACTCTTTGGATGTATTTGCAGTTCATGGTGTTGGTGGAATTTTAGGAACTTTGCTAGCAGGAATTTTAGCAACGGATACTTTTGGTGGTTTAGGAATAGAAAAATCTGCTTTTGATCAAACCATTGTGCAAATTATTGGAGTTCTATCTGTTGCAATTTTTTCACTTATCGTAACTGTAATTATTGTTAAAATTATACAAAAAACCTTAGGTTTGAGAGTTAGTTCTCATCAAGAAGAATTTGAAGGAGTTGATTTAGGAACTCACGGAGAAAAAAGTTACAATCTTTAAAACAAGTCTACTTTTATTTTAGTGACTACTCGTCAATTCATTTAACCGACTAATCGTTCGTTGAAAAACTTTCTGCAATTTTACACTACTAGTAATTTGCTTAATTGGCACTGCTGCAGTTGCAACTAAACTTAATTGATTATCATAAATAATATCAATTAGATTTATAAATCGATACTGCTCATTAATTAATTCTTCTGTAAAATTTGGAATATTTTCAATAAAGAAAATTTTTACAATTTTACAAATTTCAATATAGTCCTCGGAACCATAGGTTTGAAAACATAAATCTTTAAAGTCAAATTTAGCAATTCCTGAGACATAATTATCAATAATTATTTTTCTCGCCTTAATTTCAATTTCTTTCGTATGAAATTGTTTTCCGCTTAAAACGGTAAATAAAACTTGATTAAAATTCTTTTTAGTTTGAGGATCTTTAATAATAAAAAATCTATTTTTTTTACTTAAATAAAGTTCTCTATAATCTTTTCCTGAGTCTAAAGAATAAATTACTGAGTTTTGTTTAATTGTCTCAATATAAGGAAGAAATTGATCCCGTTGAAGTCCCCCTAAATACAAGTCATCAGGTTTAGTGTTAGAAGTTGTAATTATAAAAATATTTTTTTCAAAAAACTGCTCTAATAATTTACCTAAAATCATTGCATCTGCGATATTAGTAATTTGAAACTCATCAAAAAAAATAATATCAAAATCTTCTTTAAATTTTTTTACAATTTTTGGTAAAGGATTTTTTTCGTTTTTTAATTTGTGAAGTTTATTATGAATATCCACCATAAACTTATTAAAATGGGTCTTTAAAACTCGTTTTTGATTAAGATATTCAAGAAAGAAATTAACAATCATCGTTTTGCCAACCCCCACACTGCCATATAAGTAAAAGCCTTTAGGCTTTTTGCTTGAAAAAATATTTGTAACCGACTTTAAGAAAGAAGGGGTTAATTGTTCGGTCAATTCTCCAAGCGTTTTAATTAAATCTTCCTGATTTATGTTTTTATGGAGGCCGTTTTTCTTGACATATTTTTTAAATGCCTCGGAAATATTTAAGTGATACATTAGCTTAGTTATTAAAGGATTTTAAATTTTTCACAAATGCATAGATCGTATAATAAAATTCACGTAATTGCAGACTCAAGTCCAAATGCACAGGCTGCAAAAAGATCTATTACTAAAAAATATAAAAATTTTTCAATTAATGATTCGGATGTATTTATTATTCTAGGCGGTGATGGATTTATGTTAGCTTCCCTTAAAAAATATCAAAAATATAAGATTCCATTTTACGGAATGAATAAAGGTAATCGCGGATTTTTATTAAATAAATTTGATGAAAAAGATTTAATTAATAAAATTAATAAAGCTGACATTGCAGAACTTCATCCACTCGAAATGTATGCAAAAAATAAAAATGGTAAAATTAAAACTGCTATTGCTGTAAATGAAGTATCTGTTTTTAGAGAAACTCGTCAAGCAGCAAAACTTGAAATTAAAATTGATAATAAAGTTAGAATGAAAGAAATTGTTTGTGATGGAACTTTAGTTGCTACCCCTGCTGGTAGTACTGCTTATAATTTGTCAGCTCGAGGTCCAGTATTAGATTTAGAATCTAATTTATTGGCGCTTACACCCATTTCACCGTTTAAGCCAAGGGGATGGAGAGGTGCTACTATAAATAGTAATGCAAAAGTTTCTATTAAGAATTTAGATCCAAAAAAAAGACCCGTGAGCGTGGTTGCTGATAATATTGAATTTCGTGATGTTTTAAATGTTAGTGTTTATTTAAATAAAAATAAAACTTTTAGACTTTTGTACGATAAAAAATATGGTTTAAAAGAGAGAAATTTAGCAGAACAATTTAAATTTTAAAAGACTCACCACAGCCACATCGTTCTGTTTCATTTGGATTATTAAATACAAAAGAAGATGAAAATTTATCTTCTTTGTAATCCATCTTTGTTCCAAGCAAATACATAATAGCTTTTGGATCAATAAATACTTCAACCCCATTATCTTTTACTACTTCGTCATTGGGAATAGTTTCTTTTAAATAAGTCATTTCATATTCCATTCCAGCACAACCTCCTGACTTTACAGAAACACGAACTCCTCTAACACCACTCTCAGCGTTACTTAAAATTTCTTTAATACGCTTTGCAGCATTATCAGAAATAGAAATTAATTGTTTTGTCATATGTTTAAAGCTAATTTTGCAACCTCCGACATCTTACTTTTATCCCACGGTGGATCCCAAACAATTTTGACAACCACTTCATCATAATGTCCTAAACTTTCAACAGCCTTTCTAACATTGTTAGGAATGCTTTGAGCTTCTGGACAATTTGGAGAAGTAAGAGTCATGTCAATTTCGCAATTCTTATCCTTAAGCCTTACATCATAAATAAGACCTAACTCATAAATATCAACTGGTATCTCAGGATCAAAGATAGTCTTTAATTTATCTTTTATTTCATCAATTTTTTGTGCATGTTCCATTAGTCAATTACTTCCGAATTAATTGGTTTTTTTTCATCATCTAATGCCGCTCTTAGAGTATGCCAAGATAATGTCGCACATTTTACTCTCATTGGAAATCTACCAACTCCAGCAAGGGAAGAGAATTTAATGTGCTCATCTTCTGATAAACCTATTTTTTTTATTTCTTGTCCTTCTTTAATCATTTTAAAAAATGCACTTAATAATTCTCTTGCTTGTTTTTCAGATTTTCCTTTAACGATCTCTGTCATGATCGATGAGGACGCAACAGATATAGCGCAACCTGAACCTTCAAATGAGATGTCTTTTACTTTTTTGTCATTATTTAAACTTAAGTAGACATGAATATTATCTCCACATAAAGGATTATGTCCTTCTGCATCATGATTAAATTCATGACACTTACCAAAGTTTCTTGGCTTTTTACCGTGGTCTAATATCAAGTCTTGATAAAGTTCAGTTAAATCCATTATTTTAATTTAAATATTTTTTTACATTTCTTGATACTTTCGCATATAGCATCAATATCTTGTTTATTATTATAAACACCAAACGACATTCTAAGAGATGATCCAATTTTCATCTTTTTATGAAGAATTTGACAACAGTGATGACCTGCTCTTACTGCGATATCATCCTCGTCAAAAACCGTTGATGCATCATGTGCATGAACACCTTTAATATTAAAAGAAAATACGCTTGCCTTAGTTGAAGGACTGCCTACGAATTCAATATCATTAAACTTACTAATTTTATCTAAAGCATAGGATGCTAAACTTTGCTCATGACTTATAATATTTTTAACTTTTATATCTTTAACAAATTTAACTGCTTGTTTTAGAGCAACTACTTCTGCAGATGCTAACGATCCAGCTTCAAACTTACTTACGCCTGATGCGTAAGTAATATTTTTAGTATCAACATTTTGTATCATCCCGCCACCCCCGATAAATGGTTCAAATTGTTCAATCCATTTATTTTTCATATATAAAATTCCAACACCTGTGGGTCCATAAATTTTATGACTAGAGAATGCATAAAAATCACAATCTAAATCTTTAAGATCTACATGAGTATGAGCGACTGCTTGTGTGCCATCGATGCAGATGGGTATTTTTTTAGCCTTAGCAATTGAAATTATTTTTTTAATATCTGTTGTTAGGCCAGTAACATTTGATATGTGAATAACACTAATAATTTTTGTCTTAGTAGTAATGAGTGAAGTTAATTTATTAACTTCAACCTCACCATCTTCATTGATTGGAATAAATTTTATATTTACTTTTTTTTTTCGTAAAAAATGCCACGGAACGTAATTAGAGTGGTGCTCAGCCTCGGTTAATATTATTTCATCACCTTCTTTTAAAAATTTACCAAAGCAATGAGCTACTAAATTTAATGACTCTGTTGAATTTTTAGTAAATACAATCTCACCTTCTGTACCATTAACAAATTCTTTAATTACCTCTCGAGTACTCTCGTAATTAGCTGTAGCTCTTGCAGCAAGACCATATACAGCTCTACCAATATTAGCATAATGATTTTTATAAAAGTCCTCTAAAGTATCAATAACTTGCTTTGGTTTTTGTGCAGAATTTGCAGTATCAAAATAGATAAGATTTTTATTGGATTTAAATATTGGAAACTGACTTTTAATATCCTTTAAATTCATGACACAATATCTTCAGTTTTCATTAGAAAATAATTCTTAAAATACTCATCTGAAATTTTATCAATCACCTCAGATAAAAAACCTTGAATGATTAATTTTTTGGCTTGAATTTTTGTAATCCCTCTTGCCATTAAATAAAATAGCTCATCTTTATTTAATGATGTGGATGATGAACCGTGGCTGCACTTTACATCATCAGCATATATTTCAAGTTCAGGCTTTGAGTGAAAAGTACACTGATCAGATAGTAAAACACTCTTAATTAACTGATAACCATTCGTCTTTTGGGCTATCTGATCAACAAATATTTTACCTTGATACACTCCTTTAGCAGTGTCATCGATAATACTTTTTGAAAACTGATAGCTCTGTGTATTTTCAGCTAAGTGATTAATTTTAACTTTGATTTCATGATCTTCGTTATCTTTTAAGAACTGCGTATAATACAAATAACATTCGGATAAGGATTCATTTAAATTGATTTCAACTTCATCTCTGATTGTTTTAACTATATTTGAAAATATAAAACTTTCATAATTTCCACTTGCCGCAATATTAAGTTTTTTAAATCTGTAAATACAATTTTCAGTGTTATTAGAATTAAGAATATAATTTTTAATTTGGGAATTTTGTTCAACATCAATATTTGTATTGATGCTAATAAATGTCTTTTTATTTTCATTTGTAAATTTTTCATAGACTGACGCTTTTGAATTTTTATTTATCAAAATGTAATTTTTTTGATGCAATTGCTTTTGATCAATTTTTGAATTGTACTGATGATAAATGATAATCGGTAAATCTAAATTATCTTTAATTTCTAAATAAAAACCTACTTTTGCTAATGCGTTGTTTACAGCAACAAGTGGATTTTTTTTATTACTAAATAATTTTGATAAATTCTTATTATTTTTTTTATAATATTCGTCAATTGTCGTAATAATTAATTTATCTTTGTCTTTTCCGATAAAGTCTGTTTTTTGAACTAATCCGTTTACTATAATAATTTTATTATGTTTAAAGTTTTCAAAAACTTTTTCATTAATAGTTTCGTTATTAGTTTTATAAATTTCGAGCTGTTTATTATTTTCTAAAAAATAATTTAATTGAGATTGTTTCCAATCTTCATCTTTTCTAGTTGGATATCCGTGTTTATTAAAAAGATTTAAACTAAGTGCTCTTAATTCACTTACCTCTTTAATATCAGTAATAGTATTCATGTTAGTTAGATTGCTTTTTGAAATTCCTTATAGCCAATCTTATCAAGCTCTTGTGCAAGTTTAGAACAACCCGTTTTAACAATAGTGCCATTCACCATAACATGAACGAAATCTGGTTTGATATAATCTAACAATCTTTGATAGTGAGTAATAATTAAGAAAGATCTATTAGGTGATCTTAAAGCGTTTACTCCATCTGCAACAACTTTAAGAGCATCAATATCTAGTCCTGAGTCTGTTTCATCTAAAATTGCAAGATCTGGTTCTAACAGTGACATTTGTAAAACTTCATTACGTTTTTTTTCTCCACCTGAAAAACCAACGTTTAAAGCTCTACTTAATTGCTCATCTTTAATGCCAAGTTTTTTAGCATGTTGTTTTACTAAAGATAAAAATTCAACTAAATCTACTTCTTTTTCACCTTTTGCTTTTTTAACTGCATTCAATGATGTTTTTAAAAAGTTATTCATAAATACCCCTGGAATTTCAATTGGGTATTGGAATGCTAAAAATATTCCCTTCTGCGCTCTTTCGTCAGCCTCAAGTTCGATAATATTCTCATTCTTAAACATTATTTTACCATCAACTTCATAACCATCTTTACCGGCTAATACATATGAGAGTGTACTTTTTCCTGATCCATTAGGGCCCATAATTGCGTGTACTTCGCCTTTTCCAATCTTAAGATTAAAATCTTTTAAGATGTTTTTTTCACCAACACTTACATTTAATTTTTCAATACTTAACATTAACCAACGCTCCCTTCTAAACTGATGCTAACTAATTTTTGTGCTTCTACAGCAAATTCCATAGGAAGCTGTTGTAGTACTTCTTTACAAAACCCGTTTACAATTAAACTTACGGCTTCTTCTTGATTTAAACCTCTTTGCTTGCAGTAAAATAATTGCTCCTCACTAATTTTAGATGTTGTTGCCTCATGTTCTGTTGTTGATGTTGAATTTTTATTATCAATGTAGGGAACTGTATGGGCTCCACATAAATTTCCAACTAATAATGAATCGCACTGAGTATAATTTTTAGCATTACTTGCTTTTGAATTAATGCTTACAAGACCTCTATATGTATTATCAGCGTGACCAGCGGAAATTCCTTTTGAAATAATTCTACTCTTTGTATTTTTTCCAAGGTGAATCATTTTAGTTCCGGTGTCTGCTTTTTGATAATTATTTGTTATTGCAATTGAATAAAATTCACCAGAGGAGTTATCACCTTGTAAAATACAACTTGGATATTTCCAAGTAATTGCTGAACCAGTTTCAACTTGTGTCCATGAAATTTTAGAATT
>NZ_JAYQPI010000025.1:0-12992 GCF_038145245.1 Candidatus Allofontibacter sp. | reverse complement strand
TATTTAAACTTTTCAAATGTTTTTAATAATTCCATTCTAGATCTTGATGTTTCTATGGAGATAACATCAGCATCTAAAGCAGCAATAGCATCAATAATATCTTCAAATTCAGCGTAACACATATGTGTATGAATTTGAGTTTCATCTTTTGCAACAGCAGCAGAAATTTGGAATGCTTTAACTGCCCAATCTAAATACAGCTTCCAATCATTTTTCTTAAGAGGCAAACCTTCTCTTAATGCAGGTTCGTCAATTTGAATCATTTTAATGCCATTGTTTTCAAGATCTTCAACTTCATCTCTTATTGCAAAAGCAATTTGTAATGCTGTATCTTTTCTTGGTTGGTCATCTCTAACAAAAGACCATTGTAAAATTGTTATTGGACCCGTTAACATACCTTTAACAATTTTTTTTGTTTGGTCTTGCGCAAATTTTGACCATTGTACAGTCATAGATTCTGGACGAGAAACATCACCAAAAATAATTGGAGGTTTTACACATCGCGAACCATAACTTTGTACCCATCCACTAGATGTAAATGTAAATCCTTTAAGTTGTTCACCAAAGTATTCAACCATATCATTTCTCTCAAACTCTCCATGAACAATAACATCGATATCTATTTGCTCTTGTTTTTTGATAGCGTCGATTGTCTTAGTTTTTAGGAAATCCTCATATTCTTTTAAGCTTAATTCATTTTTTTTAAATTTAGCTCTGGCATTTCTCACATCAGACGTTTGAGGAAAAGATCCAATAGTTGTAGTTGGGTATAAAGGTAATTTAAAAAATTTAGTTTGTATTTCAGATCTTTTAACAAAGTTAGATTTTCTACTTAAAATCTCTTTTGTGATATTTTTTACTCTTTGTTTGACTGTATCATCATGAATTAACTCAGAAGTTTTTCTACTTGTGATATCTTTTTTGTTTTCATCTAGATAATTTTTGATTTCATTATTACCTTTATTTATCGAAATCTTAATATGATTAAGTTCAATTAATTTTTGTTTAGAAAATGACAGCCATTTTTTAATTTTTTCAGGAACTTTTGTTTCCAATCCTAAATCATAAGGAGTATGCAACAACGAACAAGAAGATGAAATCCATAAGTCTTTAATATTCTTTGAATATTCTTTTACTTGCTCGATCTTATTATTAACATCAGATTTCCAAATATTCCTTCCATCAACAATTCCAATTGAAATTGTCTTATGAGAATCTTTTAAAGAATTTATATTTGATATTTGTCCACGAATTAAATCAAAATGAACACCATCTATATCACTTGCTAGAATTTCCTTTTCAATTTCAGTATCTATTTTTTCAAAGTATGTCGTTAGAATTATTTTAGATGAACCTGCATATTTCTTTAATTGATTTAAAGTTTTTTTGACGAGTTTAATAAAATCAACATTTTGATTTTTTACTAAAATAGGCTCATCAATCTGAATCCATTCAGCGCCTTTTTTATTTAAACGCGATAAAATTTCTTCATAAACTGGAAGTAAATTATCTAATAAATCAATATTTTTGAAAGATTCATCAGCAGTTTTTCCAAGACTTAAAAAAGTAAGAGGACCTAAAATAATTGGTTTAGTATTAAAACCTAATTTTTTTGCCTCATCAAATTCATCAAACGGCTTGTTAGAACTTAATTTGAATTTTTGATTTTTTGAAAATTCAGGCACTAAATAATGATAGTTAGTGTCAAACCATTTTGTCATTTCAAGCGCCGGAACATCCAAATCTTTTGTTTGAGAGCCACGTGCCATTGCAAAATAAGTTTTAAAAGAAACTTTATCTTCTTTATGTTTATATCTTTCAGGAATGGATCCTACCAAGCAAATGGTATCTAAAACTTGGTCATAAAAAGAAAAGTCATTAGAACAAATATAATCGACCCCATTATCTTTTTGTGTTTGCCAGTTATTTTTTTTCAATTCACTGGCACATTTTAATAAATCACTTTCAGAAATTTCAGATTTCCAATATTTTTCTAAAGCAGTTTTTAATTCTCTTTTTGGACCTATTCTTGGATAGCCAATACAATTTACTTTTATTGTCATGCGTGTAACTCCTTTGGTTGATTTTTTTTAATTTTTATTTTGTCTGCAATAAGTCGTTTGCATACAGCATAGCTAAGTTCATATTTATTTAGTGTATAAAAATGAAATTCATTAACTCCCTCCGCTTGTAATTTTTTAACTAAATCACATGCAATACTAGCTCCAACAATTTTTTGTATTTCATTATCTGTCTCTAATCCGTTAAATTCTTGTTCGACCCAATTTGGGATAGTTGTTCCACATTTTTTGCTAAAGTTTTTTATTTTTTCAAAATTATCTATTGGAAGAATGCCAGGAATTATTGGAACTTTAATTCCAAAAGCAATTGCTTTATCTCTGAATTTTAAAAATTTTTCATCATTAAAAAAGAATTGTGTAATTATTTTGTCAGCTCCTTGATCAACTTTATTTTTTAAATTCTCAAGATCTTTAATCTCATTTTCTGACTCTGGATGCTTTTCAGGATACCCTGCAACTGAAATCTCAAAATTACCTAGTTTTTTTAATCCATTCACCATATCAGCGGCATTGATATAACCTTTATTATGAGGAACATATTTTGAATTAATTTTTCTTACATCGCCTCTCAAAGCTACAATTCTATTTATTCCATTATTTAACCAATCAAGTGCGATTGAATTAATTTCATCTTTACTCATATCAACGCAAGTGAGATGACCTGCAACAGGAGTTTTTGATTTATTGTTTATTTTTTTAACTAGAAAGTCGCTTTTATCTCTTTCGCCCCCTCCAGCTCCAAAAGTAACTGAAACAAATTTTGGCGAGAATTGCTCAAGCTTTTTAAGACTTAACCATAGATTCTCATGACCAAGCTCGTCTTTAGCAGGGAAGAATTCAAAACTAATATTTAAATCTTTGCTCATAATTTATTTTAAACAAAGGTTTTTTTGGAATTTATTCAAAAAAAACCACCAGATAAAGCGGCGGTTATTAAGTGCTTCGCTTTAGCTGGATTTATAACGCGCCCGCAATTTGAAATAACTCGGCGCACAAGTTAAATAACTTTATTAAGATAATTAGTCAATATAGATCTAGATTTATTAATGATTCCAAACAATTTTTTACTTTTTGTTCAATTAATAACAATACTTTTTATTACACCTGGACCGCAAAGAATTTTGATTATTACCAATTCAATGAATTATGGATTTCCAAAAAGTTTGTGGACGGGGTTAGGAGATGTTTCGGCTAATGCAATTCAGATGATATGTGCGACGTTTGGAATTTATACTTTAATGAAGCCTCATCCGCAGATTTTAGATGCTTTTAAATGGATTGGAGCATTGTACTTAATTTATCTTGCCTTAAGATTTTTAAAAAGAAAGACTGGCGTTACAATCGACAAAACTTTTGGGACTAGATCAGCATTAGATTTATTTAAAGATGGTTTTGTTTCTGCTTTATTTAGTCCTGGTGCAATAGTTTTTTTTGTAGTTATGTTTCCTACTTTTTTAGATCCTAATAATAATTTCATAGTTCATTTTATGATTTTAATGACAACTCATATAATTTTAGATTTTTTTTTCTTAACGATTTATGCAGGCGTATCAAGCAAAATAGCAATCTTTCTTAAAAACTATCCAAATTTAATAAGTAGATTGTCAGGATTTGCTTTGCTATTTCTGGCTTATAGAATTTTAAGCACTAAAATTAATTTATGAATAAAACTTTTGATAATAATTTTAAAGAGGGTTGTCTTACTGCGCTTGGGATTCCAGGAATTAGTCTTGCAGCTAGTTTTTTTGCTTTAGGCGCTCTTTTTAAAAATTCAGGATTAAATGCTGCTCAAAGTTTTTTATCAACATTAATTGGTTTTGCTTTACCTGGACAAGTTGTTATGGCTGAAACTTTAATAGTCAATGGAACTTTATTGAATATCTTAATTGCAGTGTTTTTAACAAATGCAAGACTTTATCCAATGACAATAAATCTGGTACCGGTGATCAGGCAAAAAAATAGGCCGATTTGGCATTATTATTTTTTGGCACATTTTATTGCCGTCACCAGTTGGGTGTATATGTTAAATAATTATGAAAAGATTACTAAAGAAAGTCGTTTTAGTTTTTTTTTAGGATTAGGATCAACTCTCTGGATATTATCTACCATAGCTACAGTAGTTGGGTTTTATACTACAGGAATTATTAGTAAAAAAATTTTTGTTGCAATAATTTTTTTAAATCCAATTTATTTTATGTGTATGATTATTTCGGTTCTTAACAAACCTCATATCGTGGCTACAGTATTTTTATCATTTATTTTAGCACCAATTTTATTTTTATTTACACCTGACTGGTCAGTATTACTTGCTGGAACTATTTCTGGGATAATTTCTTACTTTTTTTTTATTAGGTAAATAATGTCTGATACTTATATATATTTTGCAATTGTTTTAACTGCCATTGCCACTTATTTACCGAGGTTTTTAGGGGTTTTTTCATCTGATTTTGTTGATGAAGATGGAAAAATATTTAAATTTATATCCTGTGTTTCTTATGGAATTTTAGCTGCATTAATATCACGAATATTTATTCATCCTGTTGGAGCTTTAGAGCAAACATCAACAGCAATCAGACTTTTAGCAGCTAGCGCAACAATTGTTGTATTATTTATCAGCAAAAAAAATATACTTTTTTCTTCTTTATTTGGGGTAATTTTTTTTGGTATACTTAATTTATATTTTAATTAAATGTCGTTTGATAATATTAAAGGATTAGAAATTACCACTCATCCTCAAAGCAAAAGATTAATTTCTATAAATATCTCACAATCTGCTACAAATGAACTTATAAAAAAATTTGTATCAATTGATATTCAAGATTTAGAACTTAAGCCGTTTTTGCGGTTTTTTATAGCAGATGAGTGTAATAAAATTTTTGAAAATAAAATAAAAGATTTATTTAAAAAAATATTAACTGATAGAAACCATGGGGCATTTGTAATTGGACCTGAAAAATTTAATTCAGAAGTTACCGATGATAAGTTTTTAGTAAAACTTTCAACGGCATTTACTCACTTAGTTGGACTCCCAAATTTTGATGCAATGACAGGAAAATATTATGCTCGATTTGAAGTTAAACATGTTGATAGTAGTGATTCATATTTAAGAAAAGCATACAAAAGATTAGATCTTCATACTGACGGAACTTACGTCAAAGAAAAGACGGACTGGTTATTAATGACTAAAATTATGGAAAAAAATGTTTTAGGTGGGGAAAGTGTTTTGCTTCATTTAGATGATTGGGAAGATTGTAATAAATTTTTTAATCATCCAGTTGGTCAGATGGATTTTATTTGGGGTTCGCCAAAAAGTAAAAATGTTGATTATAAAGTAACTCATCCCGTTTTTTTTAAGGACAAAGAAGGCAAACCAGTTATCTCTTATATTGATCAATTTCCTGAACCTCAAAATATGGAACAGGGTTTATTTCTAAATAATCTTTCTGAATCTTTAGAAAACAGTAAAAATAAAATTATTTTTAAATTACCTCCAGGTTGTTCAATTTTTTCAAATAATTATTTTATGTTACACGGTAGACAACCATTTATTGAAAATAAAGAACTGCAACGAGAGCTTTTACGACAAAGAGGAGTTTTTTATAGTTGAAAAAATTATTATTAATTTTTTTTTTATTTTTTTTTAATCAAAGTACTTATTCCAAAGAAAAATTCGCCTATTTTGCTGGTGGTTGCTTTTGGTGCATGGAGCCTGTGTTTGATAAATTAGAAGGCGTCAATTCTGTTATTTCTGGATATAGTGGTGGAAATATTTCAAATCCAACGTATCAACAAGTAATTTCTGGTCTTACAGGTCATATTGAAACAGTGAAAGTTTCTTATGATCCAAAAAAAATAACTTATTTAAATCTTCTTAAAAATTTTTGGGTAAACATTGATCCTTATGATGGGTATGGTCAATTTTGTGATCGTGGTCAATCGTACGCTTCTGTAATATTTTATCAAGACGATGAAGAAAGAAAGTTGATCGATCAGTCAATTAAAGAATTGAAATCTTTAAAGATTAATAAAATCAAAACTGCTTTTACAAAGTTTAAAAATTTTTATCCAGCAGAGGACTATCATCAAAAATATTATAAAAAAAATCCAACAAATTATTATGCTTATGTGGCTGGCTGCAGAAGAATGGAAAGACTAAAAGAAATCTGGAAATAATTTATTTTAAAATTTTCCAAATTCCAGATGCAGATGCAATAATACTCTTAGACTTAAATAAATCAGCTTTTACAAAAATAAGAGATTGAGTTTTTTTACTTATAACTACTTTGCCAATCAAAAAATCATTTTCTTTTGATGCTCCTATAAATTTTATATCTAATGAAATAGTCACGCATCTTTTGCCATCATCAATTACTTTATGTGCTGCAGAACCCATACCACTATCAAGAATAGCTGCTAAATAACCTCCATGGGTTATCCCTGAAGAATTCAAATTAAAATTTTTAACTTTTGATCTAAATTCAAAATTATCTTTTGAGACTTTTTTAAATTCAATTCCGCCAATATATTTTATAAAACCTTTTTTACTTACCTCAGATGATATGTTCATATAATTAATCTATATTTTCTGGAACGAACTTTAGAGCTGTTCCATTGTTACAGTATCTTTTATTTGTTGGTTCTGGACCGTCCTCAAATAAATGTCCATGATGACCTCCACATTTTGAACAATGATACTCTGTTCTTGGGTAAATTAATTTATAATCTGTGCTTGTTTCAAAAACATCTTTATAAGAATCAAAAAAGGAAGGCCAGCCCGTACCGCTATCGAATTTCATTTTAGAACTAAATAATTTTGAATTGCAGCCAATACAATAATAGTTGCCAACTCTATTTTCGTTATAAAGTTTATTTGTGAATGCTCGCTCTGTTCCTTCTTGTCGTAAAACCCTATATTCATTTTCCGATAAAATATTTTGCCATTCAGTTTCAGATTTATTAATTTTATATTTCATTAAGATTGAGACTAGTTTTATAAGAATTTAATTTTTAATACTACTTCAAGTTGAACAAAAATTAATTGTCTTTTAATAAGTTTTATAATCTAATGACTTCACTAACAAATTTAAAGGTCAAGTATGTTAAAAAAAATATCATCTATTTTATGTGCGCTTTTAATAAGTATGAGCACTTCAAATTCTGCAGAATTCATAAATATTTTAACTGGTGGAACTTCAGGCGTTTATTATCCGCTAGGTGTAAGTTTGCAGAAAATTTATGGCGATAAAATAAAAAATTCAAAAACGCAGGTACAAGCTACAAAAGCATCTGTTGAAAACTTAAATTTACTTCAGGATGCAAAAGGAGAAATAGCATTTGTTCTTGGAGACTCTTTAAAATTTGCTTGGGAAGGAAATCAAGAAGTTGGTTTTAAAGGTAAGTTAGATAAACTAAGAGGTATAGCTGCTATTTATCCAAATTATGTACAAATAGTTGCATCTAAAGAATCAAATATCAAAACAATAGCTGACTTAAAGGGAAAAAAAGTTTCTGTAGGAGCGCCGAAATCAGGAACAGAATTAAACGCAAGAGCGATATTAACCGCAGCTGGTATGAGTTATAAAGATCTTTCTAAAGTAGAATATCTTCCCTTTGCAGAGTCTGTTGAGCTAATTAAAAATAGACAACTTGATGCTACACTTCAATCTGCTGGATTGGGAGTTGCATCTTTAAAAGATTTAGCAAATTCTGTTGATGTAGTAGTTGTCTCTGTTTCTCCAGATGTGATTAAAAAAATAGGATCACCTTATATTACAGGAGTGATACCTGCAAATACTTACAAAGGACAAACAGCAAATGTTTCAACAGCAGCAATTGGTAATTTTTTAGTTACACATAAAGATGTTCCAACAGAAACAGTCTATCAGATGACAAAATTAGTCTTTGAAAGTTTGCCAGAATTAGTTGCTGCGCATGCTGCTGCAAAAGATATTGATATTAAAAAAGCAACAGCTGGAATGCCAGTTCCTTTACACCCTGGAGCCCAGAAATATTTTAAAGAAAAAGGAATAATAAAATAAACTAAATTTATTTTAGTTTATGAATAAAAAAATTAACTCTACTGATAATAATATATCGGTAGAGTTAATTGATCCACTTATAGAAAAATTTCCGCTTAGTTTAGAAGGAAAAATATTATTTTATATCGCAATTATCTTTTCTAGTTTTCAATTATTAACAGCGGCACATATTATTGATGTTCCTAGTCAAATTTTAAGAGCAGTTCACGTTGGTTTTTTAGGACTTTTAGGATTTCCTCTTGTTTTAGCAATTAAAAAAAAAAATATAGTTTTTAAAATTATTGGTTGGAGTATTGCAGTCGCAAGTGTTGCTGTAGCGACTTATCAAATTGTAGAATATAAAGCGTTAATTCTTCGTTCTGGAGATCCTATACCAATGGATATTTTTTTTGGTGTTTTAGCTTTAATAGTAGTATTTGCAGCCTCCGGAACTATAATGGGAATAGCGTTGCCAATTATTTGCGGAATTTTTTTACTTTATTGTCTATTTGGCAATCATCTTTCAGGAATATTTCAACATAGAGGTTATAATTTTAATGCAGTTATTGAACATTTAACTTATGGAACAGAAGGTATTTATGGCGTTCCAACTTATGTTTCTTCGACTTTTATTTTTTTATTTATTTTATTTGGTTCTTTTTTAGAAAGAGCTGGAATGATAAAATTATTCACGGATGTTTCTCTTGGTAGCGTAGGTCATACCACAGGAGGTCCTGCTAAGGTTGCAATAGTTTCCTCAGGATTAATGGGAACAATCTCAGGATCTGGAGTAGCTAATGTTGTTACCACTGGTCAATTTACAATTCCCTTAATGAAAAAATTTGGTTATCGACCTGCATTTGCAGGAGGGGTTGAAGCTACGGCTTCAATGGGAGGACAAATAATGCCACCAGTCATGGGTGCGGTGGCATTTATAATGGCAGAAACCCTGGGTGTTGAATATTTCGAGATAGTGAAGGCTGCAATATTTCCAGCTTTATTATATTATTTTTCAGCTTTTTGGATGGTTCACTTAGAAGCTACAAAGAAAAATCTTGTAGGACTTCCAAAAAACGAATTACCATCTGCAATTAAAGCAATCAAAGAAAAATGGTTTTTAGTTTTGCCATTATTAGTTTTGATTTATTTATTGTTTGCAGGTTACACTCCCCTTTATTCAGGTAGTATCGGACTTATATTAACTGCATTTCTAATTTTAGGTAGCTCAATTGTATTAGAATTTTCATCTAAAATAATAAGAATTTTATTTTGGATCGTTTTAGGTTTTACAGCTTCTTTATTTTTTAAATTAGGAGCCAATGTAATAAAGATTACTCTAGTCATTTTGCTTTTTTGGAATTTTTTTTCAAAGGGTGGAAGAGAAACACTTTTATCATGTAGAGATGCTCTTGCAGAAGGTGCAAAGACTGCGCTTCCAGTTGGTGTTGCTTGCGCTGTAGTTGGAATAATAATTGGTACACTTACATTAACAGGCATTGCAAGTAGTATAGCAGGATTAGTAATTGATGTTGGAAAAACTAGTATTTTTTTATCATTGGTTCTTACTATGTTTATAAGTCTTATCCTTGGCATGGGCATACCAACGATTCCAAATTATATTATTACATCTGCAGTTGTTGCTCCTGCTTTATTAAAATTAGGTGTGCCATTAATCGTTAGTCATATGTTTGTATTTTATTTTGGAATAATGGCTGATTTAACACCTCCAGTTGCTCTCGCATGTTTTGCAGCCGCACCAATTGCAAAAGAAAGCGGCCTTAAGATTTCAATTGAAGCAATAAAAGTTGCTATGGCAGGATTTGTTATTCCTTATATGGCAGTTTATTCTCCTGAGTTAATGCTACAAGGCTATGATGGTAGTAATTTGTTAAACTATGTTTTTTCGGTTTTTTATATTTGCATTAAAGTTATTATTGCAATTTTATTTTGGGGAATAACAGTTATTGGTTATTTTAATAAAAATCTAAATTTTTTTGAAAGATTTGTTACTTTTTTAGTGCCTGTATTTTTAGTAGTTGCATTACCACTTACTGATGAAATTGGATTTTTTTTAACAGCAGTTATTTTATTTTATAGATGGTTTAATAAAAAAAAATTTAATAACCAATAATTTTATAATTATAATACGTGTCTCTTTGTGTTGCCTCGAGTTTAAAAGTAGTTAGTTATGCAGTTTCATTATTTACTTTAACGTGGTTTCATTCAGTTGAAAAAGTTGAATGGCAAGAGGATTGGAAAATTATCAATTCTAAACTTAAAATTATTGAGGCTAGAGTTAAAGGATCAGGCGCAGGAATGGACCCACCTGAAAATTCAAAATTAATTAAAGGTTGGTGGATTTATAAACCAAAAATTAGCGCTAAAGACGAATTAATTTTAGCGACTTCAGAAGCGAATATTAAAAATTGGAGTATTTGCTTTAATGGAAAGTGCGAAGAGCTTCCAAAAAATGAAAATAAACCATTGAAGTTATATGTGTGCAATAGTAAATAAATTGAAAATTTCTTATGAGTAAAATTAATTCTTTTAAGTCTAAAAAAATTATAAAAGTTAATGGAAAAGATTACGTTATTTATAGCTTAACAGAGGCTGAGAAAAATGGTCTTAAAGATATAAGCAAACTTCCAAAGTCGCTTAAAGTTTTATTAGAAAATTTACTGCGTTATGAAGATAATAACACAGTCGATAAAACACAAATTAACGCTATTCAAAGTTGGTTAAAGACTAAAACTTCAGATACTGAAATAGCATATAGACCGGCTCGAGTTTTAATGCAGGACTATACAGGAATTCCAGCTGTTGCGGATTTAGCTGCTATGCGAGATGCTGTTAAAGCTAAAAATAAAGATCCAAAAAGAATTAATCCATTATCACAAGTTGATTTAGTCATCGATCATTCTGTGATGGTTGATAATTATGCAAATAAAGACTCATTTGATTTAAACGTTGAAAAAGAATTTTCAAGAAATGGCGAAAGATATTCATTTTTAAAATGGGGTCAGCAAGCATTTAATAATTTTAAAGTAGTTCCTCCAGGAACAGGAATTTGTCACCAGGTAAATTTGGAATATTTATCAAAAGTAGTTTGGTCTTCAGAAATAAATGGAGAATTAACTGCCTATCCAGATACTTTAGTAGGCACTGATAGTCATACAACAATGGTGAATGGTCTTGCAGTTCTTGGCTGGGGAGTTGGTGGAATTGAAGCTGAAGCTGTTATGTTAGGACAGCCTATTTCAATGTTAATTCCAGAAGTTGTTGGATTTGAAGTTAAAGGAAAATTACCTGAAGGTACTACTGCAACAGATCTAGTTTTAACAGTTACACAAATGTTAAGAAAAAAAGGTGTAGTTGGAAAATTTGTAGAGTTTTATGGAGAAGGTTTAAAAAATTTATCTCTTGCAGATAGAGCAACTATTGCAAATATGGCACCAGAATATGGAGCAACATGTGGATTTTTTCCAATTGATGAAGAAACGCTAAAATATTTAGAATTTTCAGGAAGAGATAAAGATCTAATTAAACTTATAGAAGTTTATGCAAAAGAGCAGGGACTATGGACAAGTTCAGGCATGGTATTTACTGATACTCTAAGTTTAGATGTCAGCACAGTAGTTCCAACCATTGCTGGTCCAAAACGTCCACAAGATAAAGTTTTATTGACGGATGCAGCAAAAGATTTTGATAAAAATTATAAAGAAACAATCAAAAGAACATCTTTAAAAGAATATGCTGTAGAAAATGCGGATTATAAATTAAAAGATGGAAATATTGTCATCGCCGCTATCACATCCTGCACAAACACTTCTAATCCTAGCGTTTTAATCGCTGCAGGACTTCTTGCAAAAAAAGCAATTGAAAGAGGATTATCTTCTAAGCCTTGGGTTAAAACTTCCTTAGCACCTGGTTCAAAAGTTGTAACCGATTATTTAGAAAAAGCTGGACTGAGCACATATCTTAATCAATTAGGTTTTAATTTGGTAGGATATGGGTGCACAACTTGTATTGGAAACTCTGGACCATTGAACGATAATATTAATACTGCAATTACTAAAGGTGAATTGTACGTTGCATCAGTTCTTTCAGGAAATAGAAATTTTGAAGGACGAGTGCATCCACAAGTTAAAGCAAATTATTTAGCATCACCCCCGCTTGTTGTGGCTTATGCAATCGCGGGTTCAATGATGATTGATCTTTATAAAGATTCACTTGGCAAAGATAAGAACGGTAAAGATGTATTCTTAAAAGATATTTGGCCAACTAATAAAGAAATAGCAGATACAATTCTAACTTCAATTACAGCACAAATGTTTAGATCTAGATATGACAACGTATCAGAAGGTCCAAGTAGTTGGCAGAAGATTAAAACAGTGGCCAGCAGTATTTATGATTGGGACCAAAAATCAACTTATGTTAAACGACCGCCATTTTTTGAAAATTTACCTGATAAACCAGAAGGATTTAAAGCAATTAAAAACGCAAGACCCCTTCTTATTTTGGCAGATTCAATAACAACTGATCATATTTCTCCAGCAGGATCTATTCAAAAGTCAGGACCAACAGGCGAATATTTTATGCATCATCAGGTTTTACAAAAAGATTTTAATTCTTATGGAGCAAGAAGAGGAAATCACGAGGTAATGATGCGTGGAACATTTGCAAATATTAGAATTAAGAATGAAATGGCACCCGGAACAGAGGGCGGAGTTACAATGTTGCATCCTGATAAAAAAGTAATGTCAGTATTTGATGCATCTATGGAGTATCAAAAAAGAAAAATAGATTTGGTTGTAGTTGCAGGAAAAGAATATGGCACAGGATCCTCTCGCGATTGGGCTGCAAAAGGTACAAAACTTTTAGGAGTTAAAGCTGT
>NZ_JAYQPI010000024.1:0-13024 GCF_038145245.1 Candidatus Allofontibacter sp. | reverse complement strand
GGAGATCAACACTAGTCAGCGATATTCGCCCACTAGTGCGATTGCTGCTGGAGAAAAAAAATGTTTGAAAATTTAACGAGTAAAATTGAGTCTGCTTTTTCTTTTTTTAATAAAAGCACTCAATTAGATGAAAAACAAGTTGATGAAGGATTGCGCAAAATCCGTCAGGCTTTACTTGAATCCGATGTTGCACTTTCTGTTGCAAAAGAGTTTATTGCAAACGTTAAACCAAAAGCAATCGGTCAAGAAGTTTTAAAATCTATTACTCCAGGACAATTATTAGTTAAAATTGTATATGATGAGCTTGTAAAAATTTTAGGCAGTGAAAAATCGGAAATTAATCTTAATACAGTCCCTCCAGCTAAAATATTAGTTGTTGGTTTACAGGGTTCGGGAAAAACAACAACTTCTGCAAAAATTGCAAAATTTATTGAAAAGAATTTTGGTAAAAAAGTAATGTTATCAAGCTTAGACGTTTATCGTCCAGCCGCCCAAAAACAATTAGAGTTATTAGGCAGTCAAAATAATATTCAAACAATTCCAATTATAGAAGGGCAACTACCAATAGAGATTACTCAAAGAACTTTAGCAGCTGCCTCTTTATCAGGCTCAGATGTTATTATCTTTGATACTGCTGGACGAACTCAAATTGATAGCGTGATGATGAGTGAGTTAAATAATCTTAAAAAGATTATTAATCCTATCGAAACAATTTTGGTTGCTGATTCTTTAACAGGACAAGACGCAGTAAATATAGCTGGTGAATTTAAAAAAACAGTCGATTTAACAGGAATAATCTTAACAAGAATAGATGGCGATGGAAAAGGCGGAGCTGCGCTTAGCATGAAGTCAGTGGCTAATTGCCCAATTAAATTTTTAGGAGTGGGTGAAAAAATTGATGATTTTGAGATTTTTCATCCTGAAAGAATTGCAAATAGGATTTTAGGAATGGGAGATGTGGTCTCTCTTGTTGAAAAAGTATCAGAAAATTTAAAAAAAGAGGAAGTTGAAGAATTAGAAGAGAATTTTAAAAAAGGACAATTTACTTTTAATGATTATTTAAAACAGCTTAGACAAATGAAAAAGATTGGTGGCATGGGTAAAGTTTTGGGAATGATTCCTGGTATTTCAAAAATTAAAAAACAAATAGATGAGTCTAATATTGACGAAGGTCTTCTTGGAAAACAAGAAGCAGTTATCCTATCCATGACTCCTAAAGAAAGAGATAATCCAAAGATTATTGATGGATCTAGAAAAAAAAGAATAGCGAATGGTTCAGGAACTGACATCGCTTTAGTAAATAAGCTTCTAAAACAACATAAAATGATGACAGGTATGATGAAAAGAATGTCTCAAGGTGGCGGAAGAAATTTTGGAGGATTAGATGGAATACCTCCGGAGTTATTTAACAATCTAAAATAGAAAGGAAAATAAATGTTAAAAATAAGACTATCAAGAGGGGGAACTAAAAAAAGACCCTTTTATCAAATCGTAGTTGCAGATTCTAGAAATCCAAGGGATGGAAAATTTATTGAAAAACTTGGATACTTCAATCCGTTACTACCAAAAAGCAAACCAGAAAGATTAAGTTTAGAGTCGGAAAGAATAACTCATTGGCTTAAAATGGGAGCTCAACCAACTTTAAGAGTTGCTAAATTTTTAGGTGCAGCAAATCTCGCTCCAGTTCCTGAAAAACGAAATAATCCAATTAAAGCTTTGCCTAAAAAGAAAGCGCAAGAACGATTAAAAGCCGCGCAAGCTCCAAAAGAAGCACCAGCAGCTCCAACAGCAGAGGCAGCTCCAGCAGCCGAACCAGCTCCTGTGGAAGCTCCAAAGGCTGAAGAAAAAGCATCAGAGGTGGAGGCACCAAAAGCAAATTAACTATTATGTGGTCTGCAAAAATATTCACTTTATACCCAGAATTTTTTCCAGGGATTTTAGATATTGGGCTCTATAAAAGAGCTAGAGAAAATAAAATCTGGTCTCTCGATATTGTTAATATTAGAGATTATGCCTTAGACAAGCATGGAAGCGTGGATGATACTCCTTTTGGGGGAGGAAGTGGAATGGTTATGCGTGCAGATGTAATAGATAATTGTTTAGATAAAAATATTAAAAACTCTAAAAATGAACTTATTTATTTAAGCCCTAGAGGTGAATTATTAACGCAAAAGATTGCAAAACAATTATCGCAAAAAAATGGGGTAGATCTTATTTGTGGGCACTTTGAGGGGATTGATCAAAGAGTTTTGGAAGAGAGAAAGATTAGAGAAATAAGTATTGGTGATTTTATTTTATCGGGTGGTGAGACAGCGGCGTTTGTTTTTTTAGATTCCATACTTAGATTGTTACCAGGGGTTCTTGGCAATTCTTCTTCTTTAAACGAAGAGAGTTTTGAGAATAATTTATTAGAATATCCTCAATATACAAAACCCCAAGAGTGGAAAGGAAGAACTGTTCCAGAAGTACTTTTATCTGGGAATCACGCTAAAATTAAGGACTGGCGCTTAGCACAATCCGAGGATATAACACGTCGCCAGAGACAAGACTTATGGGAAAAATATCATAAATAATTAAATTTTAATGCAAAATTCAACAATGAGAATAGACGAATTAGATAAGCTTCATATTAAAAAGATTGGTGAAAAAAAGTTTCCAGAATTTTCTCCAGGAGATACTTTGAAAGTAAACGTTCGAATTATCGAAGGAAAAAGACAAAGAATTCAGGCTTACGAAGGAGTTTGTATTGCTAAAAAAAACAAAGGAATTAATTCTACTTTTACAGTAAGAAAAATTTCTTTCGGTGAAGGTGTTGAAAGATTATTTCCAGTTCACAGTCCAAACGTTGAGTCTGTAGAGGTAATAAGAAGCGGAAAAGTAAGAAGAGCAAAACTTTACTACTTAAGAGAAAGAACTGGTAAATCAGCAAGAATTACAGAAAAAATTAGAAAAAAAATTGGCGTAGATATTATTCAACCTTTACCTAAAAAAGAGGCAATTCAAAACGTTGAAGCGCAAGGAGATGTAGCTGTTGAACAAGCTACTAAAAGTACGGAAAAAACTTTAGCGCCAAAGACAGAAGCTCAGAATAAAAAGAAGTAATACTAGTTTTTATTTAATGGCAAAGACACTTTACGACAAAATATGGGAGAGTCATTTAGTTGATGAACAAAATGATGGAACATCACTTTTGTATATTGATCGACATTTAGTTCATGAAGTAACGAGCCCACAAGCCTTTGAGGGATTACGTTTATCTAACAGAAAAGTAAAATTACCAGGATCAACATTGGCAGTTGTTGATCATAATGTTCCAACAACTGACAGATCAAAAGGAATAGCTGACAAAGAGTCTGCAATCCAAGTTGAAACTCTATCTAAGAATTGCAAAGATTTTGGTATAGAATTTTTTGGTTTGACAGACAAAAGACAAGGCATTGTTCATGTGATTGGTCCTGAACAGGGATTTACTCAACCTGGAATGACGATTGTTTGTGGAGATAGCCATACCTCAACTCACGGCGCATTTGGTGCTTTAGCTTTTGGAATTGGAACTTCAGAAGTAGAACATGTTCTTGCAACGCAAACTTTAATTCAAAGTAGAGCAAAAAATTTTAAGATTAGTGTAGATGGAAAATTACCATTAGGGGTTACTGCTAAAGATGTAATCTTGTCAATTATTGGGAATATTGGAACCGCAGGTGGAACAGGTTACGTTATTGAATACTGTGGAGAAGTTTTTAGAAACTTTTCGATGGAAGAAAGAATGACTGTTTGCAACATGAGCATCGAGGCAGGTGCTCGTGCAGGACTTGTTGCACCCGATCAAAAAACTTTTGATTATATTAAAGGAAGACCTTTAGCTCCAAAGGGTGAGAATTGGGAAAAAGCAGTTAAATATTGGAGCACTTTATCTACTGATAAGGATGCAAAATTTGACAGAGAGCTTTATTTGCAAGGAAAAGATATTGAACCAACGGTTACTTGGGGAACAAGTCCTCAAGATACAGCCTCTATTAATGGAAAAGTCCCGGATCCAAATTTAGAAAAGAATGAGGATAGAAAAAAATCTATATTAAGATCATTAGATTATATGGGCTTAGAGCCAAATACTGCTATTCAGGATATTAAAATTGATAAGGTTTTTATAGGTTCTTGTACTAATGGAAGAATTGAAGATTTAAGAGAAGTTGCAAAGATAGTTAAAGGAAAAAAAGTAAATAAGAGCGTTGATGCAATCGTAGTTCCAGGTTCTGGACTTGTAAAATTACAAGCAGAAAAAGAAGGTTTAGATAAAATATTTAAAGAGTCAGGATTTGATTGGAGAGAACCTGGATGTTCCATGTGCCTTGGAATGAATCCGGATCAATTAAAACCAAAAGAAAGGTGTGCCTCTACTTCAAATAGAAATTTTGAAGGAAGACAAGGACGAGGAGGAAGGACACATCTTGTGAGTCCAGTGATGGCAGCTGCTGCAGCAATCGAGGGTAAATTTGTAGATATTAGAAAGATTATTTAATGGAAAAATTTACAAAACTTAAAAGCATTGCAGCGGATCTTCAGATTTCAAATATTGATACTGATATGATTATTCCAAAACAATTCTTAAAAACAATTAAAAGAACAGGCTTAGGTTCTGCCTTATTTTACGAAATGCGTTATGATGAAAAAGGTAATGTTATTAAAAAATTTATATTAAATAATTCTCCTTACGATAAAGCAAAAATCTTAATTTCAGGAAAAAATTTTGGTTGTGGGTCATCAAGAGAGCATGCGCCTTGGGCATTATTAGATTTTGGTATTAGATGCATTATTGCAGAAAGTTTTGCTGATATTTTTTATAATAATTGTTTTAAGAATGGAATCTTACCAATCATTCTTCCTGAAAACCAAGTTAAGGAATTATCTGAAGTAGCAAAGAATAATAAAGAAATAGAAATAGATTTGGTCGATCAAAAAATTCATAAAGGAGATAACAGACCTTTTGATTTTAAAATCGATTCATTTAGAAAAGAGTGTTTATTAAATGGTTATGATGACATTGCTTTAACTTTGAAAAAAGATTCCAAAATTAATAGTTTTGAGCAAAAGAAAAGAAATTTAACTCCTTGGTTATATTAATGAAAAAAAGACTTCTTATTCTTGCTGGAGACGGAATTGGACCTGAGGTAATGAATGAGGTTAAAAAAATTATTATTTGGTTTAATAAAAATAAATCAGCTGACTTTGAAATTACTGAAGAATTAGCCGGAGGAATTTCTTTTGATAAACATGGCACACCCATTACTGATAAAGTAATGGAAATTGCGATGGCAAGCGATGCAGTTTTATTAGGAGCGGTGGGAGGACCTAAGTGGGATAAATTAGAATTCTCAAAAAAACCTGAAAGAGCCTTATTAAGACTTAGAAAAGATTTAGAATTATTTGCAAATTTAAGACCGGCAATTTGTTTTAAAGAACTTGCTAACGCATCAACTTTAAAGCCAGAAGTTGTTTCTGATTTAGATATTATGATTGTGCGAGAATTGACAGGTGGTATTTATTTTGGAACTCCAAGAGGCGTTGAAAAATTATCTAATGGTGAAAAAAAAGGAATAAATACACACACTTACACAACAAGTGAAATTCAAAGAGTTGCTAGAGTTGCTTTTGAACTTGCAAGGAAAAGAAACAATAAAGTTACTTCATGTGAAAAATCTAATGTTATGGAAGCAGGTTTGTTATGGAGAGAAGTCGTAGATGAAATCCATAAAAAAGAATTTAAAGATGTAGAACTCAGTCACATGCTAGCAGATAATTGTGCAATGCAATTAGTTAGAAATCCTAAACAATTTGATGTGATTGTAACTGATAATTTATTTGGTGATATGCTTTCAGATGAAGCCGGAATGTTAACAGGCTCGCTTGGAATGTTACCTTCAGCATCCCTAAGCGGAAAAAATAAAGAAGGAAAATTTAAATCAATGTATGAACCTTGTCATGGTTCTGCTCCTGATATAGCTGGCAAAAATATTGCCAATCCACTTGCTTCAATATTGAGTTTTTCTATGGCACTACGTTATTCCTTTGATATGGATAAAGATGCTGACATGCTTGATAAGGCTGTAAAAGATGTTTTGAAAGAGGGATATCGAACAGCAGATATTATGGAGTCAGACAAAAATAAAGTTTCAACTTCTCAAATGGGAGATTTGGTTATTTCCAAATTAAAATAGATGAAAATAAATATAGCAATTGTAGGAAGCACAGGTAACGTTGGACGAAAAACAGTAGAGGCTCTTGAGAGAAGAAAATTTCCAGTTAATAATTTATATTTATTATCATCAAAGCGAAGCGCAGGTAGTTTTATAAAATTTAAAAATAAAAAAATCAGAGTTGAAAATTTAGATAATTTTGATTTTAAAAAAGCACATATTACTTTTTTTTGCGCAGGATCAGCTCTTGCAAAAACTTTAGCTCCAAAAATTGCAAAATATTCAACAGTTATAGAACACTCCAAACATTTCAGAATGTTAAAAGATATTCCATTGGTAATTCCAGAGGTTAATGAATATGCACTTAAGAATTATAAAAAAAAAAATATTATTTCGAATCCAAATTGTTCCACAACTCAACTTGTGTTGGCCCTTAAACCTTTGCATGATAAATTTAAGGTAACTCGAGTTGTTACTTCTACTTACCAATCTGTATCTGGAGCAGGAAAAGCAGCAATGGATGAGCTTATTTCTCAAACGAAAGATTATTTAGCTAATAAAAAGATTAAACCAGAAAAATTTTCCAAACAAATAGCATTTAACGTTATTCCTCATATTGATGTTTTTATGAAAGATGGTTCCACAAAAGAAGAATGGAAAATGGAAAATGAAACCAAAAAAATATTAGATAAAAATATTAAAGTAACTGCAACTTGTGTTAGGGTACCAGTACTTATCTCGCACTCTGAAACCGTGAATATTGAATTAAAAAAAAGATTTAACATAAAACAAATTAGATCAATTTTATCTAAAGCCCCTGGTTGTAAAGTTATTGATGAGCAAAAGAATGGGGGGTATGCAACACCAGCTGAATGTGCAGGTAGTTTTTTAACTTATATTTCTAGAATTAGAAAAGATCCTACCAAAAATGCAGTTAATTTATGGGTGGTCTCAGATAATTTATTAAAAGGTGCGGCCTTTAATGGAGTGCAAATAGCGGAGGTTTTGGTTAAAAAGTATATAAAAAATAAATAAAATTTTTTATGGAAAAAAATTCTGGACCTTTATCCCCTCATATCCAGATTTATAAGTGGCAGTTTTCTTCTTTACTCTCAATCACGCATAGAATGACCGGAGTAATTAACGTTGCTGGTTTTTTTTTAATCGTTTTATGGATTTTATTTTTAGCTCTAGGGCCAGAGTATTATAATTTTTATCAAAAATTTTTAAGAAGTTTTGTAGGTAAATTTATTCTTGTAGGTTTTACCTGGTCATTTGTTTATCACATGTTCAACGGAATTAGACATCTTGCTTGGGATTTTGGTTATGGTTACGAAATTAAGACTGCAAATCTTTCTGGAATAATTGTTTTATTCTTATCTATTTTAACAACATTTTTTATCTGGATTATTTAATGAAAAATCATGCCTTAAATAAATGGTTAATACAAAGAGTCAGCGCAATTGTTTTGATACCTTTATTGTTATTTTTTTTACATTCCTTAGTTGATTTAGTTAATACAGATTACACGGGTGCATTAGATTTTTTTGATAATTATCTATCAATAATTATCTTTACTTTATTTTTAATATTTGGAGCGTTGCATTTAAAATTAGGTTTAGGGGAAATTATTGAGGATTATATTCAAGATGGAGGTTTAAAAGTAATTTTAAATAAAATTATAATGTTAACCTCGGCTATACTTCCCATCGTTGGCATTGTATCATTAATTATAATTATTTTATGAGCACTTATCCAATTATAGACCATGAATATGATGTTATTGTTGTAGGAGCTGGCGGTTCAGGATTAAGAGCAGCAGTTGGCTTGGCTGAGGCTGGACTTAAAACGGCTTGTATTTCGAAAGTATTTCCAACAAGAAGTCATACAGCTGCCGCGCAAGGGGGAATATCTGCTGCATTAGGAAATATGTCAGAGGATGATTGGCGTTGGCATATGTATGACACGGTAAAAGGCGCTGATTGGTTGGGTGATCAAGATGCTATTGAATATTTATGTAAAGAAGCTCCAAGAGCAGTTATTGAGCTAGAAAAATATGGAGTTCCGTTTAGCAGAACTGAAGAGGGAAAAATCTATCAACGACCATTTGGTGGAATGACTGCTAATTATGGAAATGGTATTGCTCAAAGAACCTGTGCTGCGGCCGATAGAACTGGACATGCAATTCTTCATACACTTTATGGTCAAGCACTTAAAAAAAATACAGAATTTTTTATAGAATATTTTGCATTGGATTTATTAATGCACAATGGAAAGTGTCACGGCGTCACTGCTTGGAATCTACAAGATGGCACCATTCATCGATTTAGAGCTAATATGACAATCTTAGCGACAGGAGGTTATGGCAGAGCATATTTTTCTGCAACTTCTGCACACACATGCACAGGAGATGGTAATGCGATGGTTTTAAGAGCAGGCTTACCATTGCAAGATATGGAATTTATTCAATTTCACCCAACAGGAATTTACGGTGCAGGATGTTTAATTACAGAAGGTTCTAGAGGAGAAGGCGGATTTTTAGTTAACTCTGAAGGCGAGAGATTTATGGAAAGATATGCTCCTTCAGCAAAAGATCTTGCATCAAGAGATGTTGTTTCAAGATCTATGACAATTGAAATTAATGAAGGCAGAGGAGTTGGTAAAAATAAAGATCATATTTATCTTCATTTAAATCATTTAGATCCAAAAGTTTTACATGAAAGACTTCCTGGAATTTCTGAGTCTGCAAAAATTTTTGCTGGAGTAGATGTAACAAAACAACCAATACCAGTTGTTCCAACTGTTCATTACAATATGGGGGGAATTCCTACTAATTATTTTGGTGAAGTAGTATCTAAGACAGAGAATGGTAAAGATGTAATTGTACCTGGTTTAATGGCAGTTGGAGAAGCAGCATGCGTCTCCGTTCATGGCGCAAATAGATTAGGATCTAATTCACTAATTGACCTTGTTGTATTTGGTAGAGCTGCGGCCATGAGAGCTGCAACAATTGTTAAACCAAATTCTAAACATGAAGTAATTCCTGAAAGTGAAACTCAAAAATCAATTTCAAGATTTGATAAACTAAGAAATTCGAATGGTGGAACGCCTACTTCTGTACTAAGGGACAAAATGCAAAGAACAATGCAAAAAAATTGTGCAGTATTTAGAGATGCTAAAATTTTAAAAGAAGGAATGGAAGAAATTAAAAAACCATGGCAAGGAATGGATGATATTTTAGTTTCAGACAAGTCTTTAATCTTCAATACAGATTTAATTGAAACTTTAGAATTTGATAATTTAATAAGACAATCGCTTGTTACAATGACTTCTGCTGAAAATAGAAAAGAAAGTAGAGGGGCGCATTCTAGAGAAGATTTTAAAGAAAGAGATGATGAGAATTGGATGAAACATACTCTAGCTTGGCAAGATGGAGAAAAAGTTAAAATTGATTACAGAAACGTGCATAATTTTACTTTAACGAATGAAGTACAATATTTTCCACCGAAAGCGAGAGTATATTAATGGTTCAGTTTGCTTTACCTAAAGATTCAAAAATCATTGAAGGTAAATATTTTAAAGACAAGACTAATGGAAAAAATTTAAAAAAAGTTAAAGTTTATCGTTGGGATCCTGAAAAAAAAGAAAATCCAAGAGTTGATACATACGAAGTCAATATGGATGAGTGCGGACCAATGGTTCTTGATGTTCTTATTAAAATTAAAAATGAGATTGATACTACATTAACTTTTAGAAGATCTTGCAGGGAAGGAGTTTGTGGATCTTGTGCAATGAATATAGATGGTGTGAATGGTCTTGCTTGTACTAAATCAGCTATAGACATCAAAGATGAGATAAAAGTTTATCCACTGCCGCATATGCCTGTAATTAAAGATTTAGTGGCAAATTTAAATCAACTTTATAAACAATATCAATCTATCGAGCCATGGCTGCAAGTTGATAAAAATAGTAATGGGAGTGACAAAGAAATATATCAATCAAAACAAGATAGAGAAAAACTAGATGGTTTATATGAATGTATTCTTTGTGCATGCTGTTCGACTTCATGTCCTAGTTACTGGTGGAATGGTGAAAAATATTTAGGACCAGCAGTTTTATTGCAGGCTTATAGATGGATTATTGATAGCAGAGACGAAGAGAGAGTAAAAAGATTAAAAAAAGTTGCCGATGAACTTAAACTTTTTAGATGTCATACAATTATGAACTGTACCAACACTTGTCCTAAAGGACTGAATCCTGCAAAAGCAATTGGTTCAATAAAAAAAATGCTAGTTCAGCATAGCAAAGATCTATAATTCTTTTTATTTCATTATTTGACAGCTTAATTTTATCCTTATATTTTCTTATTAATTTAAATGAGAACTATTGAGCATTTTGTTAACGGAAAATCTTTTTCTGGATCTTCAAAAAAAACTTCAGATGTTTTTAATCCAGCAACAGGAGAAATTTCTGCAAAAGTAAATCTGGCTACAAAAAAAGACGTTGACGATGCTGTTGCAGTTGCAAGTAGAGCATTTCTAACTTGGTCTCAAGTTCCACCATTACAAAGAGCAAGAATTTTATTTAAGTTTAAAGAACTTATAGAAAAAAATTCAGATGAACTTACAAAGATAATTGTATCAGAACATGGTAAAGTTTATGATGATGCCAAAGGATCTTTAACAAGAGGATTAGAGGTAGTAGAATTTGCATGTGGGATACCGCATCTATTAAAAGGTGAGTTTACAGAAAATGTTGGAACTAATGTTGATAGTTGGTCAATAAGACAACCACTAGGAGTTTGCGCCGGAATTACTCCTTTCAATTTTCCAGCAATGGTTCCAATGTGGATGTTTCCGCTTGCGATAGCATGTGGAAATACGTTTATTCTAAAACCTTCTGAAAAAGATCCAAGTTGTTCTTTAAGATTAGCAGAATTATTAAAAGAAGCAGGTTTGCCTGACGGAGTTTTTAATGTTGTAAATGGTGACAAAGAATCTGTTGATGCTTTGCTTTCAAATCCAAATGTTAGTGCAATTAGTTTTGTAGGCTCAACTCCTATAGCTAAATATATTTATGAAAATGCTGCGAAATTTGAAAAAAGAGTTCAAGCATTAGGTGGAGCTAAAAATCACTGCGTTGTAATGCCGGATGCTGATTTAGACCAGGCTGTTGCAGGGTTGATGGGGGCAGCATATGGTTCAGCTGGCGAAAGATGTATGGCTCAATCGGTGGCTGTTGCTGTTGGAAATATAGGAGATGAATTAGTTAACAAACTTACAAAAGAAGTTAATAATTTAAGAGTTGGACCAGGTCTTGATAAGGGAATGGACATGGGCCCATTAGTTACCGCGCAACATCTAGAAAAAGTTACAAGCTATGTAGATTTAGGAGTTAAAGAAGGCGCTAAATTAGTTGTGGATGGAAGAAAGATAAAAAAACCTCAAGGATATGAAAAAGGCTTTTATTTGGGGGGTTGTTTATTTGATCATGTAAAAGAAAACATGAAGATTTATAAAGAAGAAATATTTGGGCCCGTTCTTTCGGTTGTAAGAGCAAAAAACTTTAATGAAGCAGTAGATTTAATTAATAAACATGAGTTTGGTAATGGAGTAAGTATTTTTACAAGAGACGGTAATAATGCAAGAACGTTTTCAAGCCATATTAAGGTAGGAATGGTAGGAGTAAATATTCCAATACCTGTGCCTATGGCCTTTCATAGTTTTGGTGGCTGGAAAAGATCTTTATTTGGTGACCAACATGTTCACGGTATGGAAGGAGTTAGATTTTATACTAAATTAAAAACCATTACATCAAGATGGCCTTCTGATATAAAAGCCACTTCAAATTTTACAATGCCAACAATGAATTAATATTATGAGAAAAAAAATATCACTTATAGGATCAGGGCAGATCGGAGGAACACTTGCTCATTTAGTTTCTTTAAAAGAATTAGGAGATGTAGTTATTTTTGATATTGCCGCAGGTTTGCCAGAAGGAAAATCTTTAGACATTGCTCAATCAGGAGCTGTTGAAAGATTTAATGCCAATCTTAAAGGCACAACTAGTTATGCAGATATTGCAAATTCAGATGTTATAATCGTTACAGCAGGAGTTCCTAGAAAAGAAGGAATGAGCAGAGATGATCTTTTGGGAATTAATTCAAAGGTAATGAAACAAGTTGGAGAAGGAATTAAGAAATATTCTCCAAATGCATTTGTGATTTGTATCACTAATCCTTTAGATGTCATGGTTTTGGCATTACAAAAATATTCAGGTCTACCTGCTCAAAAAGTAGTTGGTATGGCAGGTGTTTTAGACTCTTCTCGTTTTAGATTATTTTTATCTGAAGAATTCAAAGTTTCTATAGAAGATGTAACAGCTTTTGTTTTAGGGGGACATGGAGATACAATGGTTCCGCTCGCTAGATATTCCACAGTTGCAGGAATACCAATTCCAGATTTGATAGATATGAAATGGTCTACTAAAGAAAGAATGGATAAAATTATTCAAAGAACTCGAGACGGAGGAGCAGAGATCGTAAAATTATTAAAAACAGGATCTGCTTATTATGCTCCAGCAAGTTCAGCTATTGAAATGGCAGAAGCATTTCTTAAAGATAAAAAGAAAATTTTACCGTGTGCTGTTTATTTAGATGGTGAATATGGAGTTGATGATCTTTATGTAGGTGTACCTGTTGTAATTGGTGCAAAAGGAGTTGAAAAGGTTATTGAGATTAAATTTAATCCTGAAGAAAAAGATATGTTTCTAAAATCTGTTGATTCAGTTAAAAAATTAACTCAAGATCTTTTCAAACTCGATCCTGAAGT
>NZ_JAYQPI010000023.1:0-13569 GCF_038145245.1 Candidatus Allofontibacter sp. | reverse complement strand
TGTGTTAGGCGTGCCGCCAGCGTACGTTCTGAGCCATGATCAAACTCTCAAGTTTAATAACGGCGTACACAAGCTTTTACTATCTGTTTAATTAAAAACAGCTTGTACAAAATTACTTTTGTATTTTTTATAGAAGTGTGTACAGCCAAATTTTTTTACAAATATAGCCGTCCACGCTTCTCTTCCTAATTTACGTTTTTAAAGAGCTCAACAAGACAACAAGAAATCTGTTAGGATTTCTTTTTGTCTTATTTAAATTTTTATTATTTTGTCCCTAAATAATTAATTATTCAGGACAAGGGACGTTGTATGTACGTCTAAAATGTTGCTAAGTCAACACAGCTAGTAGTGATTTAAACCCAATAAAATAGCCTCTTATTTGCTACTACACATGTGTTTGACAACTGAAAATTGAGTTTTGGGATGACTCTAAAAAGTTAATGAGATATTTAACTGCAAATGTATAGAAAGATCCTAAAGTACAGGCCAAACATTAGGCCTAGTTTAGTATTTTTAATAGTTCCAGTTATTATTATTTTCATTTTTATATCTAAATCTTTTGATCAATATAGTGAGACTGGAGAAAGTAAAAATCAAGAATTAGAAAATAATTTAATAACAGTAAAAGATTTTTTATTTAATCAATTTAATTCTGGAGCAACAAAAATAGAATTTAAAGCAAGAAATGGAGATAGTCTTCAAAGAATTCTTTATGATCAAAAGATTTCATCAACAGAAGTTAACAATATTCTAAGCGCTCTTAGAAGAGAATATAATATTGGATCATTAAAGAATGATCAAAAAGTTTATTTAATTATTAAAAAAGAAAAAAATGGAAATTTTGTTTCAAGATTAACTATAAATATAGATAATATTACTTCAGTTCATGTTTTTCTAAACAAAGATAACGTTTATGAGACAAAAAGAGTTACGAAGATTTTAACAAAAAAAAATCATTTAGTTGAGACAACAATTGATAGAGGAATTTACAGAACAGCAAAACAGTCTGGAATTGAAAATAGTATTGTAGCACAGTTTGCAAGACTTTATGGTTTTGAAATAGACTTTCAACGTGATTTAAGAAAAAATGATAAAATTAAAATATTTTATGAAAGATATTTAGACGATGACGGAGTATCACAAAGAACAGGCAACATTATCTACAGTGAAATCACTAATACTCAAAAAAATATTATTCTTTATCGTTATGAATATCCTAATGGAAGCTTTGGTTATTTTACACCTGAAGGAAAAAGTATTGAAAGAAGTTTAATGAGAACTCCAATTAATGGAGCAAAATTATCTTCACGATATGGATTTAGGCTTCATCCAATCTTAGGTTACAATTTAATGCACCAAGGTACGGATTTTGCTGCACCTATTGGAACTCCTGTGATGGCATCTGGTACTGGCACAGTTGAGTATGCGGGATGGAAAGGTGGATATGGAAAGTTTATTTCAATACGCCACAGTCCTGTTTATCAAACTAATTATGCCCACTTACAAGATTACGCTAAAGGAATAAGACGAGGAGCAAAAGTCCAACAGGGTCAAATTATAGGATATTTAGGAAGCACTGGAAGCTCAACGGGTCCGCACTTACATTATGAAGTTATGATAAATGGTAGAAAGGAAAATTCACAAACATTAAAATTGCCTTCTGCTAATCCTTTAGAGGGTAATAATAAAAACTTTTTTGAGATACAAAAAAGAAATATCGATAACTTGATTTTAGAAGCCTCTAAAAGGAAATAATAAATTTTTAAGAATTTTCTTCAGCTTGCTCTACGTTAGCAGCTGTTGTTTCTTGTGGCTCGTCTAAATGAACGCCTGGGATTTTATTAATAATTTCTGTTGTCTCAACTGGCGTTTCAGTTGTAGATCCATTTCTTTCAGATCTGTATTGTGGAGGAGCTATTCTTATATAATGATCTGCATGCTGATAATAATTTTCAGCTAAAATAATATCACCAGATGCAAGAGCTTCTCTCGCTAGATTGTTATATTTTTCAATTAGTTTATGAGCCCCATGTGAACCATTGTTCCTATATCCATTATTGCCGTTATTATTAAAAGAGTGTTCAATATTCTGAGATCTATTACTTCTAAAACCACCATTGCTTGGCCTTCTCATTCCTCCGCCACTTCTTTGATCTGGGCGTCTTCTAGGTCTTCTTACAAAATTATTCATCAATTATTAAAAATTAAAATTATTATTTATTGTTTGATTTTTTTATTTCAATTTCAGGGAAGTCATTAAACTTCCATAAAAGCCATTTAATGTCAATTCTTAGTTATTTTTATAATATTTCTTAAAGTTTAGTTGCTAATAAACAACGAACTTGTTTGTTAATTAAAATATACTTATCTAAAATCTTAAAGTGATTTTTTTTTAAATATTTAACTAATATATGAAACTGATTATCACCAATTTCAAGTGCTAGCAAACCATTTATTTTTAAAATTTTTGAAGCTAAATTTATAATTTTATATAAAAAATCAACACCCTCCACACCTCCTTGCAAAGCAATTTTTGGTTCGTAGAGCTTGATGTCAGAATTTAAATTTTTCAATGAAATATCCTTCAAATAGGGTGGGTTTGAAACAACAAGATCAAATTTTTTATCAAATCTTATCTGTTCCAAGTTTATATTTTTAAATAACGCTCTATGATTTACTTGTTGCAAAATTGAATTTTTATTTGCAATGGCTATCGCTTTTGAAGATTTGTCTATACCAATTCCTTTAGCTTTAACTAATTCTTTTAATAAAGATATTAAAATACATCCAGAACCAGTGCCTATATCTAAAATACTAAAATAATTATTTTTATTATTAATATAAGATAACAGTAAATCGATTAACACTTCTGTTTCAGGCCTTGGTATTAAAACTGAACGATCAACATAAAAATTTGTGCTCCAAAATTCTTTATTATTTAATATGTAAGCAATTGGTTCTTTTTTTACTCTTCTATTTACTAATCGTTCTAATTCTTCAGTTTTGTTAAGTGGAAGATTTTCTTTTAATTTAGAATAAATGTTCTCTCTTGGAATATTTATTAAATGAGAAACTAATATCTCAGAATCTAATCTAGAGTTTAAATTATTACTTCTCTTCAATTTCTGTTCTACAAAAATAATTGCATCATTAACTAACATACATTTACACTTTTAAGTTTTCTAACTGCTCTTCTTGGAATTGAATTTGTATTGCATCAGACAATTCTTTAAATGCATCACCTGCTAAAAAATCTGTTAACTTATAAAGCGTCATATTAATTCTATGGTCTGTAACTCTACCTTGTGGAAAATTATATGTTCTAATTCTTTCAGATCTATCCCCGGTTCCTATCTGACTTTTTCTCGCCTTTGCTCTTTCGCTTTCTTGTTGAGATCTTTGTAAATCATAAAGTTTAGATCTTAAAATTTTTAAAGCTTTGGCCTTATTTTTATGTTGTGATTTTTCATCTTGTTGCGAGATAACAATTCCTGAGGGAATGTGAGTTACCCGAACTGCGCTGTCAGTGGTATTAACTGATTGTCCACCAGGACCACTTGATCTAAAAACATCTATCCTTAAATCTGCATCGTTAATTTTAACATCTACTTCTTCAGCCTCGGGTAAAACCGCAACTGTTGCTGCTGATGTGTGAATTCTACCTTGTGTTTCAGTATCAGGTACTCTTTGAACTCTATGAACTCCTGACTCAAATTTAAGTTTGGAGAAAACATTACGTCCTACAATAGATGCAATAATTTCTTTATAGCCGCCTCCTTCGCTGTTTGATAAATTTATAATCTCAACTTTCCAACCATTTAATACCGCAACTTTTTGGTACATATTAAATAAATCAGCTGCGAATAAAGCAGCTTCCATACCGCCTGTTCCTGCTCTTATTTCAATAATAGCGTTCTTCTCGTCAGCATCATCTTTGGGAAGTAAGAAAACTTTAAGTTTTTTTACACATTCATCTTCTTGCTGTTTTAAATCTTTAAGTTCTCTCTCGGCCATTTCATAAAATTCTTTATCAGTAGTTTTGTCCTCTAGAATATTTTTAGTATTTTTTAAATCTTCTAAGATTTTTAAATAATCTTTTGCATAATTAATTATTTCGTTAAGATTTGAATATTCTTTTGAATTACTAACAAACTCATCTTTTTTAAGATCTGGTTTTGCTAAAATAGCTTCTAACTCATTGAATCTATTTACGATGTTCTCAACTTTATCTATGGGTATCATTTAAATTTAAAGCGCTTGATTTCTAATCTGCTCTGCTTTTTTTTCAACAAGTCCTACAATGTGATCAATAATGTTTTCGCTAGGAACTTTATGATCCTGCAATCCCGACAAGTAAATCATATTACTTCCCTTGCCGCCACCTGTTAAACCAATATCTGTTTGCGATGCCTCGCCAGGTCCATTCACAACACAGCCAATGATAGATAATGTTAATGGCTCTTTGATGTGAGATAGTCTTTGCTCTAATATTTCAACAGTCTTAATAACTTCAAATGCTTGTCTTGCGCATGATGGACAAGAAATTATTTTAACTCCTCGATTTTTTAAATTTAAACTTTTTAATATTTCAAGTCCTGCTTTAATTTCATTTACTGGATCAGAAGAGAGAGAAATTCTTATAGTGTCCCCAATTCCTTCACTTAATAGCATTCCAATTCCAATTGAAGATTTAATAGTCCCTGCAAAATAACTTCCGGCTTCTGTAATTCCAAGGTGTAATGGGTAATCACATTTTTTAGCGAGTTGTCTGTAAGCATTAACCGCTAAAAAGATATCTGATGCTTTAACACTTATTTTAAAATTAAAAAAATCTAAATCTTCTAAGATTTTAATATTTCTTTCTGCACTTTCTACTAATGCTTCTGGGCATGGCTCTTTATACTTTTCTAATAAATCTTGTTCTATTGATCCGCCATTAACGCCAATTCTAATTGAACAGTCAAAATCTTTTGCAGCTTTAACAATTTCTTTTACTCGATCTTTCGAACCGATATTTCCAGGATTAATTCTAAGACAACTTGCTCCAGCCACTGCAGCTTCGATAGCTCTTTTATAATGAAAATGAATATCTGCAACGATTGGAACATTTGCATGTTTAACAATTTCTTTTAATGCCTTTGTAGATTCTTCGTCTGGGCAAGAAACTCTAACAATATCTGCGCCCGCTTCAGCTATTTGATTAATTTGCAACAAAGTTGCTTTTGAATCGGTAGTTAAAGTATTAGTCATAGACTGAACAGATATTGGAGCGTCTCCTCCAACATAAACATTTCCAACTTTAATTTTTTTAGTTTTCCTTCTTACAATTTCTCTAAACGGTCTGATACTGCTCATAAATTAATCTAAATCGAATGCAGTATGAATTGCAACTACAGCTTTTTGTGTTTGATTTTCATCAATTAAAACGGAAATTTTAATTTCTGAAGTTGATATTACTAAGATATTTATATTTTGGTCTGATAATGCTTTAAACATTTTAAAGGCAACGCCTGGGTGTGTAATCATTCCGGCACCCACTATTGAAACTTTTGCAACTTTGTCGTCAAAAGTAATTTTTTCAAATTTAAGATTACTATTTTTTTCAATTAAGTTTACAGATTTTTTTAAATCTTCTCTCTTAATTGTAAAAGTAATGTCGGTTTTTTTATTATCTGCGGATACGTTCTGTACAATCATATCAACACTAATATTATTTTCATATAAAGGTTTAAAAATACTAGCTGCAATTCCTGGTCTGTCTTCCACACCTATTAAGGTTATTTTTGCATCATCTTTAGAGTAAGCAACTCCTGTTATAACTTTATCGTAAGAAATCTTATCATCGCTCGTAATGCTAGTGCCTTCGTTGTTTGTAAATGTTGATCGCACATGAATCTCAACATTGTTCATCATACCTTGTTGTACAGAATTACTTTGCATCACTTTTGCACCTAGAGATGCCATCTCCAACATTTCTTCATAAGAAATCTTATCAATCTTTTTTGCTTTAGGATTAATAGCTGGATTAGTTGTATAAACACCATCTACGTCCGTATAAATTTCACAATAATCAGCACCTATACATTTAGCCAATGCAACAGCTGAGGCATCCGATCCACCCCTGCCTAATGTTGAAAGTCTAAAATCTTTAGAAACTCCTTGAAATCCTGGAACAACAGGAATCTCTCCTTGATCTAACGATTTATTAAGTTTTGTATTTTCAATTGAAACAATTCTAGAATTAGAATGAAAACCTTCAGTTACAATTGGAATTTGCCAACTTAACCATGATCTTGATTTGAGACCAAGTTTTCTTAGAGCGCCTGCAAATAATGTCGAAGTGACTTGCTCACCTGTTGAAAGTAAAGCATCATATTCTTCCACATCGAAATTTGGATCTATTTCTTTTGATTTTTTTATTAAATCATTAGTGACGCCTGACATTGCTGAAACAACAACAGCAACTTTATGGCCTTCATCTGCTTTGCTTTTGATAAGTTTTGCGGCATTTAAAATTCTTTCTATATTTGCAACTGATGTACCGCCAAACTTAACTACAATTTTACTCATGAATGCTAATTAATATATTAAAAATTTAGATTTATAATTACCTCTATGTTAAATATTTCGCAAGAAAATGAACATAGATAATAAGAATAAACAAACTGACGATCCTCAAGAAATAAATAAATTCTCAGAATTGGCTTCTGAATGGTGGGATCCCAATGGAAAATTTGCACCTTTGCATAAATTTAATCCTGTCAGACAAGAATATTTAGTAGATAAAATTAAAAATCATTTCTCAATATTACCTAATGGATCTTATCCATTTAAACACTTAGCTTTATTAGACGTTGGATGCGGTGGTGGTTTAATTTCAGAACCTATGACAAGACTTGGGGCGAAGGTTACTGGAATTGATGCATCAGAAAAAAATATTAACGTTGCAAAATTTCACGCAGAACAAATGAACTTAAAAATTAATTATTTATGTACAATTCCTGAAAAATTAAATGAACAATTTGATGTTATTTTATGCTTAGAAATCATTGAACACGTTGCCGATGTTGATTTGTTTATAAAATCCTGTGCTAAATTATTAAAAAAAAATGGTATCATATTTTTTGCTACACTAAATCGAACTGCTAAATCGTTTTTATTTGCAATCATAGGCGCTGAGTACATACTAAATTGGCTGCCCAAAGGAACTCATGATTGGAATAAATTCTTAAAACCTAATGAAATAATCTCAATAGCTTCTAATTATCAATTAACACAAAAAGAAACAGTGGGATTTAAATTTAATATCTTTTTAAGAGAGTGGGAAAAAAGTAGAGATACGGACGTAAACTATGCAGTCAGCTTTAAAAAAGATTAGGCATCCTCTTTAGGAGCCCAAGGAATCGTTGCAACATCAATTCCCTCTTCTTGTAATTCTTTAGTCTCTTCTAAAGTAGCATTGCCGTAAATATTTCTTTTCTTTTTATTATCGTAATGAATAGATCTAACTTCAGATACAAATTTGTCTCCGACATATTCAGCGTTCTTAGCTACATAATCATTCAATTCTCTTATCTTACTTTTTACATTTTTTAAGAATTCTTTTTTTTGTTCTACATCTTTTTCAGTATTAGAGGTTTTAGAAGTTGCAACACTTGGAGCCATTATACTTTTTTTAACAGTCTTTGACTGACCACAAACGTAACAATTAATTAAATTTTTTTTTAATAATTTTTCATACTCGTTGGAATTTTGAAACCAGCTTTCAAAAGTCTCACCACAAGAACATTCAAGATTATATTTAATCATACTCTTAATGTAGTAACGTTCGTGTTAATTTCAATATGTTAGTTTTTGTTGAAGAATAAAATAACTTTTCCAAGCGTTATTCCAAATTTTGACATGGTTGCAATATTTACTAAATAATTATTGTCCTGCAAAAACATCCAATCATCAAAACTTACTTTGTATTTACTAGAGCCAATTGGAAGATCAAAATCATACTTCCAATTAAATGCATTTCCAGAAGTTGATCCTGAAGCAAGACCTATTACTCCATTGGCATAACCTTGATAATGATTGGTACCAATTTTTTCAAGTTTCCACTCCCTAAATTCTTTAGTTCCATCATCATAAATAAAATTCTCCTTCATAATGAGATACTTTCCATCCCAAGTTCCATCGATATCAACTTTAAAACTTTTTTTAATATTACCAAAACGATCTTCGAACACTCCTCGCGCAACTGTTTTGCCCTTAAAATACTCCTCTAATTTAAATTCAGGTTTATTATTTTGAAATTGTTCTAATTTCATAGATGAAGAACACTGTGTTACACTAAAAAAAATAAAAAATATAAATAATATTTTATAATTTTTATTTAAAAAATTTGTAATAATTTTCATAAATTCTATCAAAAACAATTTGGCTTCCTGGTAAAAAATTAAACTGTTTAATTTGCTTTTGATTTATCCAGCTAAATTGTTGTTTTTCTTTAAGTTTAATCTTTCCAGACCAAAATTCTACAAGATAAATCATCATAATAATTATATTATTTTTATATCGATGAGTAATTAGATCTATATTTTTTAAATCTTCTTTATTTATAATGACTCCTATTTCTTCATGTAATTCTCTGATTGCGCAATCTTCAAAAGATTCATCATTAAAAAGCTTTCCACCGGGCAACTCCCAGAATCCACTCAAAAATTTACCCATAGGTCTACTAGTAATTAAAATCTTATTAGACTTTTTGAGTAAACAGGATGAAACGTATGTTATTTTCATAAAATAAATTTAATAAATATTTAATATTAACAAATTTGACATTCGCTTCTATGCTACTTATATAACACTTCAATCAAACAGAAGCATATGCCAACAATCTTTGATAATTTAAAAATAGGTAATCTAACTCTTCCGAATAGAATTATTATGGCTCCGCTAACCCGTATGCGAAGCAAACAGCCTGGCAATATTCCTTGGGAATTAAATGCAACTTATTATGCGCAACGTGCATCGGCTGGATTTATCATAAGTGAAGCCACACAAATTTCTCAACAAGGTCAGGGTTACCCTGGAACTCCTGGAATTCATAGCAAAGAACAAGTGCAAGGATGGAAATTAGTTACTGAAGCTGTACATAAAAATGGTGGTCATATTTTTTTACAATTATGGCATGTAGGTAGAATTTCTCACTCATCACATCAGCCAAATAATAGTTTACCCGTTGCGCCCTCAGCTATTGCTGCAAAAAATTCTGGAACATTTACTGCTGATTGGAAACCAACTGCTATTTTAACTCCACGAGCATTAGAAGCATCGGAACTTCCTGGAATTGTTCAAGATTATGTAAACGCTGCAAAAAATGCAAAAGAAGCTGGTTTTGATGGCGTTGAAGTTCATATGGCAAATGGATATTTGCTTGATGAATTTTTACAAGATGGAAGCAATAAAAGATTAGATGAATTTGGCGGTTCTATAGAAAATAGAGTTAAATTTCCTATGCAAGTATTAGATGCTGTTATTAATGTTTTTGGAAAAGATAGGGTTGGTGTGAGGCTTTCTCCTTATGGAACATTTAATGATATGAGCGACTCTAATCCTGATGAACTATTCAATTATGTAATAGATCAGTTAAATCAAAGACAAATTGCATTTCTTGATATGATTGAGCCTAGAGCAACTTCAGCTGGAGGGGCCGATACTGTAAATACAAATGCTCCATCTACTACAAAATTATTTAGAAATAAGTTTAAGGGAGTATTTATTTCTGCAGGTGGATACACCCCTGAAGATGCAAAAAAAGCTGTTGAGTCAAATGATGTGGATGCTGTAGCATTTGGTAGAATTTTTATTGCAAATCCAGATCTGCCAAAACGTATTAAAACAAATGCACCGTTAAATCCTTATAACCGTGCAACGTTTTATGGCGGTAATGAAAAAGGTTATACAGATTATCCAACCTTAGATTAAAAATTTAAACAGGATCGATGTGCGTCATTAGGTTTAAAACCCTAGAACTACGCATAACTCTATTTCTTGCCTCAACTGCAATAGCATGGCCTTCGGTAACTGTTAAAGTTCCTTTAACCTCAATATGAACATCAGCAATAATACTATCACCAACTTTTCTTGTTTTTAGATCATGAACATTAATAACGCCTGGAGTTTCTAATATTATTTTTTTAATCTTTTCAACTTCATCTATATCAGCAGCTTTATCTGTTAAAGCATGGATTGCTTCGTAACTAAAATTCCATCCCATTTTTAAAATCATTACACCTACAATGATCGCAGCAATTAGATCAAAGCTATGATAACCGAGAAGATTAAAAATAATTCCAATTGCAACAACCAAAGATGAGGCCGCATCAGAGCGAGCATGCCAAGCATTAGCCATTAATAGGTTTGATTTAGCTCTTTTTGCTATATTTAAAAGATAACGAAATAATAATTCTTTAACGACTAAACAAATGATTGAAGCATATAAAGCTCCGATATGTACTGCTGCGATTTGATCAGAATTTTCAAGCTTCTTACCTGCGCTCCAAATCATTGCGCATCCAACCAATACTAGCAAAGCTCCTAAAAATAAACCTACTGCGTTTTCGTATCGATGATGTCCATAATTATGATCATCATCTGGAGGATTTAAAGATTTCTTACTCGTAATCAAAACTATTAAATCTGAAAACATGTCTGCTAAAGTATGAAGACCATCGGCAACTAACCCTGCTGATTTAGAAAAAAATCCAACAATAATTTGAAAAACAACTAGACAAAAATTAACAACTACACTTGTCCATGTACTCTTATTCGCAATTTTTCTTTTTCTAACGTAATTAGATAGTGAATCTGACATCTATTTTGCTACTTAAAATATACAATATTCTAAAACTATTTTATTTATTTGATTAAATAAAGTTTCCCTATATGGTCTCTTTTTTAATTTAATATTCAAATGCCAACATTCATTGACTATCTTTTATTAACAGTTATCACGATATTTCCAGTTTTAAGTCTTGGAATAATGTTATTTTTCTCACTCGTAATCGCACCAACTATTCACAAATTTTTACCCACAACTCAATCAGGGCCGTATATAAGAAGATTATTCCCTATTTATTACATTATTAATGCAGCTCTTGCGTTGGGTTCTTTAATTGCAATTCTATCCCTTGGAATTTTTAATATAATTTTTTATGTAAATGCTGCGATCTTAATTTTATTTGCATTTTCTTACTTTTATTTAATGCCAACAATTAATAAACAAAAAGCAAAGAACAATCGTAAATTTAAAATTTTACATGGTAGCTCTGTTGCAATAAATTTTATTCAAATAATTCTACTAATATCAATCACTGTTGTACTATTAGACTTTTAGAATCTATTTACTTAGATCTTCGATAAACAATATCAAGAATTAATGGTGAAAAGGTTGCGAATAAAAAAGACCAAAAAAGTAAAGAATTAGTAAATATCTCATTAAATAAATTTTTATTAAAAATAATACCAACCAATAAAGATTTAGAAAAATCTGTGCTTGGAAAAAATAATAATCCCAAGCAAAGTCCGCACATTATTAAAGCAAAAGATCTACAAGAATAAATTTTCTTTTGGTATAGACCTTTAAAGATTACATAAACACAAGCACAACATAAAAGATCTGCTAATAAAAATAAATAAAGTACACTAAATTGATAAAGAGCAATAATTAAACAAATACAAGCCAATAAAATTAAAATAACATTTGAAAGTTTTTTATCTTTTAAAAATCTAAAATTAAAAAAATCTTTACTGTGAACAATTGTAAGACTTGATATTGAATTAAACAAAGTATCAACGGTACTAATAGTTAAACAAAGAGAAAATATAAGAACAATTAATGATATGAAAATATCATTTTTATTTAAAATAATAGAAAAAAAAGCAAGATCTTCATTAAATTTTAATCCATTTAATTTTGAAATACTGCCTGTCACCCCCATAAAAAAAACGATTAAAGAAATAATAAAAAATGCAATAAGCAAACTCTTTACTAAAGTTTTTTCATTTTTAGCTGCATAAACTCTTTGCCAATTACCTTGATGAAATAAATTGGTTGCAGCAACCGCAATAAAAAATACAAAGCCAAATTGAAAAGACAATATTAAAGATTTGCTATCAAATTTAATAAAATTTTCCTGAAAAATATTTAGATTTAAATTATTATTATTCTGTAAGAATACTGAAAAAATTAGATAAAAAAATAATAAGATTAAAATAATAAATTGGATTCCATCACTTCTGATTGTTGCTTTTAATCCTCCATATAAAACATAAGTTAGTGTGAAAAATAAAATAATAGAAGCTGAAATCCAAATATTAAGTCCTGAAATATAATAAATCAGCTTTGATATTGCGGTTACTTCTGCACATAAAAATATAAATAAATAGAAAATCATTAAGGAAAAAATTAATCTGAATAAATTTTTTCCAAATTTTTTTAGTACTATTTCAGTTAATGATTTACCCTTTGGTAATAATAATCTTATCTTTTTTCCAAAAAATATTAGCAAAATCATCGGAAACGCTGTTCCAAGTGCATAACCAATAACAGATCCAAACCCACCCCATGTCGCAGCGGTTGGTGGTCCAAATAATATCCATGCTCCAAGTGATGATGCAATTAGAGTAGCGCTTAAATTAAATACTCCTTCATTTCGATCTGAAACTAAATAAGTATTTAAGCTAACTTTTTTTCTAGAATAAAATATTCCAACAAATAAAAATAATGCTGAAACTAAAACAACAACTACAAATGTAAGATTTAAACTTAAGAAATTATTTATCATTTTTCCCTAATTGAATTACCAATCCAGGTTCAAGGGTCTAATCTCAGCCTCTTTTGAAGCACCCCTAAAACTTAGTTAAAGAAATACTAAATCAGTATTTAGAGACTTGCAATCTCTAAATACTGAATAGTAATAATGTTATTTAATTAAAATGTTTTTTTAGCTTGAAGAATAACGTACTCTCTATCTTTATTACCAGCTATTCCACTCACGTTGCTTTCTTTGTTAGCATTTATGTACGATAAATCAAAATTTATAGTCGCTAATTCTTTGGACAATGTAACTGTTGTAGTTGCAGCTTCATTATCCCAAACACCATAGCTTAATTTACTTTGAAGAACTCCAAAGTCATAAGTAGCATTAAACTCATAGTAATCTCTATCAAGTTTTGTAGATCCACTTTTTTGACCACCAGTGTCATCAACATAATAAGCAGCTCCAAAAGTGTAAGGTTTTTTATCTGGAGCTATAGTTATTTTTCCATAATATTCTGCAGTTTGTTTTTGGTTGCTTATACTTGCACCTGGATACATATATGAAGCATATCCAATATCAAAAGTGGCAATGCCAACAGTCTTAGTTATTCCCCCATAAACGTCGTATTCATAATTGTGACTATCCGATCCGTCAGATGCACCAGCCCAAGCCCCTAAATACACTCCAAAATCTCCTACTGGGTGAGTAAAATCAGCGCCCACAAATGGTGATGGCTGAGCTTTATTTTGTTCTATTC
>NZ_JAYQPI010000022.1:0-13581 GCF_038145245.1 Candidatus Allofontibacter sp. | reverse complement strand
ACAGGACCAACACCTCCTGGAACTGGTGTAATAACTTTTGCTTTTTTAACCACAGATTTAAAATCAACGTCACCTACTATTTTATAATCTTTATTTTTTTTAACTCTATTGATACCCACATCAATTACAATTGCTCCTTTTTTTACCCAATTACCTTTAACTAAATTTGCCCTACCCACTGCTGCAACAATAATGTCAGCTCTCCTACATAATTCTTTTAGATTCTTTGTCTTTGAATGACTAATAGTAACAGTACAATCTTCTTTTAATAATAATTGAGCCATAGGTTTACCGTTTAAATTAGATCTGCCAATAATAAGGGCATTAAGCCCTGTTAAATTTTTCTTAACACTCTTAATCATCAAATAACATCCAAGGGGAGTACAAGATACTAAAGACTCTTTTCCAGAAGACAAATTTCCAACGTTTATTGGATGCAGGCCATCTACATCTTTTTTTGCATCAATCTCTTCAATAATTTTTTGACCACCGATGTGATTGGGTAGAGGTAACTGCACTAATATGCCGTGAATTTTTTTATCTTTATTTAATTTTCGAATAACTGAGATTAATTTTTTTTCAGTAATTGAACTTTTAAATCTTAAAACTTTAGAATTAATCCCAACTTCTTTTGCTGAGATTTGTTTATTTCTAACATAAATTTCGCTTGGTGCATGATTCCCTATTAGAATAACAGCAAGACCCGGGGTTAATCTTTTTTTCTTTCTTAAAGATTGAATTTCTCTTTTTATTTTACTTTTTAATTTTTGAGCAAACTTTTTTCCATCTATAATCACTTAAAAAAATCCTTTTATAACAATGATAATTCTTCTTCACCTGGTGAAAAAATTTTAATTTTTTTCCACTTCAGTCTTTTTAAAGTATTTGCAACATTAATACTAATACAATTCAAACAACAGTTATCTAGATCATTTGTAATCTGATGATTTAAAATCATTTTCAATAATTGATCTGCCGCTCTCTTCGAGTAAACAAAAATAACATCCACTAGTTTATTTTTTAAATCTTCAATTAACTGATAATCAGTATTTAAATTTGGCTCTGTGGTATAATTAATAACACTTTTTAAATTATAACCTTTTTCTTTAAAGTCTCCTTCTAAATCATTAGAAACAAATTCTCCTCTAACATAAATAAATTTTTCTTTAGACTTTTCACAATTCTTAAAAATTAAATCGCGAAGCTGAATATAATTTCCTCCAGCAACTTGAATATTTAAAAATCCGATTTTTTTAGCATTCTCTGCTGTCTCTTCGCCAACACAAAAACATTTAAGGTGGTTAATATTTTTTATATTTTTCAGATTTAAAATAGCATTAGAGCTTGTAAAAATTATTACACTAAAGTCTTTAAAATTAATGTCAGGAATTACGATTGGTTTTATATTTAATATTGGGAAATTAGTGACTCGATGACCTTTTTCGATAAATTTTTTAATTAAAGTTTCAGAACTATTCTGACTTTTTGTGAATAGTATGTGCAAGTTTTGTCTCCGAAATAATAAAATCATCTCCAGCTTTAGATAAAATTTCTTCAGCTACATCAATTCCTATACTTTTTGCTTTTTCTGAAATTCCAGTTTTATGCGCTCTAAAAGATTTTGTGCCGTCCAAAGACAATAACTCAGCCTGCAAAAATAATTCTCCATCGTCATTAATAATAGCATTAGCCCCAACTGGAGTGTCACATGCACCATTTAATACTTCTAATAAAGAACGTTCTGCATCTGCTAAAATTTGTGTTTCTTTATCATTTACCACTTTTAACATTTCTTTAATTTCTAAATCTTCATCTCTGCATTGAACAGTTACAATCCCTTGACCGGCAGATGGAATAATAACATCCTTTTCAAAATATTGTTTAACTTCGGTATGAAAACCTAATCTTTTTAATCCCGAAGCAGCAAGCACAATTGAGTCAAAGATTCCCTCTTTCATTTTATTAATTCTAGTATCAATATTGCCTCTGATTGGAATAATTTTTAGATCATTCCTTAATCTCTTTAATTGAGAAAATCTCCTAACTGAAGACGTTCCAACAGTAGAACCCGATTTTAAATTAGCAAATGAACTTGCAATAGGTGATAAGAATGCATCTCGTTCATCTGTTCTTTTTAAATAACAAGCAAGTGATAATTTATTTGACGAAAAAGTTGGTACATCTTTAAGAGAATGAACCGCAACATCAATCGATTTTTCAAGCAAAGATTCTTCGAGTTCTTTGACGAAAAGCCCTTTGCCCCCCATCATTCCTAAATTTTCAGTTTTAAATTTATCTCCTGATGTTTTAATAATTTTAATTATTAATTGCTCAGCCTTAACATCTGGATAAGCAAGTAGTAATTCATCTCGAAAATGTTCTGTCTGAGCGAGTGATAATCTGCTTCCTCGAGTGCCAATGATAATTTTTCTATTTCTTAACATTTTGCTGATTTAATAACATTTTGCTGTATATTAGCGCTACTTTTTATAGCGACAGGTGATCACACTCAATACATCTATGAAAAAAGATTTAACATTCCTTGGAATCGAGACTAGTTGCGACGAAACTGCTGCAGCAATTGTAAGGGAAGATACTAAAGGCAATGTTCAAATATTATCAAACGTAGTCTCTAGCCAAATTGATGAACATTTAAAATTTGGAGGTGTGGTACCAGAAAACGCAGCAAGATCACATGCTGAAAAAATTGATATTATCATTAAAAAAGCCATGGATGATAGTAAATGTAAATTTGAAGAATTAGATGGTATTGCAGCAACGGCTGGTCCTGGTCTATTAGTTTGTTTAATGGTTGGGTTAAGTGCTGGCAAAAGTATAGCTGGAATTTTAAAAAAACCATTCCTTGCAATTAATCATCTAGAAGGTCACGCACTGACAGCAAGGATTTTTAATACAATAAATTTTCCTTATCTTTTGCTTTTGGTTTCCGGTGGCCATACCCAATTTTTGATCGTTGAAGGAGTTGGAAAATATAAAAGAATTGGAACAACTATTGATGATGCGCTTGGGGAAACTTTTGATAAAACTGCAAAAATGATTGGTCTTGAATTTCCAGGTGGACCCAAAATTGAAAAGCTTGCAAAAAACGGAGATGAAAAAACTTATATTTTACCAAAACCAATATTAAATCATCCAGGATGCAATTTATCTTTTGCTGGATTAAAAACAGCAATCCTACAATTGTCATCCCAAATAAAGACTGAAAAAGAAAAAGAAAATCTTGCAGCCTCTTTTCAAAAAACAATTAATGAAATTCTTTACGTTAAATGTAGAGCAGCCATGACTGAATTTATTTCTAAATATAAAAAAGATAAAAGAGTTTTTGTAATATCTGGTGGAGTTGCTTCAAACAAAAGCATTAGAATTAATTTAGACAAATTAAGCAAGGAAATGGATTTTGAAAATTTCTTTCCCCCTACTGAACTTTGTAGTGACAATGGGGTTATGATTGCCTGGGCTGGAATTGAAAGATTTAAAAAAGGAATTAAAGATAATCTTGAGGTTATTGCAAAGCCAAGATGGCCTTTAGATCCTGATGCACCTTTTTTAAAAGGAGCAGGAGTAAAATATTAATTTTATAGTGATCATTTTAGAAAATCATTGATTTATATGAATAAGTTTGGCTTTGTTTTGACACGAACACCCCTTAAAAATAGAAAAAAATTCATATGAACTATTGGTTAGTGAAATCAGAACCTTCAGTATGGTCATTTGCTGATCAAAAAAAAGCTGGTTCAAAAGGAACTATTTGGGATGGAGTTAGAAATTATCAAGCTGCAAATTACTTAAAACAAATGAAATCTAATGATTTTTGTTTTTTTTATCATTCTAATGAAGATAAAAAAATTATTGGAATTGTTAAGATTATCAAACCAGCATTTATTGATCCAACAGATAAAGAAGGAAAGTTTGTGGCGGTTAAAATTGCCTATGTTAAGGACTTAGAAAAACCCATTTCTTTAGCCGATATAAAGAAAAATAAGGAAATTTCACACTTACCCCTTATAAAACAAAGCAGATTATCAGTGATGCCTATAGATTCAAAAAGCTGGAAAATAATTTGTAAGATGGGTAGAATTTAATAAAAAAAAATAGGGGATCAATGAGCGATAAACTTTTTAAAGTACCTGCGGATTGGGCAAAAAATTCTCACGTCAATCAATCATCTTACGAGGCTAAGTATAAAGAATCTATAACTAGTAACGAAAAATTTTGGGAAAACGAAGGAAAAAGAATTCATTGGTTTAAACCCTACACAAAAGTTAAAGAAATAACTTACAGCACAAAAAAAGTTTCAATCAAATGGTTCTATGATGGGACTACAAATGTTTCTTATAATTGCATAGATAGACACCTTCCAAAAAGAGCAAAACAAACTGCAATTATTTTTGAAGGAGATGATCCAAAGGAATCTAAAAATATTACCTATCAAGAATTAAGTGATCAGGTTTGTAAACTAGCAAATGGATTAAAAGAAATTGGAGTTAAAAAAGGTGATCGAGTTACAATTTACATGCCAATGGTTCCAGAGGGAGTTTATGCGATGCTTGCTTGTACAAGAATTGGAGCGATTCATTCTGTAGTATTTGGCGGTTTTTCTCCTGACTCTATTGTTAATAGAATTTTAGATTGTAAATCAGAATTTGTAATTACGGCTGATGAAGGATTAAGAGGTCAGAAAGTTATTCCGTTAAAGAAAAATATTGATGAGGCATTAAAAAAATGTCCAAATGTTAAAAAATGTATCGTCCTTAAAAGAACTGGAGGTAACGTTCCTTTCGATGCAAAACGGGATGTTTGGTATCACGAACTTACTTCTAAAATGTCAACAACCTGCAAACCTGAAGAAATGAATGCGGAAGATCCTTTATTCATTCTTTACACTTCTGGATCTACTGGAAAGCCAAAAGGAGCTCTGCATACCACAGGTGGTTATTTGGTTTACGCTTCAATGACTCATCAATATATTTTTGATTATAAAGATGGAGATATTTATTGGTGTACAGCGGATATTGGTTGGGTAACAGGTCACAGTTATATTGTTTACGGACCACTATCCAATGGAGCCACAACTTTAGTTTTTGAAGGAGTTCCAAGTTATCCTGACGCAAGTCGTTTCTGGCAAGTAATTGATAAACACAAAGTAAATATTTTCTATACTGCTCCAACCGCTCTTAGAGCTTTAATGCGTGAGGGTGATGCGATGGTTAAAAAAACAAGTAGAAAATCACTTAAACTTTTAGGCTCTGTTGGCGAACCAATAAATCCTGAAGCTTGGATTTGGTATCATAAGGTTGTTGGCGACTCTCGTTGTCCAATTGTTGACACATGGTGGCAGACTGAAACCGGTGGAATTTTAATAGCTCCTCAGCCAGGTGCTATTGATTTAAAACCAGGATCCGCGACAAAACCATTTTATGGAATAAAGCCTGCTGTTGTTGATGAAAAAGGGAATGAACTTAAAGGAGCATGCGAGGGTAGGCTTTGTATGTCAGATTCTTGGCCTGGACAGATGCGAACTGTTTATGGAGACCATCAAAGATTTATTGATACTTATTTTTCACAACATGACGGTAAATACTTTACTGGGGATGGTTGTAGAAGAGATGAGGATGGATATTATTGGATTACGGGCCGAGTAGATGATGTCATTATTGTATCAGGACATAATCTTGGAACCGCTGAAATTGAAAGCGCATTTGTTGCCCATCCAAAAGTTGCTGAAGCTGCAGTTGTTGGGTACCCACACGATATTAAAGGACAAGGTTTATACTGTTATGTGACTTTAAAAGTGGGTGAAACAGGATCAGATGCCCTTACAAAAGAATTAAAAGATTTAGTGAGAAAGATTATTGGACCCCTTGCAACTCCTGATCTGATTCATTACACGCCAGGTTTACCAAAAACTAGATCTGGTAAAATTATGAGAAGGATTCTTCGAAAGGTTGCTGAAAATCAATTTGATAATCTTGGCGATACTTCAACGCTTGCAGATCCAACAGTGGTGCAAAGTTTGATTGATAATAGATTAAATAAATAATCTAAAAGTCGTAAGTTATACCTTTCTTTTCCCAATCCCCATAACGGGTGGGTTCTAATCCCTTGGGACCATTGATTTCTTTGGTCTGTTTCTTTTTTTGATCCAACTTTTTTCTACTATTAGACTCTTCTATTGCTTGTTTTGCATAATCTTCAAAATTTTTTTTCATATTTTATTTTATAGGCTGAATTAATTCTCTAAATTCTTCAGTAATATTTTTCCATTTTAATTGCATGGAATTAATTACAATTTCTTTATCTAAATCTTTAAGTTCATCAGCGATTGGGGACCAATAAAATAAAGCGTATGAACTATCTTTAAACGGATCTTGAGCGTGATAATTATTCCAATTAATTTCCTTAAATCTTTTCTCATAATCGACTAAAGATTTTTCTATAATATCATTTGTAAGTCCATGTGCCTTTTGTTCTAATAAAATATTATTATAAATTCTCTGTGTTTCTTCTAAATTTCTAAAATTCTGAGTTACAAATAAATAAGAAAAAATATAATTAAGCAAATCTTGTACTGCCACAGAATAAATATTCCATCTTGCAATGTTAATTGATTTTAAAAAAGCCTCATCTTGGAATGAAGTTACGTAGCGAACCCCAATTCTTGTTCTTAAATAGCCATACAAGGTACTTTGAGTAATGTGTGCTGATCTTTTTTTTGTAAAATTTTCAATATCCTGAATATTTTGTATTTTCTTTTCACCTAAAATCAGCCGAAGCGTCGGTTTTAATAAAAGTTCTATTAATGCACTTTTGAGTTGTTTAATTTTATTGTTATTTTCAAAAACCATTGAATTTCAACATTTTATTTAAAAGATTATATCTTTCCATTAGATATCAATTCGGTTAGGGTTTTGCCAATAACAAAATAAAAGGGGGAAAAAATGGCAACACCAAAACAAGAAGCACATTGGTCAGCCACAAGAACTCTTATGATCATAACTATGATCATTTGGTTCTTCTTCTCGATACTTATATTTGCCTTTGGAGTTGAACTTAATCAATTTAAGTTGCTTGGTTATCCATTAGCTTATTATATGACAGCGCAAGGATCACTTCTTGCATTCGTCATTTTAATTTTCTGGAGTAACTCAAGACAAGAAAAAATTGATGAAGAGTTTGGCTTTTCAGACAAAGACAGGGAGGATGACTAATGGCTAAAAGTAAATTTATAAACGACCTACCAAAAATATACGGAATGTATACTGGTGGGTTTGCAGTATTCGTCCTGCTGATGGCCCTTGCAGAAAAAATGGGTATGTCAGCTAAAACTATCGGACTATGTTTCGTTGGTTTTACGATCATAATCTACGCTGGTATCGGAGTTATTTCTAGAACGGTACAGGTAGATGCTTATTATCTAGCGGGCAGACAAGTTCCAACCGTGTTTAACGGAATGGCAACAGCTGCTGACTGGATGTCTGGAGCATCTTTCGTTGCGATGGCGGGTGGTATTTACTTCGGTGGATACACTTACATGGCATTCTTAGTAGGTTGGACAGGAGGATACGTTTTAGTATCAAGCTTACTTGCTCCATATTTAAGAAAATTTGGCTGCTACACAGTGCCAGATTTTATTGGAACAAGATACGGCGGAAACCTTCCAAGATTTTTTGCGGTTATAGTATTATTCTTAGCATCGTTCACGTATGTGACTGCTCAGATCAATGCTACAGGTACAATCGCATCAAGAGCTTTGGGAATACCATTTGAAATTGGTATCTGGGTAGGATTAGTAAGTATTCTACTTTGCGCAATGTTAGGCGGTATGAGAGCGGTTACTTGGACACAAGTGGCTCAATACATCGTGTTAATTATTGCTTACCTTCTTCCAATTTTCTGGATGAGCTGGAAAAATGGTTTTGGTATATTTCCACATGTATCACTTGGAGCTGAGGTTCAGCGTTTAGCAGAACTTGAAGCACAATATGGTCTAGTTAAAAACGCACCTGATGCATTAAAAGCAGCGGGAGTCCCAGCGGGATTAGCTTCAATCTCTGTTCCACACTCAGCAGTTCCTGCTAGTGGAATGGCAGCATGGAGTTACATTTCTCTTGCGATTTGTATGATGGTTGGAACAGCATCGTTACCTCACATTTTAATGAGATACTTTACTACTCCATCTGTTACTTCTGCTAGAAGATCAGTAGGTTGGTCACTATTCTTTATCTTCCTACTATACTTCTCTGCACCAATGCTTGCGACTCTATCTAAAGTTCAGTTACTTGATCCAAACTTCAAAACTGCAATTATTGGAAAGAAAATTTCTGATGTTATGCAAATTGAGTGGGTTAAAAACTGGATGGCTGTAGGTCAAGTGCATATTGCTGACTTAAACAAAGATGGAATCCTTCAATTAAACGAATGGTTTATGCGAGCTGACGTTGTTGTGCTTGCGACTCCTGAAGTTGCTGGTCTACCTTACTTCGTATCTGGACTAGTTGCTGCGGGTGGTTTAGCTGCTGCGATGTCAACTGCTGACGGATTAATTCTTGCTATAGCAAACGCATTATCACATGACGTTTATTATAAAATGATAGATCCAAAAGCGAGCGTTACAACTCGATTACTTGTTGCACGATCACTTCTAGTTATAATTGGTGTCCTTGCAGCTTTTGCTGCTAGTTACCGTTTCACTAGCGGAGGAGTTGGTTCTGCAATTCTTTCTGGAGTTGCTTGGGCGTTTGACTTTGCAATGTCAGGATTATTCTGGCCGCTTGTGTTAGGTGTTTGGTGGAAGAGAGCTACCAGATCTGGCGCAATAGCTGGAATGATAGCTGGGCTTGTCTCAGGAACATGGTATCTAATTTACGTTACACCAGCGTTCATGGGTCAACCAATCCCAAGTTGGGCACCTGGTATTGACAGCTTACGCTTTGGTATCGTTGGAGCTACTGTTTCTTTAGTTACAATGGTTGTTGTAAGTTTAATTACAAAACCTGAGAGCAAAGCAATCCAAGATATGGTTGATGAATGTCGAATTTCCACTGGAAAAGAGATCATTAAACATAGCTAATTAAAAAATTATCAAGGGGCAATTTTATTGCCCCTTGAACCTTCATAAATTTCAAAACTTAATGTCGCTTCAAGCCTTTCCAATCTGGGTCATCGTTATAGATTATATTTTTGGTATAATAATGTGGACGTTAATTGGAAGATCAGCCATGAATTTATTCCAAAGAGAAGATTCTAAATTTTTCTTTATGCGTATTTTTGTGCTGGCGACTAACCCTGTAATCAGATTGTTTAGAATTATAACTCCAAATTTCTTAATTCCAATATTCGTACCTTTATACGTGGCTTGGTTCTTTTATATGTTCAGATTTTACTTTATACCTTGGCTTCTTGGCTATTCTGTAATGGGAATGCTATCTTTTCCATTAGAGAGCGAAATTACACATTTTCTTTTAAAATTTTTCCAGAAACAATTTTAAAAAAAACATTTTAAAATTCTTAAATTCATTTAATTGTGTGCTGTGGCACAAAATATAAAAATATCACCCTCTATTTTATCTGCTGATTTTAGTATTCTAGGCGATGAAATTAAAAGTTTAGAAAAAGCGGGTGCCGATTTAATCCACGTTGATGTTATGGACGGCCACTTTGTGCAAAATATTACCATGGGACCTCCCATTATAAAAATGATTAGAAAATGCACAAAGATTCCATTCGATGTACACTTAATGATCTCTCCCGTTGAAAAATATATTAAAGCATTCGCTGATGCAGGCTCAGATATTATTACTATACACCCAGAAGCAACTGATAATTTAAAAAGAGCTGTTAGCACCATTAAATCTTTAGGAAAAAAGGCTGGGGTTTCTTTAAATCCTAAAACACCGATTAGTGCTTTAATGGACGTTATTAATGAAATTGATCTTATTTTAATTATGAGTGTAAACCCTGGTTTTGCAGGACAAAGTTTTATGAGTGAGGTTTTGCCAAAAGTGACTGAGCTTAGAAAATTAATTAATGATAAAAAACTTAAAATTGATATTGAAATTGATGGTGGGATTAATTTTGAAACTGCACCACTTGCAGTAAAAGCAGGTGCAAATATTTTAGTTTCTGGAACCACTATTTTTTCTGGTTCTTTAAAAGATAATATCCAAAAATTAAGAAATTGCGCTTAAGTGTCCACTCTCAATACATTTAATCTTTATCTTTTATCGTTAAAAAAAAGTTTTCAAGATCGATTAAGAGAGAAAAAATTTAAAAGTTCTAATTACAATGTTTCTTTAGGTGGAATTCAACCCCATCGTATTTATGAATCCTCTAATATATTTTTAATCCAAGATCTTATTAATCATGACCCCATCATATTGAATAGTGTTAGAAAATTTACAACTAATCTTTGGAAAATTACTAATCTAGAAGAAAATAAAACTAAAAAACTTCATAATTTTTGTTGGCTTCCAGCACTCAATATTAAAACTGAAAAAGAATTAGGCTGCTTAATTGTTGATCAATGGATCAATAATTTTTCAAATTATAATGAGAAATATTGGACATTAGATGTAATTACGATGCGGTTAATTTATTGGATCTCAAGTTATGAAATCATTTTTAAAAATAGCGATCTTATTTTCAGAAGCAAAGTTATTAATAATATTGTCAAACAAACCAAACATTTGTTTAAAAATATTAACCTAGTTAACAGGGGTATTGATAAAATAAGATCTCTTGCAGCCTTAATCTTGGTTGGAAATTCCTTTGAGCAGTATGAAGAATATACTCAATATGGACTTAAAAATTTAGAAGATGAACTTGGAAGTTTTATCGGCAAAGATGGATTTGTTAAAACTAAAAACCCTGAAGATCTATTTTGGACTTTATATTTTTTAGTTCTTATTAAAGAATGGTTAACATTATCTAGAAAGCAAACTCCTGCTTTTATAAATATTTATATTAATTCCCTTGGAATCTGTTTTAAATTTTTAAGATTTTCAAATGGGGATCTTCCTTTATTTAATGGAGCTAATCATATCAATACTGAAAGATTCTATGATCTTTTAGAAACTAGAGGTTATGAATTTGAAAATATGGAAAATATTTTCTGTGGTTATGGAAAAATTAAATCCAAAAAAATTGAATTATTTATAGATGCTAACAATCCCCCGTCAATTTTGTATGCAAAAAACTATCAGGCAGGTGCATTATCATTTGAACTGTCATCGGGAGGAGTTAAGTTTATATGCAATTCTGGATCAGGAAAAAATCTTGGTGAACAATTATCTTATTTAAGCTCATCAACTGCAGCTCATTCAACACTTACAATAAATGATACCTCGTCTTGTATATTTCAAAAGAATGCTCTGATTAGAAAATATTTTGGAAACTCTCTTATTGATAAAGATAATATTATTAAGAAAGAATTTAAAAATGATAAGGAGTTTATTCAATGTGTTGTAGCTCACGACGGGTATGAGAAAAGATTTAAAATACTACACGAACGACAAATAACTTTGTTTAAATCAAAAAATCATATTGAAGGAATTGATAATCTAAAATGTAAAAATCTAGAGAGTAAAAATTTAACTTTTAGCGTAAGATTCCATATTCACCCCGATATACGTATTACCAAAACTATGGGTAATGATATCTTGCTTAGCTCTAATGAAGGTGATGGTTGGATATTTAGAAGTCCTCAAATACCAACTAAAATTGAAAAAAACCTTTATTTTGGTAACCCAGATAATATTAAAGAATCCTCGTTTATTTTACTTGAGGGCAACATAGAAAATGAAAACACAAATATTATTTGGCATCTAGAAAAAGCCAAATAAAAATCGTATACCGAATGCTTCTTCATGCAACTGATTAAAATAAAAAAAGCCTTAATCTCTGTTTCCGATAAAACAAATCTAAAAGAGGTTCTTGAGTGTTTAAAAGCAAATAATATTGAGATCATTAGTACTGGTGGGAGTTATAAATTTATAAAAGATCTTGGTTTTAAATGCACTGAAATTTCAGAATATACAAAGTTTCCAGAAATCTTGGATGGGAGACTTAAAACATTACATCCAAAAATTCACGGGGGTCTTCTTGCAAAAGCTGATGATAAAGATCATTTAGAACAAATAAAAAAAGAAGATATTGATTTTATAAATCTTCTCATCGTCAATCTTTATCCGTTTGAAAAAAAACTTTTAGAAAAAGCAGACTTTGACACCATGATTGAGAATATTGATATTGGTGGTCCTGCAATGGTGAGATCTTCGGCTAAAAATTTTAAATTTACAACGGTTATCTCAAGTACTGATCAGTATCCTGATTTAATAAATGAATTAAATAATAATAAAGGATCAACCTCTTTTGAATTTAGAAAAAAACTTGCAACAGATTCATTTCTTGAAACTGCTTATTATGACTCTGTAATATCTAATTGGATGAATGATTTAAGAGATAATAAATTTCCAAAAAAAATTACAATTGCAGGCCAGCTTAAAGATAAATTAAGATATGGAGAAAATCCTCATCAACAAGCCTCTGTTTACAAAATTAATTACAAAAATGATTTCTTATCCAAGATAAAACAAATTCAAGGAAAAGAGCTGAGTTATAACAACTATCTAGATATGTATTCGGCAGTTTCTATAACTCAAGAATTAGGAGAAATAGATAGTTCTTGTGTTATCGTAAAACACAACAATCCTTGTGGCTGTGCTATCGCAGGGAATGCCCTTAAATCCTACGAATTAGCCCTTTCTAGCGATCCTATTAGTGCTTTTGGAGGTATTGTAAGCTTTAATAGGGAAGTCGATGAAAAGCTTGCTAATGAGATTACAAAGACATTCTACGAGGTGATTATTGCAAGAGCCTTTAGTAAAAAAAGTTTAGAAATTTTTGAAAAGAAGAAGAACTTAAGATTAATCTCTTTAGAAAACTTTAAAGAACAGGATAAATTTTCATACACATTCTTGGGTGATAATTTTTTAATCCAAGACAAAGATCAAATTGAAATTAATAAAAAAGAATTAAAAATTGTAACTAAAAATAAACCAACCGATAAAGAATTAGATGATTTAATATTTGCATTCAAAGTTTGCAAATTTGTAAAATCCAATGCCATTGTTATAGCAAAGAATAATAAAACACTTGGTATCGGTGCTGGTCAAACCAATAGATTAGCTTCAAGTAAAATTGCATGTCATAATGCTACAGAATTTTTTAAAGATGAAATTAAAGGAAGTGTTGCAGCATCAGATGCCTTTTTTCCATTCGCCGATGGATTAAATGAGCTAATTAAAATTGGAGTTAAATGCATTATCCAACCAGGCGGATCAATTAAAGATGATGAAGTAATAGCTGCAGCAGAGAAAGCCGGAATTGCAATGGTATTTACTGGAATTAGAAACTTTAGACACTAATCATATCTATCTTAGAGGCTAAGATAAAATCGCTTAAAGAAAGTCCATTGATTGCATGTGTAAATATATTAACTTCTGCATAACCCCAGCCAAATTTTAAATCTGGGTGATGACCTTCCTCTTCAGCAAGATTTGA
>NZ_JAYQPI010000021.1:0-13877 GCF_038145245.1 Candidatus Allofontibacter sp. | reverse complement strand
GCCCTCGTGGTGGAATTGGTAGACACAAAGGACTTAAAATCCTTGCCCTTTTTGGGAGTGCCGGTTCAAGTCCGGCCGAGGGCACCACAATTAGTTTATGAGAGTCTTATTTATTCTTTTAATGTTAGTATCTTGTTCTAAAGATGTAAAAGTTCCATTTGTTAGTAAAGATCCGCCAAAACCAATTAATGTAATAATTGATAATGAGTTTGATATTACATATTCATTATCTACATTAGCAACGCAAAGTAATGATGTTTGTCAAATGTCTTTAGAAATTAAAAATATTTCTAAAGAAGAAAAAAGAAATTCTTTATCTATAGAGGCTTATTCATATGCAGATAAAAAATATGAAGGTTTTGTAGTAGAAAAAAGATCAAAACCTAACGAAACTGTAAATTCTAATGTTAAATTTAATGGAATAAATTGTGGAGATATTAGAAAAATAAATTTTTATAAATAATACTATAAGTCTATATTTTTAACTCTTGGTGCGTTTTCTTCTATAAATTTAAGTCTTAAATCAGCATTTTTTCCCATAATATTTGAAATTAATTTGTTTGTTTTTTTATAGTCGCTAGTTGGAACATTTACTCTAATTAAAGATCTAGTTTTAACATCCATTGTTGTTTCTTTTAATTGTTGAGCCATCATTTCACCTAATCCTTTAAATCTACTAATTTCAATTTTAGATCCTTTTTTAAGATTTTTTAATAATTTGTCTTTTTCAATATCGTTTCGCACATAATAAATTTGATTTGATATAGTAAGTTTATAAAGTGGAGGAACAGCAAGATATAAATGTCCATTTTTAATTAAATTTGGCATTTCACAAAAAAAGAAAGTTAAAAGTAAACTTGCAATGTGATCACCATCAACATCAGCATCAGTCATAATAATTACTTTTTCATACCTTAAATCTTTATCAACATACTTTTCTCTTCTTTGACAGCCGAGCGCTTGAAGCAAATTAGATATTTCAGTGTTTGCTAATATTTTTGCAGTATTAGAATTCCTAACATTTAATATTTTTCCTCTAAGAGGCAGAATGGCTTGAAAATTTCGATCACGCGCTTGTTTTGCAGAGCCTCCTGCAGAATCTCCCTCTACTATAAACAATTCAGTTCCTTCGACTTTTGAGCTAGTACAATCCGCTAGTTTTCCAGGTAAGCGTATTTTTCTTGTCGCGCTTTGTCTTCCAATATCAAGATTTTGATCAAGTAAATTTTTTTCTCTTATTTTTCCCTCAATAAAAGTGAGAATAGAATTTGATGCTTTTGGATGTTGGTTAAACCAATCTTCAATCGACTTTGCTATAGAAGTATCGCAGTATTTTTGAATATGGGCTGAAGATAATCTTGATTTAGTTTGCCCCTCAAATTCTGGATTATTAATAAAAACTGAAAGAATATAACTTGCATTAGATAGTATTTCGTCAGCACTCGCACTTGCTACTAATTTGTTGTTTTTAAACTTTGCAATTTTTCTTATGGATTTTGCAACACCAGATCTAAAACCTTGTTCGTGAGTTCCTCCATTTGTAGTTAATACTGAATTACAAAACGAAATTTTAAACTCAGAAATTTCATTATGCCATTGAATTGCAAATTCAAACTTTCCTTTGTCGTCATCAAAAATATCTTTATAGTGACAAGTTTTATCATTAATTTTAGTATAATTTTTAGTTTCACTATCTAAATATTCAATAATACCATCCGGAAAAAAAAGTTTTGCATTATTAGGAATATCATCTTTTCTGTTTATTAATGACCTGTCACATTCCCAGTGTATTGTAATACCCTTAACTAAATAAGCTTTGCTTTTGCAAAGATTGTATAATTTGGTTGGAACAAAACTTAGTTCTTTTCCAAAGATTTCTTTATCAGGAACAAATGTAACTTGAGTTCCATTTTTAATTTTAGATTTTCCTTTTTTAGATAGTTTATTTAAGGGTTTTCCTTTTGAGTAATTTTGTTCAAAAATAGTAGAGTTTTTAAACACTTCTATTTTTAATTTTTCAGATAAGGCATTTACCACAGATAGGCCAACCCCATGCAATCCTGCAGAGGTAGAATAAGTTCCTTCTTTAAATTTTCCACCCGAATGTAGAGTTGTCATAACTATTTCAAGTGCAGTTTTATTTTTTTTGGGGTGCTTATCTAAAGGAATTCCTCTTCCATCATCTGTCACTGTTAAAGATTTGTCTTTATTTAGTTTTACGTAAATATTCTTTGCATGCCCTGCCGTCACCTCATCCATCGAATTATCAATGATTTCTGTTGCGAGGTGATGGAATGCAGTCTCGTCTGTGCCTCCAATATACATTCCCGGTCTTTTTCTGACCGGCTCTAGACCTTCTAGGATTTCAATATCTTTTGCAGAGTAATTATTATTTTTTACCACAAAGAAAGCATTAGATTAATTTACAAAAAAATATAGGCGTAAATTTTATTTTAATTAAAAAAAACCCCGTATTTTTTAGATACGGGGTTTTTAAATTTTAAGATATTATGATTAGCAACTGTAATACATTTGGTATTCAACTGGATGAGGAGTGTGCTCCATATTATACACTTCCGTCATTTTTAACTCGATGTAAGCATCAATCTGATCATCAGTGAACACTCCACCAGAAGTTAAAAAGCCTCTGTCTTTATCTAAGTTTTCTAAAGCTTCCCTTAAAGAACCGCAAACCTGAGGAACTCCTTTAAGTTCTTCAGCAGATAAAGAATATAAATCTTTATCAAAAGGTTTTCCTGGATCGATTTTATTTTTAATTCCATCAATACCAGCCATTAACATAGATGCAAAAGTTAAGTATGGGTTTCCAGCGGCATCTGGAAATCTAACTTCAACTCTTTTTCCTTTTGGACTAGAGCTAAAAGGTATTCTGCAGCTTGCTGATCTATTTCTTGCAGAGTAGGCAAGAATTACCGGAGCCTCAAATCCAGGTATTAATCTTTTGTAGCTGTTAGTAGTTGAATTAGTAAAAGCATTTAAAGCCTTTGCATGCTTAATAATTCCGCCAATATAATAAAGACACTCTTGAGAAAGACCTGCATATTTATCTCCCGCAAAAAGTGGTTTACCAGATTTCCAAATAGATTGGTGACAATGCATACCAGATCCATTATCTCCCTTAATTGGTTTAGCCATAAACGTTGCAGTTTTTCCAAATGAATGAGCAACCATTTGAACTGCATATTTATAAATTTGCATATTGTCAGCGTTACGTACCATTGTATCGAACATCGTACCTAATTCATGTTGCGAAGGAGCAACTTCATGATGATGTTTCTCAACTTTAACGCCCATATCTTTCATTGCTTTTAATGCTTCAGCTCTTAAATCTTGACAGCTATCAACTGGAGGAACTGGGAAATAACCACCTTTAACAACCGGTCTATGACCCATATTTCCATTTGGATATTCTTTATCACCATTATAAGGACCTTCATTACTATCAACTTGAAAAGAGACTTTTTGCATAGTGTTAGAAATTTTAACATCGTCAAAAATAAAAAATTCTGGTTCCGGTCCAAAATATATTGTGTCGCCAATTCCAGTAGTTTTTAAATAGGCCTCAGCTTTTTTTGCAATAGATCTAGGATCTCTCTCATAGTAATCTTTTTTTATAGGATCCATAACATCGCAAAATATAACCAGAGTATTATGCGAAGTAAAAGGATCGACAAAAGTTCTAGATAAATCTGGTTTTAAAATCATGTCAGATTCATTAATTGCTTTCCATCCAGCAATTGATGAGCCATCAAAAAAAGTTCCATCATTTAAAAAATCTTCGTCAATAGTAGTTAAATCCTGAGTCATATGTTGAAGTTTTCCTCTAGGATCTGTAAATCTTAAATCAACAAACTCTATCTCTTTCTCTTTAATTAATTTTAATATGTCTGATGCAGCACTCATTAATTTCTCCCTGTTTTGATTATTAATCTTGTTAATATTTATTTATTTTAGATGTACTATAAATATAAGCAATAAATTCCATTGTTTTTTAGTTATGTCAGGTATGCATAATAGTATTAATAAAAAATTAAACTGTAGATTGTTTTTTTGTAAATGATTTTAAACTCATCAGAAATCAAGATTATAGAACAAAAAGAATTTAAATTGAGAAAAAATTCTTATTCATTAATGCAATCTGCAGGAGAAAAGTGCGCAGATTATATGTGCAATAGAATATCAAAAAATAAAGAATTTTTTGTAGTTTGCGGTCCAGGCAATAATGGAGGAGACGGATTTGTTATTGCAGAAAGACTTTTACATAAGGGTTATAAAGTAAAAACTTTTTTAGTTCTCCCAATAAAAAATAGAAAATACGATAATTATAGAGCTTTTAAAAATCTTAATTGTAAAATTTTTAATTTAAAAGAATTAAATAAGGAGCTTAAAAAAAAGACAAATCCAGTTATTGTTGATTGCATTTTTGGCACTGGATTAAATAAAAATGTTAACTTAAGTATAAAAAAAGTAATTAAAGTAATTAATAAAAAAAAATCTTTTGTCATTTCAATTGATATTCCGACTGGAATAAACAGCGATAACGGCAAAATCATGGGAGAAGCGATTAAAGCTAATTTAACATTAGCTCTACATTGCAAAAAAGTAGGGCACGTACTTTTTCCAGGCTTACATTTCTCTGGTCAAATAAAAATTTTAGATATTGGTATTAGAAAATCTTTAAATAAGATCGTAAATAATAAGATTAAAGAAAATAGTCCAAAACTGTGGATTAATAAAAGATTTCCTTGGAAAAAATATAATTCTCATAAATATTCTAGGGGTAAAGTTTATGTATATGGATCTTTAAAAAATTACATAGGTGCTTCATTATTATCATCAAGCGCTGCTATTCGTTGCGGAACAGGGTCGGTAACAATTGTTGTTAATAAAGATACCATAGATAGATACAATCAAAGTTTTTTTTCACTATTAAAAGTTGAAATTAATTCTAAAGATGCGTTAAGAAATCTTTTAAGAAATTCTTTAATAACATCTTTTCTTATAGGTCCAGGAGCAGGAGTTAGTAATGAAACAATTGAAAATACTAAGTTAATATCTAAATTTATTAGCAATGTAGTCATAGATGCGGATGCTATAACTTCATTTTCTAATAATCCTAGGGAATTATTTTCGATTTTAGATAAGAATAAAATTATTACTCCGCATGAAGGAGAATTTAATAGAATTTTTCCAGATATTAAAGATGTTAAGAACAAAATTGAAAAATCTATAAAAGCTGCAAAAAGAGCAAATTGCATTTTAGTATTTAAGGGTCCTGATACGATAATTGCATCTCCAGATGGAAAAGTTTGCGTTAATACTATTTCTACCGAAGAATTAGCAGTGATTGGCTCTGGGGATGTTTTAAGTGGTATTATTACAAGTTTAGTTGGTAAAAATAAAATGCCAGCATTTTATGGAGCTTGTGCTGGAGTATGGTTACATTCCTATGCTGCAAGAATGATTAAAAAAGGTCTGATAGCAGAAGATATTATTAAAAAATTACCCAAAGTATTAGAAGAATTAAATAAGAAATATAGTTAATTTTATTATTTAATTTTTGAAGGGACTACTTTGTTATTTTCATACTTTGGAGGAATATAGTTTAGACCTTTGGGTTGAACGCTCATAAATCTGAAATAAATTAAGGAACAAATTAAAAGCAAAAGACTAATTAATGACAAAGTTATTATAGGAAATTTCTTATTAATTTTTTTTGTTAAACGAAAAAGTAAATAATAAATTATAAACGGAAGAATTATAGCAGAGATAATTATTATGTAGCGTGTCATTTTAATTCTTTTCTTGCTTCTAATAACCAGAGCTTAATCTCTTTCATATTTAATAGAGTGTTTAGATATTTTTTTAAAACGAATGATAATTTTATATTATAAATTTTAAATCTAAACATTATTGGTGCGTACATTGCATCAGCTATAGAAAAATTTTTAAACAAATAAGGTCCTTTAGATTTTATAAGACAATTTTCGATAATTTTTTTAGTTCTAAATATTTCAGCTAATGTTTCTTTATTATTTTTAAATTTTAGATTTTCTTTTAAAAAATTCATACTTAAATTTTTTCTTAGGTTAGAAAAACCGCTGTGCATTTCAGAACAAATATTTCTGGCCATTATTTTATTGATATTATTTTTTGGCCATAAATTTTTGTTTTTAAATTTTTCAGCCAGAAATTCACAGATTGATAACGAATCCCATATTTTTATATTTCCGTATATTAGGCAAGGCACTTTTCCAGAAGGTGAAAATTTTAAAATATTTTTTTTAGTACTTTTATTTCTTAATTTAATATTAATTTCATCAAATGGAATATTAAAATATTTTAACACTAACCATGGTCTTAGAGACCATGTTGAATACATTTTATTACCTATTACTAGTTTGAAATTCATAATCAGATTTGCTTTTTATATAAGCAAATCCTATCCTTTTGCATCTTAAATTCTATAAATAAATCCTAGAAAGCATTTAATATTATAGCTATATTCGCCATTCGAAATTTAAATAATATTAAAGCGGGAGTGGTGGAACGGTAGACACGCCAGTCTTAGGAACTGGTATCGAAAGATGTGAAGGTTCAAGTCCTTTCTCCCGCACCATGTAGTATATGAAAGTAACTATAGCAGAATCTAAAGGTTTAAAGACCAATCTTAATGTTTTAGTCAAAAAACAAGAGATAGATAAAAAAATAGAAGAAAGAATTATTGAATTACAAAAGACCGTTAACATAAAAGGCTTTCGACCAGGAAAGGCGCCAGTAGATTTATTAAAAAAACAATTTGCACAAGCTTTATATGGAGAAGTTTTAGAAAAAATTTTACAAGACAATACTTATCAAGCGCTCAATGATAATAAAATTAAACCAGTTAGTCAGCCTAAGATCGAAATTAAATCTTCAGGGGAAGATAAAGATTTAGAATACATAATTTCTGTAGAAAAAACTCCAGATATCAAAAAAATTGAATTAGAAAAAATAACATTAACTGATTATAAATTAAAAATAGAAAAAAAAGACTTAGACGATAGAATTAATTTATTAGCAGAGGGTCAAAAAAAATATGTTAATAAAAAAGAAGGCGAAAGTTCTATCAAAGGTGATTTAGTAGTTTTTAATTTTGAAGCTACAGTTAATGGCAAAGCATTCGAAGGAAACAAAGGCGAAAAAGTTCAAATTATTTTAGGAAAAGAACTTTTTATTAAAGGGTTTGATGAGCAACTATTAACATGCAAATCTGGTGATAAAAAAGAAGTTAAGATTAATTTGCCAGAAAATTATCCAAATAAAGAATTAGCAAATAAGACGGCTATATTTAGTTGCAAAATATTAGAAGTTAAAAAGTCAGAGTCAGTAGTTATTGATGACCAATTTGCAAAAAATTTAGGAGCAAAAGATTTAAACGATTTAAAAGTTTTATTAGAAAAACAACTGTCGAAAGAACAATCTTCAATAACTGAAACAATTATAAGAAAAGAAATTTTAGATTATTTAGATGAAAATTGTAAGTTTGATCTTCCAGAAGACTTAGTAAAAAATGAACAAGAAATTGTTAAACATAGTTTTATTCATGAAAAAGCACACAAAAATGAACCTCACGATGACCATAAACATGGGCATGATCATTCAGATATAAAACTTACTAAAGAAGAAGAAAACGATATTTTAGATATTTCAAAACGCAGAGTAAAGTTAGCTTTAGTATTAAATCAAATTGGAGAAGATTATAAAATTCAAGTCACAACACAGGAACTTCAGCAAGAACTACAAAAACAAATGAGCATGTATCCTGGACAAGAAAAACAGATTAGAGATTATTATCAAAAAAATCCTTCTGAAATTACAAGACTTAGAGGACCAGTATATGAAGATAAGATTGTTGAACTTGTTAAATCAAAAGCTAAAATTACAATCAAAGAAGTCAATAAAAAAGAATTAGAGGAACTTGTAAAAGATTTATCGTCTAATCTTAAGTCTAAGTCAGCAACTAAGTCAGCAAAGAGTGTAGTCGATAAATCAAAAAAAGATACAAAATCAGAGGATAAATCAAAATCTACAAAAAAGATTAGTAAAAAATAAACAAAGACTGTAGAATCTGATTCTCTATGAACAATCAGATTGATATTCAAATGAATACTCTTATTCCTATGGTGGTTGAGCAAACCAGTAGAGGAGAAAGAGCTTATGATATTTATTCAAGACTATTAAAAGAGCGAATTATTTTTTTAGTTGGCCCAGTAAATTCTCATGTTGCAAGTTTAGTTTGTGCTCAGTTACTTTTTTTAGAGTCTGAAAATCCAAAAAAAGAAATTTTTTTATATATTAATAGTCCAGGTGGAATAGTTACTGATGGACTTGGAATTTATGATACGATGCAATATGTTAAATCTCCCGTTTCAACAATTTGTATTGGACAGGCAGCTTCTATGGGGTCATTTTTATTAGCTGCAGGAGAAAAGGGTCATAGATTTTCTTTGCCTAACGCGCGAATAATGGTTCATCAACCTTCAGCAGGTTTCCAAGGTCAAGCAACCGATATTCAAATTCATGCAAATGAGATTTCTTATGTAAAAAAACGTCTAAACGAAATTTACTCTAAGCATACAGGCAAAGACGTTAAATCAATTCAAGAAGCTTTAGAGAGAGATAAATTTATGAGTCCAGAAGAAGCGAAAGATTTTGGTATAATTGATAAAGTTGTCGAAAAAAAAGCTGATTAGTTGCAGTTTATACATATTTTACTCACATTAAATGTAGATTTGATTCAACTTAGGCTTGCTTTTAAGAGCAAGTCATTGTTTTATAAAACCTTACTGATTCGATCATTTTAAACATGGCTAAAGATAATAAAAACACTCTGTATTGTTCCTTCTGCGGAAAAAGTCAGCATGAAGTTAGAAAACTTATAGCCGGACCTACAGTTTTTATATGTGATGAATGTGTCGAGCTATGTATGGACATCATCAAAGAAGAAAATAAAAGTAATTTTGTTAAAGATGATGCCGGAGTTCCAACACCAAAAGAAATTTGTAAAGTTTTAGATGAGTACGTTATTGGACAAGATAAAGCAAAGAAAGTTTTATCTGTTGCAGTACACAATCATTATAAAAGATTAAATCAAGATTCTAAAAGCAGTAAAGATGTTGAAATCTCAAAATCTAACGTTTTGCTTATCGGCCCAACAGGTTGCGGTAAAACTTTATTGGCACAAACTCTTGCAAAAATTTTAGATGTGCCATTTACTATGGCTGACGCTACCACGTTAACGGAAGCTGGTTATGTTGGAGAAGATGTTGAAAATATTATTTTAAAATTATTACAAGCCGCAGATTATAACGTTGAAAAAGCTCAAAGAGGAATTGTCTACATAGATGAAGTTGATAAAATTAGTAGAAAAACGGAAAATCCTTCTATTACAAGAGATGTTTCAGGTGAAGGAGTTCAACAAGCTCTTTTAAAAATTATGGAAGGTACAATTGCGAGTGTTCCACCTCAAGGTGGAAGAAAGCACCCGCAGCAGGAGTTTTTGCAGGTTAATACAACAAATATTCTTTTTATATGCGGAGGAGCTTTTGGAGGATTAGAAAAAATAGTTTCATTAAGAAGCAAAGGAACTGCAATGGGCTTTGGTGCCACAATTAGAGAGCATGATAATAAAAATACAGGTCAAATATTAAAAGAGTTAGAACCAGAAGATTTATTAAAATTTGGATTAATACCAGAGTTTATAGGAAGACTCCCAATCGTTGCAACGTTAGAAGATTTAAATGATGAAGCTCTAATTAAAATTTTACAAGAACCTAAAAATGCTCTTCTTAAACAATATGCTAAACTTTTTGAAATTGAAGGAGCTAAGCTTACATTTACAAAAGATTCTTTGTCGGCAATTGCTAAAAAAGCTTTGATTAGAAAAACAGGAGCGAGAGGACTTAGATCAATTTTAGAAGATATTTTACTTGAAACAATGTTTGAACTTCCTTCACAATCTAATATTAGTGAAGTCGTGATTAATAAAGATGTCGTTGAAGGAAAAATAAAACCGCTTCTTACATACTCAAAGAAAAACAACCAAACATCTGCTAGTGCGCCATTAAATAAAGAGAGTAAAATAGGCTAGTTATTCACAGTTGAAATAAGATTTAAAGTCCCCATATAGAGTTATGCTTGTTAAATACTTAACAATTATTATTATAAATTTATGGAAATTAAAGAACCTCAAAAAAACAATCAAAGCCAATATCCTGTTTTACCTTTAAGAGACATTGTTGTTTTCCCTGGAATGGTGGTTCCTCTTTTTGTTGGAAGAGAAAAGTCTATTAATGCTCTAAATAGTGTAATGGATAAGTACAAAAAAATTATCCTTGCAGCGCAAAAAAGTCATGACGTTGATGATCCAAAAGATAATGAAATTTATCAAGTTGGTTGTTTAGGTGAAATATTACAATTATTAAAGCTTCCAGACGGAACAGTTAAAATTTTAGTAGAAGGAAAAGAAAGAGTAAAAATAAATCAATATCACAATGAAGAAAAAAATTTTTTACTAGCTTCTTGTTCGACATTGGCAGATGATCTTGGCAAGGAAGACTTATCTTTATTGTCAAAAGCAGTTCTTAATAAATTTGATAAATTAGTTAAAGTTTCAAAAAAAGTGTCAGAAGAGGGACTTGAGACAATTAAAGATACAAAAGAACCTTCAAAAGTTGCTGATGCAGTCGCAAATCAATTGCAAATTAGTTTAGTAGAAAAACAAAAAATTTTAGAGAATTTATCTGTACAAAATAGACTTGAATCTCTTTTAACATTTATTGAAAGTGAAATTGAAGTTTTATCTGTTGAGAAAAAAATTAGAGGTAGAGTTAAAAATCAAATGGAAAAAACTCAAAGAGAATATTATTTAAATGAACAGTTAAAAGCTATTCAAAAAGAATTAGGCGAAACCGAAGATGGTAAAGATGAAATTCAAAATTTAGAAGAAGCTATTAAAAAAGCCAAAATGACAAAGGAGGCTGAAGAAAAATCTTTAGCTGAATTAAAAAAATTAAAATCAATGAGTCCAATGTCAGCTGAGTCCACTGTAGTTAGAAATTATTTGGATTGGATGGTTTCTTTACCTTGGGGAAAAACTTCTAAGGTGAATACCGACATTAATAACGCAAAAAAAATTCTAGATGAAGATCATTATGGTTTAGAAAAAGTAAAAGATAGAATTTTAGAATTTTTAGCAGTTCAAAGCAGAATTAATAAAATTAAAGGTCCTATACTTTGTTTAGTGGGAGCGCCAGGAGTTGGAAAAACTTCTTTAGGAAAGTCTATTGCTAAAGCCACAGGCAGAGAATTTGTAAGAATGTCTTTAGGTGGAATTAGAGATGAAGCTGAAATAAGAGGACACAGAAGAACTTATATTGGTTCTTTGCCAGGAAAAATAATTCAGATGATGAAAAAGTCTGGAAAAAATAATCCTTTAATTTTATTAGATGAAATTGATAAAATTGGTAATGATTATAGAGGAGATCCTTCATCAGCATTATTAGAAGCGTTAGATCCTGAACAAAACACGACATTTAACGATCATTATCTTGAAGTAGATTATGATTTATCTAATGTAATGTTTGTTACAACTGCAAATACTCTAAATATTCCTGGTCCATTATTAGACAGAATGGAAGTAATTAGAATCTCTGGTTACACAGAAGATGAAAAAATGGAAATAGCTAAAAAATATCTTTTACCAAAACAAATTAAAGAAAATGGATTAAAATCTGGTGAGTGGTCAGTTTCTGATGAAGCTTTAAAAGGTATTATTAGATACTATACAAGAGAGTCAGGAGTTAGAAGTTTAGAAAGAGAAATTTCAAAATTAGCAAGAAAAGGGGTTAAAGACATTGTTACAAAAACTAAAGATATAATTAAAATTGATGAAAAAAATCTAAATGACTATCTTGGAGTTAAAAAATTTAAGTATGGGGAGATTGAAAATAAAGATGGAACAGGAATTGTAACAGGCCTTGCTTGGACTGAAGTTGGAGGAGAGTTATTAACTATAGAGTCTGTGATTATGCCTGGAAAGGGCAAGATGGAGATTACTGGTAAATTAGGAGAGGTGATGCAAGAGTCAGTTAAGGCTGCAAAATCATTTGTAAGATCTAGATGTTTAGAATACGGAATTATACCCCCTGTTTTTGAAAAAAAAGATATACATATTCACGTACCTGAAGGTGCCACACCAAAAGATGGACCGTCAGCAGGCATTGCGATGGTAACTTCAATTGTTTCTTCTTTAACTGGAATTTCAGTTAATAGAGAAGTCGCAATGACTGGAGAAGTGACCTTAAGAGGAAGAGTTCTTCCAATCGGTGGACTAAAGGAGAAATTATTAGCTGCACTTAGAGGAGGAATTAAAACTGTTTTAATTCCGGATGAAAATGAAAAAGATTTAGCTGAAATACCTAAAAATGTAATTGAAGGTTTAAAGATTATTCCAGTTAAAACTGTTGATGAGGTATTAAAAATTGCTCTAACTAAAACTTTGACACCAGTAGATTGGGTTGAGATTGATCTTTCGCAAACTCAAAAAGGAAATGAACTTCCAAGTGAAAGACCTGTTAATTAAAACTATTTAATATTTAAATATTCAATAAAACTTCTTATAGAAATTACTATTAAGTAAATCCCAAAAATTTTTGTAATTAAATTTCTACTTACTTTATGAACAACTCTAGCTCCAAAAGGAGCCATTAACATTGTTACTGGAACGAAAACTAAAAAACCTGCTAGATTAAAATAACCAAAGCTAAATGGAGAATTAACCTTAGCAAAAATTGCTCCACTTGAAATCATGCTAACAGTACCGGAAATTGCAATCAAAATTCCAATAGCTGCAGATGTTCCAATAGCTTTTCGCATGTCATAACCAAATAATCTCATAAAAGGCACCGATAATGAGCCTCCACCTATGCCTAAAGGCACTGAAATAAAACCAATAAAATTACCAATTATAATTTTATAGATTTTTGGAATGTTTCTTTCTGTTTCCTCTAATTTTGATTTTAAGAATAAAAAAAATAAACCTACTAAAAATGCAAATATTGAAAAAAATAAAACCAAATTTGCCGTTTTTAGATTTGAAGCTAAGAATGTTCCAATAATAACTCCTACAACAATATAAATACCAAAAGATTTAATTAAACCAAAATCAACAGCATTAAATTTCATATGTGTTCTTGTCGACATAATTGAAGTTGGAATTATAATTGCAAGTGATGTTCCTAAAGCCAAGTGCATTTTAGTTTCCATTTCAAAATGAAGAAATGTAAATGCATAATATAGTGCTGGCACCATTACTAAGCCACCTCCCACACCAAGAAGACCTGCCATGAATCCTGCAACAGACGCTGCTATCATCATTACAATTAAAAGATAGAAAATTTGTGACCAATCCATAAAAATTGATTAATTTATATATTTTTAGTTAATAAATAATAGTTAATATTCAAAAATGAAAATAATTAAAAAATATTGGTATATAATTCCTCTATTATTAATAATTTGGTATTTTTATCCTAGTGATTATCTAAAAAACTGCGTAAGTGATTTCAAAAATAAACAGACATTCTATAAAAATCAATTCGCTGACCAATATGGTTTAATTACTTGTTCAAAGATTAAAAAGGACGATCTAAATACATTTAACCTTTTAAAAGGAAAAGTTTTCTCAAAAACTACTGCATTTAAAAAGTATTTACCTAAGTAATTATTATTTTCACTTTCACTAATTATTGTTATACAAGATTTTTTATATTTAGGGCGATTAGCTCAGTTGGTAGAGCATCTCGTTTACACCG
>NZ_JAYQPI010000020.1:0-14454 GCF_038145245.1 Candidatus Allofontibacter sp. | reverse complement strand
TCATAATGAATTAATTGCTTTTGGTTTTTCGCCTCCTGTATACCAATTTAAAATTTCTATGGTATGAATAATTGGTATTTTTGTTCCAGAAGAAATCTGAGTCATACATCCAATGTTTCCGGTTGAAATAAAATCTGGTTTTACTTTATCTATATTTGATATCTTTCTTTTCAATAATTCTGAAGCCATCTCATCTTGCAGTAAATTATAAGTTCCTGCAGATCCACAACACAAATGCCCATCTGGAATCTCGACAATTTCATTGCCAGTTCTTTTTAATAAATCTATTGGTTGTTTGTGTATTTTTTGACCATGCTGCATTGAACAAGCTGAATGATAAGCAATTTTAAATTTTTTATCATTTTTGACATAATTTAATTTAATATTTTTTCCTAAATACTCAGTTACATCTTTGGCAAGAGTTGAGATTATTTTTGCTTTTTTTCTAAGTTCTTTATCAGGATGATCTCTAAAAATATAACCATAGTCTTTTAAGGTCGTCCCACACCCAGATGTTGTTACTAAGATTGCATCAAGGTTTTTTTCTTCATAACATTTAAACCAAGAATTAATATTATTTGTAAAAGATTTATGAGCTAAATCCTCCTTTCCCAAATGATGATTTAATGAACCACAACAATCCACTTTTTTTGGAACAATTACCTCAACACCATGTCTGTTTAAAATTTCAATTGTTGCATCATTGATTTGGGGTGAAATCACTCTTTGCACGCAACCCGTAAGTAAAGCAACCCTTGCATAAGTTTTACCTTTTGGTGAATATATTTCTTTATTTTCTTGCTGCGATTCTGGAAAAGAATTTGGCATATATTTAAGCATATTTTTTATTTTTTTTGGAAATAAAAATCTAAATGGAAAAACTAATCTCGAAATATAACCAATCATCCTAAATAAAGATGGACTTGGTAAAATTTTAGAAAGCAAACCTCTTATAATTCTATCTAAAAAAGGTCTTTTAAAAGTTTTTTCAATATGGTTTCGTGCATGGTCAACAAGGTGCATATAATTTACCCCCGATGGACAAGTAGTCATACAAGAATAACAAGACAAACAACGATCAATATGTTTTGCAATTTTTTCGTTAGCTGGTTTCTCATTTTCTAGCATATCTTTAATCAAATAAATTCTACCGCGTGGACCATCAAGTTCATCTCCAATAATTTGATAAGTTGGACAAGTAGCATTGCAGAAACCACAATGAACACATTTTCTTAATATCTCCTCGGTAGATTTTATATTGCTGTCTTGAAGCTGTTTTTTTGAAAAATTAGTTTGCATTTATGCTCCCGAATACATTTTTCCTGGATTTAAAATCTTTTTTGGATCAAAGCTTTCTTTAATTTTTAAAGACAAAACTTTAATGTTCTCATCTATGGTTGTCAAAAACTCCTCTTTAATTCTCACATGATTAGGAGCCTTAATTATGGTCATGTGACCACCAAGTTTTATAGCCTCATTTCTTAATTGCCTAAATAATACGCTATCATTTTCTGGTATCTCAACCCAAATTAAATTGCCAGCCCAATCGACAACATATTTTAATTCTTCATTTTCGAATTTATTTAAAAATTGATCTGTATGAATTGGTGGCAAAATAATCTTTAAAACTACTTGTAAACTATTATTAAAGAATTGCAGATCTGTAGTATCTTTCCAAAAAATTTTAGATTGATAATGTTCAAGTACAGATATTGTTTTTTTGTACTCATCAAATACTTTTTTTAAAGTATTAATTCTCTCCAAAACAGAAATTCTAGGTCCTTCAAGACGAATTGCTGTAATAGATGTGGATGTATCCAGATCATTTAATTTAAAAAAATTTAATACCTTTGCAGGATAAAAACATGCCCCTGAGATTTCAACGGACGTATGCATTGCTTTTGAAAAAATATTTAAAGCTCTTTTTAAATTAATATTATGAATAAGTAGCGTTTGGGTTTCTTCGTTTTTTGGCTGAACTTTTAATACAATTTCAGTAAGCGCGACTAACGTTCCATACGATCCGGTAATTAATTTGCTGACATCATAACCAGTTACATTCTTAACAACAGTTCCTCCGGACTTTATAATCTCTCCTTTACCATTAACTCCTTGAAACCCAAGAATATGATCTCTTAAAGCACCAGCTTTAAATCTGCGCGATCCTGATAAATTGCAAGCAACCGCACCTCCAATAGATCCTTTGTTACTTTTGCCCGAATACAAAAATCCCATATCGGATGGTTCAAAGGAAAGTTCCTGATTTTTCTTATCTAATTCTACCTCAATAATTGAAAGCGACGTTCCAGCTTTAACTTTGATATAAAGTTCTTCTGGAAAATATTCAATAATTCCATTTAAATTTTTCAAATGTAAAGATTTTGAACACTGTATTAATCGACCGATTGGCTTTGAGTTATGTCCTAAAATTTCAATGGGTATCTCTCCGGAATTACAATTTTTTATAAAATCAACAACTTCACTTTCGCTTGATGGCGAATAAATTTCAGACATTAAAATCTTGGGATATCTTTAAATTTTATGTCTCCCTTGTGGACATGCATTTTTCCACCTTCGGCGCAACGATGAAGAACTGGATAAACTTTCCCAGGATTTAATAGAGACTTATCATCAAAAGCTTGTTTAATATTGAGTTGTTGCTGAATATCTTCATCATTAAACATTTCACACATTAAATCTCTTTTTTCAACTCCAACCCCATGCTCACCCGTCAATACACCACCAACTTTTACACAATATTTTAAAATATCTGCTCCAAATTTTTCAGCTCTCTTTAGTTCGCTTTTTATATTTGAATCAAACATAATTAATGGATGTAGATTGCCATCTCCCGCATGAAAACAATTTGCAACTCTTAATCCATGCTTTTGTGAAAGTTTGGTAATTTCTCTTAAAACTTCTGGTAATTTTTTTCTAGGAATAGTTCCATCCATACATAAATAATCGGGAGACATATCGCCAATTGCCGGAAATGCTGCTTTTCTTCCAAGCCAAAATCTTAACCTTTCCTCGTCATTCTTACTGATGCGTAAATAAGTTGCTTTATTTTTTTTTGCAATTTCTTCAACTTTTTTTATTAAAACATTTACTTCACTTTCGGTTCCATCCAATTCCACAATTAAAATCGCCTCAACATCTCTAGGATAGCCAGCTTTAGAATAATCATCTGTTGCTTTAATTAATGGTTTGTCCATTACTTCCATCCCTCCAGGGATAATTCCTCCTGAAATAATATCTGAAACACATTGCCCTGCATTTTCAATGCTTTGAAAGCCTAAAAGCAAAGCTTTAACTGATTGAGGTTTTTTTAAAATCTTTACTGTAACTTCGGTTAATATTCCAAGTAATCCTTCTGATCCTGTAATAATTCCTAATAAATCATAACCTTCCGACTCCAATTTTTTTCCACCAAATCTCATTACCGTTCCATCCATTAAAACTACTTCAACACCTAAGACATTATTAGTTGTAGTTCCATATTTTAGGGAATGAACTCCTCCAGAATTTTCAGCAATATTTCCACCTATTGAACATGCAATTTGACTTGAAGGATCTGGTGCATAATAAAAACCATTGTGTTCAACGGCTTTTGTTAAGGATAAATTTGTAACTCCGGGCTGAGTAACGACACATCTATTTTCAAAATCTATCTCTAGAATTTTATTAAATTTACTCAATCCTAATAAAACACAATCAGCAAGAGGCAATGCTCCACCGGAAAGACCAGTGCCAGCTCCTCTTGGAACAACTTTAATATTATGTTTATGACAATATTTAAGAATATCGCTTACTTCAGCTGTGCTTTCTGGAAGAACTACAGCCATTGGTTTTTGTTTATAAGCAGTTAGGGCATCCGTTTCATAAGGAACTATTCCCTCTACATCTGCAATCACATTTATTGGATTAGTAAATCTTTTTAAATCACGAACAATTTTTTCTCTACTGTTTAAAACTGATTGATCAATTTGTGGCATTGCAAGCGTAGACATACTTCAAACTTATATTATTTTTATTGATATATATAGGTATTTGAAGTTGAAAAAAAAACTTTATTTGACAACAGTTTTTTTAATTTTTTCTAAAGCTTTTTCAATATTTTCGTATGAGTTAGCAAAACTAAATCTTACGAAATCTTTAGCAGACTTACCAAAACTTACGCCCGGAATAATTGCAACACCTGCTTCATTTAAACATTTATCTGCAAATTCATTACCGTTCATTCCTGTTTCGCTAACATTAGGAAAAACGTAAAAAGCTCCTCCAGGATTATTACAAGTAATTCCCTTTATACTGTTTAGACCATCAACAATTAATTTTCTTCTTCTATTAAATTGACTCATCATTTCATCTAAAAAATCATGAGGTCCATCTAATGCAGCAAGACCTGCAATTTGAGTTGAGGCACAAGGGCATGAGTGATCATTGACACATAATCTAGTAATATCTTCAATAATTTTTTCTGGCCATACACTCCAACCTAAACGCCAACCTGTCATTGCATATGTTTTGCTCCAACCATCTAAGACGATTAATCGATCAAAAAGTTCTGGATAATTAAAAAAAGAAGGCATTTTTTTATTATCATAAATTTGTCTGCTATAAATTTCATCGCTTAAAATTGCAACGTCTGGAAATTTTTTTAATCCAACAACAAGTTTATCGATTTGCTCTCTTTCAATAAGACCGCCTGTAGGGTTTTGTGGATTATTAATAATAATTAAACGTGTCTTATCATTTATTAATTTTAAAACTTCTTCGGCTTTAAAAGAAAAATTATTCTTCTCACTTAGATACATTGGTACTGCTTTTGCACCCGAGTAATTAATCATTGATTCATAAATTGGAAATCCAGGTTCTGGATAAATAATTTCTGTGCCTGGTTGACCAAACATTAGCATTGCAAAAAACATTGTAGGTTTTCCTCCTGGCATAATAACTACCCTTGCTGCATCAACGTTTGCGCCATACATTTTTTTTATATGACGAGATACCCCTTGTCTTAATTCTAGAAGACCATTAGCTGGAGTATAACCATGAAAACCATCATCTAAGGCTTTTTTTGCAGCATCAACAATATGTTTTGGAGTTCTAAAATCAGGCTGACCTATTCCTAGATTAATTATTTCTTTTCCTTGAGCTTCCAAAGCCTTAGCCTTTGCAAGAACAACAAAGGCATTCTCAGTGCCTAGTTTAAAAAGACTATTTGCTAGTTTCATTTTTTTCTAAAAATTACTTTATCTCTGGTAATTTCTTTTACGCTCCTGCAGCCCATTAGAGTCATTCCTCTTTTAATTTCAGCATGCATAATTTTAAGTATAGCCTCGACTCCTTGCTGGCCTCCCGCTGATAATGCATATAAATAACCTTTTCCAAATGAGCATGCTTTTGCTCCAAGTGCTAATGCTTTTAAAACATGCGTTCCTCTTCTAACTCCTCCATCCAAAATTACATCTACTTTATCTCCAACTGCATCAACAATATCGGCAAGTACATCGAACGGCGACATAGAAGCGTCTAATTGTCTTCCTCCATGATTTGAAATCATAATTGCTGTTGCACCTATATCCACGGCTTTCTTTGCATCCTCTACAGATACAATTCCCTTTATAGCAAAGGCACCTTTCCATTTTTTTGCAACATACTCTGCATCTTTCCAATTCATGGCAGGATCAAATTGGCTGTTGATATAATTTATGACTGAAGTTTCTATAGACTGTCCATCTTTCTCAGTGTGTGGAAGATTGGGTAGTTTAAATCTTTCATGCATTAAATAGTTTAGTGTCCATTCAGGATGTAATGCAAAACTTATCAAACTTGCTAAAGTTAACTTTGGTGGAGTAGTAAATCCAGTTCTATGATCACGCTCTCTATTACCAGCGACGATAGTATCTACTGTTAAACACAACGCTTTAAAATTAGCTCTTTGACATCGCTCAATTAAATTATCCGTTAAACCTCTGTCTTTATGAATATAAAGTTGAAATAATTTTGGGCCGCCAGTTAAATTTCCTATTTCTTCGATGCTTGTTGTAGCAATAGTCGACATACCAAAAAAAGTTCCAAACTTTTCTGCTGCTCTTGAAGTCGCTTTTTCTCCATCATGATGATATAATCTGTGCATTGCTGTTGGTGAAAGAAATAATGGCATATCAATTTTTTGTCCAAAAACAGTGGTAGACGTATCAATAGAACTTACGTCTCTCAAAACACTTGGAACTAGATCACAATCATTAAATGCAGAAGTATTTCTTCTTAAAGTAACCTCATCATCTGCTCCGCCATCGATATAATTAAAAATTGGAGAAGGAAGTCTTCTTTTTGCTAACTTTCTAAAATCATCAAAATTAAAACACCTAGCTAATGACATTATAAGATTTTAGAAATTTTTTTGAAAACTGATACTGTAATTATTAGCCCCTGGATTTTTATCACCTAAGCTTGCGTTTGAAATATGACTATAAGAAATACCAATATTAGATGTCGAGCTTAAATTTAAAGCAGCTCTAACTTGTGTTTTAAATTCAATGTTATGACCCAAATCTTTTCCATCGCCTTTACCAAAAACTCCAGGTGTAAAACTTGGACTAATTAAAACTGAATTATTTGCTAACTTATAATCCAATCTAACTCCTGCATAACCATACTTAGCATTATCATCTGTTACTAAAAATCCAACAACAGGTTTAAAGTCACCAATTGGAGAACCAAAAAGAGTTTTATCGAAATCATAATCTAATTGGAACATTCCAGCGTTTGTTCTGTTGTCATTATGATCAAATTTTCCAACTGAAAAAGTGAAACCTTCTGATCTAGCTGTAGAGACTAGACAGATGAACAACAAAGAGATTATTCCAAAAAGTTTAGTAAGTTTTGAATTCATTTTATGAGCCTTTATTTAATAAAATTGGCGGAAATGCAATAAAGATTCTACTTTTTTTTATTAATATTTAATCTGTATATTAATAATCCCCCAATCATAAAGATAATTAATGGCAATAACCACAAGGCCAAACTATTAAAATTTAAAGCTGGATTAAAAACAACCCACTCACCATAACGACTTATTAAAAAATCATAAATTTGTTTTTCGCTTTCTCCACTGTCTAATTTCTTAGATATTAATTTCTTTAAATCAATTGCAAAATCAGAATTTGACTCATAAATCGACTGCCCCTGACAAACAATACATCTAACATTTTTATAAATTTTATTTTTTAACTCTTCATTTGCTGAAAAAACATTAGAAGATAAAATAAAAAAAATAATTATAAAAATAATTTTTTTCATTTCTTTAATTCTAAGATTTTATTAGTAGCGTCTTCATTTAGTGGGCCAATATGTTTAAAAATTATTTTTCCTTTTTTTAAAATGTACGTTTCAGGAACTCCATAAGCACCTAATTGAATTGCTATTTCTCCTTTTTTATCGACGCCAATTAAGCTAAAGGGATTACCATTTTTTTTTAAAAAATTTTTAGCATTTGCATTTTCATCTTTATAATTAAGACCTACAATATTAATCTTATTTTTATTTTTTAAATTCATTAAAAAAGGATGTTCGATCTGGCACGGAACACACCAAGATGCCCATATATTTAAAACTACAAAATCTTTTTCTGATAAAATTTTACTATCTAACTTCATATTTTTATTAAAAAGATCTTCTAAAATAAATTCTGGAATTTTTTTCCCAATCATTTGATTGGGTTGATAAGTTTTATTCGAGTTTAAAACTCTTAAAAAAAGAATAAAAATTATAACGATTGTTATCGCAAGAATTGTAATTTTATATTTATTGTTCATTTTTCAATCTAAATGTTTGATAAATTCCACCAATAGCAATTAGTAATATCGAAAACCAAATCCAGAACATTAAAGGCTTATAATAAAATCTAACCATAATTTTTTCTTTTTCAAATTCAGACAAATTAATTGCAAAATAATAATCTACGATAAAATTAGTCTTAATACTTGTCTCAGAAGTAAATTGTATTGGTTGATCATATCTTCTAATGGATGGCGTCAATTCAATTTGTTTTTCTTTATTAATGACTAAAAAATTACCAAAAACTTCCTCATAATTTTCTTTTTTAATTTTGTTAATGCTTTTAAATTTAATAATAAATTCTTGTATTTTAACTTCATCACCCACTTTCATCGCTGCATTAATTTCTTTAGACAAATAAGCATTAACGAATATAGCAAAAATTAATACGCCAAATCCTAAATGGGAAATTAATCTTCCAAAATGTATGGTTAATTTTTTTTGTAAAAACCAATCAAATAAAACCGAAATAATTAGATAAACAGAAAAAAACAAACCTAGAATTAAAATAATATCTTTATAATTAAAGAACCAAAAAATAATTACTGAAGAAATCACAATAGATATTGGAAAAAAAATTTTAAAATTTTTTATTTGTAAAAATTTATCTTCTTTATTCCAACTAAGAAGAGGCCCATGAGACATGAAAAATAAAAATATGAATAAAAAAGGAGCTAAAATAGTGTGATAATAAATAGGGCCCACCGAAATACTTTTGCCACTAATTGCATCTAAAATAATAGGATAAACAGTTCCAACTAACACCACGGAAAGAAAAAATATCAAAAAACAATTATTAATTAAGATAAAATTATCTCTTTGAAAAAAATAATATTTTTCATACAAAAATTTTTTCGGACTTTTGACAATAAAAATAGCTAATGAAAAAAAAGTGATAAGTAAAATACTGCTTAAAATATATACGCCTCTATAGGGATCATTTGCAAAAGCATGAACTGAATTTAATACGCCAGATCTTACTAGAAACGTCCCAAGTAAACTCATTATAAACGTAAATATAGAAAGTAACGCAGTCCAAGAATGTAATTTATCTTTTTTAAAAGTTACAATATTCGAGTGAACTAAAGCAGTTGCTGCAAGCCAAGGCATTAATGATGCATTTTCAACTGGGTCCCAAAACCAATATCCGCCCCAACCTAATTCATAGTAAGCCCAAAAAGACCCGAGGCCAATTCCAATAGTCAGTAAAGACCAAGGAAGAATAATCCAAAAGTTTGCAACTTTGCTCCATAATTTATCAAAATTATTTGTTACTAACCCTGCAAGAGCAAAACTAAAAACTAAAGAAAAACCAACATATCCAAAATATAAAAATGGCGGGTGAATCGCAAGTAAAGGATCCTGCAAGATAGGATTTAAACCAAGACCTTGAAGTGGCTTGGGTACTATTTGATCAAAAGGATTTGAAGTTAAAATTAAAAAAATTAAAAAAATTAAAATTAATATTGCTTGAAAAAAAACTGTATAAAATTTTAATTTTTCAATAACTTTTGTTCTAAAAAAAACAAATGAAAATAATGATAATATTAAAATAAATAACACCATACTGCCCTCATGATTTCCCCATGCTCCCGATATTTTGTAAATTAATGGCTTAGCAGTATGAGAATTTTGGTAAACGGCTACATTAGAAAAATCAGAAACAATAAAACAGTATATTAAGATTAGAAATGAAATTAGTAATAAGAAGAAAATACTATCGTTAAAAAAGCTAATTGTTTTTAATTCTTTAAAGTTATTATTTTTAATTCCTTTTATTAAGGAAAAAATTAGAAAACCATTAAATATTAAAGATAAAAATAAAGTTAAATTACCTATATAACCAGCCATAATCATTTATTTGATTTATTTTTTTTCAAACTATTTGCAACTTCTGGCGGCATATAATTCTCATCATGTTTTGCAAGTATTGTGCTTGCAATAAAATATCTTTTATCTTTTAAAACACCCTCTACAACAGCACTTTTTCCTTCGACAAATAAATTGGGCAATAGACCATTATACTCAACAAAAATTTCACTTTTTAGATCAGTAATAATAAAAACATAAGTATTGTTATTTTTCTTCAGCGAATTTTCTTTGACTAATCCTCCAAGTCTAATCTTATTAGTGGGTGTATTTTTTAAATTTTTTATTTCTTGAGGCGCATAAAAATACACCACATTTTTTTGTAAATTATTATAAATAAAAAAAAATATTATCGACGCGACAACTAATAATAATGAAAAGATTTTTAATCTATTTTTTGCAGATTTGCTAAAAATCATAATTGTATTTAAACAAATTTTTAAGAAGATATCGGGACTTAATTAGATATTAAACTAAAATTTATTAGCTTGTAGTGAAACTGAAACTTCTTCAGCTCTTTCAGACTGATAAAGATGCTCGATATTTTTAATAGAATTCAATTTTTTAACTGAAACGTAATAAAGAAAGATTAACGATAAAGTGGCAAAAGCATATGATAACCATATGTATAAACCATAACCGCCCATATTTAAAAAATTTAATATCATTTTTTATTAACTCTAAAATTTATAATTTCATATTTATATCTAATCAAGAAAATAATTAACGATAAAATACAAAAGCTAAAAAACATAATAAGTAATGGCGCTAACATTGAACTATGTATAGTGGGTGCGGCAGTTAGTGTAATGCTTGCTGGTTGATGAAGCGTATTCCACCATGCAACCGAAAATTTAATAATAGGAATATTTACTAATCCTACAATGCCAACAACATTAGTAATTCTTTCAGCTAAATTATAATTTTTTATAAACGACCACAAAGAAAAGTATAAAATATAAGTTAACACTAAAACAAACATTGAAGTTAATCTGCCATCCCAACTCCAAAAAGTTCCCCATGTTGGATAACCCCACAATGATCCCGTCACAATAGAGATTAAAGAAAAAACTAATCCAATCGGTGCTAAACTTTTAGCATAAACTGAAAAAACTCTAACTTTAAAAATTAAACTTATAAATGATGAGACTCCAATAATTAAAAAAATAAATAAAGAAATCCAGGAGGACGGCACGTGCACATACATAATTCGCACAGTATCTTTTTGTAAATAATCAATTGGTGATAAAACTAATGCTAAAATTAAACCAATAATAATTGCAAAAGAAAAAATTATCTTTAACCAAAAAATACTGTTGTTTGCTAAATTAAAAAAAGTTCTAGGTTTAAATATTTCAAACATTTAAGTTTGATTTTTTTACTACATGTTTGAGAAGATTAGAAGTTTACCTAACTGAGATAAGGGAGATTGGGGATCAAAGATAACTCAGTTAGGTATTAACTTTAATTTAATAAATTAATCTGTCTAACTTTTGCGTTAAAAATGTTTGAATTAAGGCGGTAAGAATAAGGCTAATTTGAGGGTTTAAAGTAAAGATTTCCTCTTTTTCCTTTAAATATTTCATTAACTAAAGGATGTCTTACTGGTTCATTTGGATCATCACCCACTAAATTCTGCTCTGAAACATAAGCCTCGTAAGTGATCTCATCATTTTCAGCTAATAAATGATAAAAGGGCTGATCTTTTCTAGGACGCGCTGCTTTTGGAATTGATTGGTACCATTCTTCTGAATTATTAAATTGAAAATCTACATCGTAGATCACGCCTCTAAAATCAAACAAACGATGTCTTACCACTTCCCCAATTGAGAATTTGGCTTTGTTTAATTTTTTTTCTAACATTAAATTTAAAGTAGTGATTATTATAAAAAATTCAATAGCTCAGTGAATTGTATCTAAGTACATTTTAAGTCTAATTCCTTTTTTTCCTTTAGTTGTCGCATAAATCGGAAAATAGTTATCCCCAACAATTCCAAAGTAAAGATCTACTTTAAACTGCTCAGGAGTGTTGGGGTCTCCTGGAATGTAACCTGATATTGGTTGATAAGTCAAAATGCATTTTTGTAATTTTCCTTTATAATTAGAAAAGACTGAATCAAAGTCTATATGCACATTTTCTTTTTTCATTACTAAATAATAAAAAATATTACCATCAAAAACCTTAATTTTTTTATTACAATCAAGATTTTTTTTATCAATCAAGAATAATTTTTTAACAGCAAAAATTGGATCAATAACCCCAAAATAATCTTCTTTTTTATATGGAACTTTTTTGGTTAAATCTTCAGTTCTAGGTGGATCAGTTTCAAAACTAAGAACTTTTTCTTTGGAAAAATTAATTTTATTTACTCTATACTTATTAGTAGATGGTTTATCATATCGATACTCGTAGCTCCAAGTATTCTTACTTTTATCACCAAATTCAACTTTAGATTTTGCAAATACTTTTACAAAGAACCCAACGATACCTACACTTTCAGCGCTAAAAGTAATTTTATTATTTACCTCATCATCGATATTAAAATTAATATCCATAACATTTAAATTATAAGCACGAACATCATATTTAAATTCTTTTGCTAAAGACGAATTAAAGTTTAGAATAATTATAAAAAAAAATACTAAAAATTTAATGAATAAAGGTCTCATAAAATTTTTCTTAGACATAGGTCCATTATTAATCTTTTTTTATTTCTACAAAAGACATGGGATGACTTATGCAATAATTCCTTTAATTATTGCAACTATTATATCGGTATTTTTTGTTTATCGAATAGATAAAAAAATTCCAACTATACCAATATTGGGTGCAGTTGTTGTTTCTATCTTTGGTGGACTTGCAATTATTTTTGACAACAAAATATTCTTTTACATGAAGCCTACAATTATAAATGTAATTTTTGCACTTATACTTTTGTATGGACAAATTTTTCTTAAACAACCTTTATTAAAAAAATTATTTGATGGCTCAATTAAAATTTCAGACGAGGGCTGGAATATTCTAAATAAACGTTGGATGTATTTTTTTATTTTTTTAGCAATTTTAAATGAGCTTGTTTGGAGAACACAGAGTGAAGAATTCTGGGTTCAGTTTAAAGTTTTTGGATTATTACCGATCACTTTAATATTTACGATTATGCAGGTATCGCTTATTCAAAAACACAGAACTGACCAATGAAACTTCATTTAATTAAAAATAATAATCTTAATAAAGAAAACTTTTTTAATAAAAAAGAGCTGCAAGAAATCTTAAATCTTTATGGTTCAATGGTTTCTGTTGGCGAATGGAAAGATTATGGAATTTATATGAGCAAGACTATGATTAGTTTTGAAATCTATAGAAAGGCAACGGAAAATCCTTTATTTCAAATATTAAAAATACTTAATCAAAAAGATAAGAATAAATATCAGCTAAAAGATGCAAGTGGTTTAGTTATTAAAATTTCAGATAACTTAAGTTCTATTTTAAAAATCATTTCAAGAAAATATTCAAAAAAACATCTTAAAGTTATTAAGTAATTTGAAAAAAAAATATCAGCTACCTAAAAAAATTTGTACTAGTTGTAAAAAAGAATTCGTATGGAGAAAAAAATGGGAAAAAAATTGGAATTTTGTAAAATATTGTTCTAAGCGATGTTCTGGCAATTAGCACTTGTTAACTTTATTTTCTTTTAACCAAAATATTACATCATTTACATTTTGATCTGGCGGAAAGACAGGATAAAAATATTTTATAATTTCTTTATTATTTATAATTAAAGTAATTCTTTTAATTAAATTCATATTATCCACTTTAAAGGTAGGAAGCTTTAAAGCATTCGCAAACAGCAATTTTTCATCGGATAAAATAGGATAAGGAAGATGAAGTCTTTCCGACATTTCTTTTTGATATTTAGTCGTTTGGCTTGAAAGTCCAAAAATATTTTCAATATTTAATTTTTTAAGTTCTGAAAAATTATCTCTGAAGCTGCAGGATTGTGGTGTACATCCTCTCGCCCCAGGTATCTGATCCCAACCCTTAGGCAATTCAACATTAGGTTGGCCTGTCATCGGGTATACATAAATAATACTGAGCCCATTTAATTTTGATAAATCAATCTCATGTCCACTTGTGCTTAAAAGTTTTATTTCTGGAATTGTAAAATTATTTAAATGTTCTAGCGATACATCTAATTCTGGTGCTGGTATATTTGACCAATCAGGTTTAAGTAAATTCGATTGGTTCATCTTGTTCATAGCCCCATATAAATGGGGCTATAAAAAATAAATAGATTAGTCTCTTCTTTGTCCGAAAAATCTTAACAACATTATAAAGAGGTTAATAAAATCTAAATATAGAGTTAAAGCACCCATAATAGATTTTTTAGCCATTGTTTCAGAATCTCCACCATCAAAATACATGTCTTTAATTTTTTGTGTGTCGTAAGCAGTTAAACCAACAAAAATTATAACTCCAAGTAATGATACGATAAATTCTAGTTGTGTAGATTTAAGAAAAATATTTACGATTGAAGCGATGATGATTCCAATTAAACCCATCATTAAAAATGATCCAAGTTTAGTCAGATCAGATTTTGTTGTGTAGCCGTAAAGACTCATTGTAGCAAAAGTTGCTGCGGTAATAAAAAATACCCGAGCAATACTAGCGCCAACATAAACCATAAATATTGAAGAAAGGGATGCTCCCATTAATCCTGCAAATACCCAAAATAATGTTTG